>NZ_CP098812.1:945263-1260351 GCF_036825535.1 Parasalinivibrio latis
GCAACTTTCTCTTCGTGCTTTGATGGGTGTGGGATAGAGCAAATCTTGTCGAAGAACTGCCAAAGCAGTTGTGGTGAAAGGTTGCTGATGTCTGACACAGGTCTCTCCCCTGAATAGGTTGAAAAACATCAGTCTGAGAACAGGATATCCTGCCCTCAGACATTTTTCTGGTATATGTGGGCTAATAAATAGCGTTGCCACAGCATACCACTGACCTTTTTCCGTCTCTACGGTTGGAGGGAAGATTACACCCTAAATTGTGAAACCGTCGCTCTAAGCTGATCGCCAATCACCACTAGCTGTTCGCTCTGCCCGTTCATCGCCTCGCCCTGTTCAACCGTACTGCGGCTGTGCTCTGCCAGGGTGTTGAGGTTAACGTTAATCTCTTCGGTGGCTGCCGCTTGCTGTGAGCATGACTGGGCAATGGAAGTGCTCTGGTCATCAATATGGCGGACACGCTGGTCGATGGTTTCCAGTGCGTTAATTGCCTCATTGGTGTGCTCAGCAGTGGTAGCTGATTGCGACTGGGTGTCCACCATGCGCTGCTTTACCGCTCCGGCGTGCTTTTGCAGGCTGAGGACAATCTGCTCGATTTCATCGGTAGAGGCCTGGGTACGGGTGGCGAGTGTCCGTACTTCATCAGCAACCACGGCAAAACCCCGGCCCTGTTCACCGGCGCGGGCTGCCTCGATGGCGGCGTTGAGGGCCAGCAAGTTGGTTTGCTCTGCGATGTTGCGGATAACGTCCAGTACCGTGCCGACGTTGTGGGATTCCTCAGCCAGGGTTTCAGCTTCCGTGGCCGTTTCCTTAAGCAGCCGGGCAAGGGTGGCCATTTCATTGTTGGCAGAAGAGAGGACCGATTGCCCGTGCTGGCAGGCGGCGGTTGCTTCTTCGGAATAGCGGGATGTCTGTTCGGCAGACGACGCCACCTCCTGGTTGGCCGCCAGCAGCTCATTCACTGCGGCGGAAATGCTTTCCAGCTCCATGCTCTGCTGGCGGGCTAGGGCGGTGGATTTTTCCGAGGCGCTTCTGATATGAGAGGCAGATTCGCTGACCTGCGCGGTCACTGGGCCCAAATCGGATATTGCTGAGCGCATTTTGCTGATAAAGCGGTTAAAGAAGCGGGCAATTTCTGTCAGTTCATCCCGGCCGGACTCTTCCAACTGGCGGGTAAGGTCACCGTCGCCGTCAGCAATGTTGTGCAGCGCATTGGCTGTTGCCTTGCTGGGGACTGAGATGGAACGGCCAATCCACCACGCCGCGAGGGATGCGACAACCAGAATAAGCAGCAGGTCTTCAGCAAGCTTGATCAGCTGGTCGTTGTACATGGCTTCCACGTCATCAATGTAGATGCCGGTGCCGATAATCCAGTCCCAAGGGCCGAATTTCTTGACGAAAGAGAGTTTGGGTACGGCTTCCTCACCGCCCGGTTTTGCCCAGTAGTAGGTAACAAACCCTTCCCCTTGCCTGCGGGTGATATCTACCATCTGGTTGAACATCAGGTTGCCCTGCTGATCTTTAAAGCTGGAGAGGTCTTTGCCGTTCAATGCCGGTTTAACGGCATGTTGCACCATCTTTGGGGTACTGTCGTTAATCCAGAAATAGTTACCGCCGTCATAACGCTGGGCGCCAATGGCTACCAAGGCCATCTTTTGTGCCTCTTCCTGTGTAATTTCGCCGTTGCTGGCTTTTTGGTGGAATTCTTCCGCTATGGAGTAGGCAGCTTCTACCAGGTTCTGCGTTTTAACCTTCTTACCGTCGAGAATGGCACTGTAATAGTCTGATGATATGAACCCGGCTGGAACGAGCAGTGCAAGGATAACCAGGAACACGAGGAAATAGATGCGAGTGAAAATGGGATATCGGCGAAGGTATGTTGAGGCCATAAGTCAGTACTTCCGTGTTGAATTTTTTGTAATAGATTGCGAATAGCATTTTCCACAGGCCAATACTCTACCAAGGTTGCGACTCATTTCACTGCTTGATTTGCATATTTTCCAAGCAGATCAACTCTTGAATCTGAATGTAATTAAATTACCAAAAATGGCCGTAATTTGAATGCGCGGTGAATTTATGTGAGCTTGATCACTTTTAAGTTGTAATTAAATTACGCGATGGCTATAATGCAACCGAAACATGATAGAGAAACGAGCGTTGCTTTTTTGTTCAGGGACTGAACCGGTATGCCTCCAGGGAACCGAGATCAATTCGTGGTCATGATGACCGGACAGCTCCATGGAACTGAGCCATGCAAACGCATGTATTGGGCACTTTGATTGAGGTAATTGTTATGCAAGGCATGTCTTCTAATGCGTATTGGAACCAGCGATCTGTCTACACAGGTTCATTCCAGTACCCAGCCGCATTTGGCTACAAAAAGTCTTAAGCGAATTTCTGTAAACAAGTTTCACCCCCGAATTATATTTTTTGGCTTTGCCACTCGACGCCACCCTATGAGGTGGCGTTTTTCTTTTCTGAAACGCACCTTTCACTACTTTTTCCTTCCTGAAACACACATTTTCTGTCTTTTTCTTACCGAAGCACGAACTTTACACTTCAATTGCTTAGATATTGTTCTAACTTGTCTTTATCGCGCTGGAAATCGTTTGCGTCAGCGAGTAAAATCCGCGCCAATTTCTTTAGGCAAACGTTTTCCTTTTTTCGCATCGGGTGAAATCAGGGTTTTTACACAGGGAAATGAGAAGATGTTAGAGAATTTGTTCAAGCTCAAAGAGCACGGTACGACAGTTCGTACTGAAGTGGTCGCAGGTTTCACTACCTTCCTGACCATGGCTTACATTATCTTCGTAAACCCTGCGATTCTGTCGGAAACCGGCATGGACCGCGGCGCAGTTTTCGTGGCTACCTGTCTTGCAGCCGCCATTGGCTGTTTCGTCATGGGTATTCTGGCTAACTATCCGGTTGCTCAGGCTCCGGGCATGGGTCTGAACGCCTTCTTTACTTATACCGTTGTACTGCAAATGGGTCACACCTGGCAGGTGGCACTGGCGGCAGTATTCCTCTCAGGCCTTTGCTTTATTCTCCTGAGTGTCCTGAAAATCCGTGAGTGGATCATCAATTCCATCCCAGTTTCGCTGCGCACGGGTATTTCAGCCGGTATCGGACTCTTCCTTGCCCTGATTGCCCTGCAAAACGCCGGCATTGTGGTTGCCCACCCGGCGACCCTGGTTGCCATGGGGGATATCACCGCATTTGCCCCTGCGATGGCAGCTCTGGGCTTCTTCCTGACTATTGGCCTGGTTCACCGTGGTATCAAGGGTGCAGTAATGATTGCCATCCTGATTGTTACCGGCCTGGGCGTTGTCTTTGGAAACGTTGCCTTCCAGGGCGTGGTTTCCATGCCGCCAAGCATTGCGCCAACCTTCATGCAGATGGATTTTTCCGGTGCAATGGAAGTGGGCCTTATCAGCATCGTGTTTGCTTTCCTGTTTGTTGACCTGTTTGACACGGCAGGAACTTTGGTTGGTGTGGCACAGCGCGCAGATTTGCTCGACAAAGATGGTAAACTGCCGCGCCTGAACCGTGCGCTGCTGGCAGACAGTACTGCAACTTCTGTCGGTGCGATGCTGGGTACCTCCAACACCACGTCTTACATTGAAAGTATTGCCGGTGTTGCTGAAGGTGGCCGTACCGGTCTGACTGCGGTAGTGGTTGGTATCCTGTTCCTGGCTGCGCTGTTCCTTTCGCCTCTGGCAGGTATGGTTCCTGCGTACGCGACTGCCGGTGCACTGTTCTATGTGGCGATTCTGATGATGTCCGGCCTTGTCAGTGTGAACTGGCGTGACCTGACTGAAGCGGCACCTGTTGTTGTGGTGTGTCTGCTGATGCCACTGACTTACTCCATTGCCAGCGGTATCGGCCTTGGTTTTATCTCTTACTGTGCTGTGAAGCTGTTCAGTGGTAAGGGACGCGAAGTACACATTGGTGTATGGGTACTTGCTGCACTGTTTTTCTTAAAATTCGTATTACTTTAATCGTTCTTGGATGAGCGGTTTTGAACTATAGTTGACGACTATCGTCACGAGGTTTGTTGTTTATGGCCAATAAGTTTGTAATTACCTGGGATAATATGCAGATGTACACCCGTCAACTGGCGGAACGTCTGCTGCCTGCAGATAAATGGACCGGTATTATCGCGGTTAGCCGTGGTGGTCTGGTACCAGCGGCGATTCTGGCGCGTGAGCTGGGCATTCGTCATGTAGATACCGTGTGTATCTCCAGCTACGACCACAGCCACCAACGCGATATGCGGGTTTTGAAAAAAGCCGAAGGTGATGGTGAAGGTTTCATCGTGATCGACGATCTGGTTGATACCGGTGGTACTGCTCAGGCCATTCGCGAAATGTATCCAAAAGCGTGGTTTGTAACCGTATGTGCCAAGCCTGCAGGCAAGCACCTGGTTGATGACTATGTTGTAGACATCCCGCAGGATACCTGGATTGAACAGCCTTGGGATATGGGTGTAACTTTCGTTGAGCCAATCGCTTCACGCAAGGAATAATCCCTCGCCAACTGAATTAGCAAAAAGGCCCTCCGGGGCCTTTTTTTGTGCTTAATTCTCTATGGATTGATGCACCGGCCTGTCTTGGGGGTATGATGTAGCGAATTTCCCGGGAAATCCGGGCTAAATTGTGCGCCCAATTACGTAAATTCGCACTGATGCGGGATAGTATATCCAGACAGCTTCTGTATCCGGTCACTTTCGGTATACAGCTGCAGTTTCGATATACATTTGGACAGCAATACAGACCTACCGGAGGATGCGTGACATCTTCAGAATCAGAAAACCTCTCAATCAAACTATTCAAAAAACAGAAAGAGGCCGCAGAAACATCAACGCTTATTGGCAGCTTGGTCAAGTCGCCATTCAGTAACCCTATTGACGGTGAAAATGAAGCGAACTGGTACCGGATGCTGCGCCGTCCGCAATGGGTATGGCAAGGGGTCGAGCCCCTGGAGATGGAAGAGATCTTCGCCCGGATTGCCGCGAGTACCAACCCGCGCAGTCATGAAGGGCTGCTTGATACTGTTATTGGCAACCGCTCGGGAAACTGGGTTTATGAGTGGACCAATGCCGGTATGCGTTACCAGCGGGACGCCATTGCGCTTGCAGACAAAAAAGACCTCGATGCGGCATTCCTCGCATGGATGAAAGCCAGTATTTATTTTACCGTTGCGTCTTACCCGCACCTGAAAGGGGACCCGCTCGGGTTGCAATCAGAAACCCTGGCGTACAAGGCGTTCAAGGAAGCGGTTGCACTTCGCCCTTACCGTGTCCGCAGTATTGAAACCCGGCTTAACGGCAAGGCGCTGCAAGGTTTCCTGATGGTGCCGCATACGGATCACCCGGTGCCAACCATTATTGTCAGTGGTGGCCTGGATACCCTGCAGATTGAGTTGTGGAAACTGTTTGAGAACTACCTGGCGCCTGCCGGGTTTGCCATGATGTGTGTGGATATGCCGTCCGTCGGCTACAGCCAGCACTGGAATTTCACTGAAGACACCAGTGCACTGCACCAGGCTTTGCTGGATGAAGTGGAACGCCAGCCTTGGGTTGCGCCGGGCAGGATCGGTGTGATGGGGATGCGTTTTGGCGCCAATGCGGCTATCCGGCTTTCATTTGTTGAACAGCAACGTATCAGCTCATGCGTATCGCTTGGTGGTGTTTTCCACAGTGCACTGACAGACAGAAAGCGCCTGCAGACAATGCCGCCGATGTACCTGGATATGATGGCATCGCGCCTCGGTGTTGAACCAACTGCATCAATGATTACCCGGTTGCAGGCGTGGTCCCTGAAAAATCAGGGGCTGCTGAGCGGGCGCAAGACACAGGTGCCGATTCTGGCACTGAGTCTCAAAGACGACCCGGTTTGCCCGCACAGTGACAACCAGATGGCGGCCATGTGGAGCGTAGGTGGCAAAGCGGTCAGTGTGAAAACTACCCGCAGACATGACGGCTATCACGAAGCCCTCAAACGGGCTGTAGACTGGTTTAAACAGACATTATGAAACATGACTCACCAATCATTGTGGGAAATTCATCATAACAAGCTGCTTGAGTCACTGATAATAAGTTGTTAAAAAAGGAATAACAGTGACAAGGAGGTTCTATGGCAGAACAGAACGGCTTCCCCCCATACGGTAAGTTGATTAATAAGTTTGCTGCGATTGGCCCGTACCTTCGGGACAAGAAATCCAGCCAGGAAATGTTCTTTTTTGATTGCCTGGCAGTATGTGTCAATGCAAAAAAATCACCGGAAAAGCGTGAGTTCTGGGGCTGGTGGCTGGAGCTGAAACCAACCGAAACCGGTTTTGAGTACAGTTACCAATTTGGTCGTTTCGACGAAGCCGGGAATTGGCAAAACGATAAAGTACCTGCGAAATACGTAGAAGAGGTGTCGGCAACAGCATCCTCATTCTATGAGAAACTCAAGTCTGTGATTGAAGAAGAATTCAGTCTCGACGTCCAACCTGCGCCATCGTTAAAAGAGGCTTCTTTGGGCTCAGCTGCCTGATTCTCTTTTAACCGCCTAAAATCACTTGTTATCCGGGCTGGGTATTGATAAAAGAAGGGTTCTTTTTCTTTTATTTTCCACCAGTCCGATGTCAGGCGATCATATAAATAATGAAGGGCGCGACAACACCGCGCTAACTGAGAATAAAACTCACGCTGAAAAGCAAACAGTTGTTATCAAGCTGGGTACCAGTGTGCTTACCGGCGGCTCTCTCAAACTAGACAGAGCCCATATGGTAGAGCTGGTACGTCAGTGTGCCATGCTGAAAAAGGAAGGTCACAAGGTCATTGTCGTCACATCCGGTGCAATTGCAGCCGGCCGTGAACACCTTGATTACCCTCAGTTGCCCAACTCTGTCTCTTATAAGCAGATGCTGGCTTCAGTAGGACAGAGCCGCCTGATCCAGACATGGGAAAGCCTGTTCGAACTTTATGGCATCCATATTGGCCAGATGCTGTTGACCCGAGCTGACCTTGATGACCGCGAACGTTTCCTGAATGCCCGCGATATGCTGCGTGCGCTGCTGGACCACGGCATTGTCCCGGTTGTAAACGAGAACGATGCTGTTGCCACTGCTGAGATTAAAGTGGGTGACAACGATAACCTTTCTGCCCTGGTTGGTATTCTGGCAGAAGCCGATAAATTGCTGCTTCTGACCGACCAGCCTGGCCTTTTTACCGCCGATCCCCGCACCAACCCGGAAGCGGAATTAATCCGCGAAGTCCGTACCATTGATGAAACCCTGCGCAAACTTGCTGGGGACAGCGTCAGCGGACTGGGTACGGGCGGAATGGCAACCAAGCTGCAGGCGGCTGATGTTGCCCGCCGTGCCGGTATAGAGGTGACCATTGCAGCCGGACGCCGTCCGGATGTGGCGCTGGATCTGGTAGCCGGTAAAACGATCGGTACCCGCTTCCTGCCGCTGGCCTCACCGCTTGAGAGCCGGAAACGCTGGATTCTGGCCGGTCCCCCTCCGGGTGGTACAATTTACATTGATGCCGGGGCGGCAAGCGCCGTAATGGAACGCCACAGCAGCCTTCTGCCAAAGGGTATTGCCCGTGTGGACGGCAATTTCGACCGCGGTGCGGTTGCCCGCGTCTGTGACCAGGAAGGTAAACTTCTTGCCCGTGGCATTTGCCGTTACGCCAGCAAAGATCTGGCGAAGATTGCCGGCAAGCACAGCCAGGATTTCCTGGAAGTTTTAGGATTTGAATACGGCTCGGTGGCGATTCACCGGGATGATTTAGTAGTAATTGATTAAAAGGGAGCCACTGTGAGCTTACAAGCGATGGGGCAAGCTGCCCAACAAGCCGCCTACCAGCTGGCAACAGTATCAACAGCCGTAAAGAACCAGGCGCTGGCGGTGATTGCCGATGAGCTGGAAGCCAACCTGGAAAGCATCCTGGCCGCGAATACGCAGGATCTGGATGCTGCGCGTGCGTCCGGTATGTCTGAGGCGTTGCTGGACCGCCTGATGCTTAACGAAGCCCGTCTCAAAGGTATTGCCTCTGACGTGCGAAACGTTATTTCCTTGAAAGATCCTGTGGGTGCCGAAATGGATACCTGCGTGCTGGATAACGGGATGACCCTGTCCAAGCGCCGTGAACCGATTGGCGTTATCGGTGTGATTTATGAAGCACGCCCTAACGTGACTATCGACATCGCATCCCTGTGCCTGAAAACAGGTAACGCAAGTATCCTCCGTGGTGGCCGTGAGACCTTCCACTCAAACATGGCGCTGGTGAAAGTTATCCAGACTGCGCTTGAAAAAACCGGTTTGCCTGCGGCTTCCGTTCAGTACATTGAAAAGCCTGACCGCGAGCTGGTAGCTGAGCTGCTGCACATGGATCAGTACGTAGATATGATTATCCCTCGTGGTGGTGCCGGCCTGCACAAGATGTGTAAGGAGAACAGCACTATCCCGGTTATCATCGGCGGTTTCGGTATCAGCCATGTCTTCGTAGACGAGACGGCTGATCTGACCCGTTCAGTGGACGTGGTAATCAACAGCAAGGTACAGCGTCCTTCTGCCTGTAACGCCCTGGATACGCTGCTGGTGCATGAAGCCGTCGCAGCAGAATTCCTGCCTGCACTGGTAACGCGCCTGAACCAAGACAAGGTGACGGTTGTTGCTGATGCCTCAGCGAAAGGTTTTGTCGGTTCTGCTGATTCCCTGCGTGATGCAGAAGAGGGGGATTTTGATACCGAATGGCTGGCTTACACGCTGGGTATCAAGGTTGTCAGCAATGTTGAAGAAGCGCTGGAGCATATGCGTGTGCACAACGCCAGCCACTCGGATGCCATCCTGACAAACAGCCTGCAAAATGCTGAGAAGTTCATTAACAGTGCCGGTTCTGCGGCTGTTTATGTGAATGCCTCAACCCGCTTTACCGATGGTGCGCAATTTGGCCTGGGCGCTGAGGTGGCTGTTTCCACCCAGAAGCTCCATGCCCGAGGACCTATGGGCCTGGATGAGCTCACTACCTATAAGTGGGTGGGTAAGGCTGATTACCTCTGCCGCAGCTGATCCCTGCGGAATTGAAGGTGTCACTGACAAAAAGGCGCTTCGGCGCCTTTTTTCTGCCTGTACGAAAGAAGCTCAGGCCGGCCCTTGCAACAACGTCAGGACATTTCCATCCGGATCCTTGAAGTGTGCCAGCATCCCTCCCCAGGGCTGAGGCTCTGGTGGCAGTAAAAAGTCGATACCTTTGGCGGTTAACTCCCGGTAAGTGTTTTCAATATCCTCAACTTCGATGGAAATACCGATAAAGCGGCCGACAAGCTCCTGGGCCTCGTCATCGCCGGGTTCCTGCCTTTCTACGGCAAGTGCAGCTCCTCCGAGGTCAAACTCTGCCCATCCGGCATCGTCAATGATACAGCGAACCGGCAGGCCAACCATGGTCTGGTAAAAGTCCACACTTTCGTCCCACTTGAAGCTGAAAATCCGTTGTGCATATAGCTTGTACTTCACCGGGCTCCCCTCCTTTTTTATGGCTGTCAGTAAGTGCCTATTTACTATAGCCGTGGGATTTCAGGAGGACTTTTTAACCGGAAGGAATTGCTGATAAAGAACAAGTGTTTCAAATCAAAAGGATGAATCCAAAAAAGTGCGGCATAGATCGCTTAATAGGTTATGAAATATTGCGCATAATTTAACCTGGTTATTTTTAAAAAGTGTGCGGGAGAGCAAGGATGCGCAGGATTATTTTCAACCAGAAAGGTGGGGTAGGGAAATCGAGTATCACGGTTAACCTGGCGGCTATCAGTGCTGCCCAAGGGCTGAAAACCCTGGTTGTTGACCTCGATGTACAGGGAAATACCAGCCAATACCTGGGCTATGATATCCAGCAAAAAAGTGACAAGACGGTTGCAGACCTCCTGAGTCAGACCGCCTCCTGGTTCTCTATGTCTACACCGGTTAAAGACTTCCCCCATCCTACACAGTTTGAAAACCTTTGCCTGATTCCGTCCAGCCCCAAGCTTGCAGCCCTAGAAGGTGAACTGGAGCGGCGATACAAAATCTATAAACTCCGTGAAGCACTGGATGAGCTGGAATCCGGGTTCGACCGTATTTATATCGATACCCCGCCAAACCTGAACTTTTACAGTAAAGCCGGCTTAATTGCTGCCCACAAACTGCTTATCCCTTTTGACTGTGACAGTTTCTCACAACAGGCGTTGATGACACTTTTGGATAACCTTGCCGAGTTGCGTGACGACCATAACCGGGCGCTTGAGCTGGAAGGTATTGTCGTGAATATGTTCAATGCCCAAGCCAATTTCCCCCGCCAAATCATTGAGTCCGTGAAAGAGCTGGGATTGCCGGTCCTTGAGCCTTATATCCCCCAGTCCATCAAGATGAAGGAGTCGCATTTCACCCAGTGCCCCTTGGTTTATGGTTTTCCCGCCCACAAACTGACAAAACAATTTGAAACTTTGTGGGAGGAGATGGAAGCAAAGTTGAAGGAAAAAAATGGGGCAGCCTGAACAGGGAACCCCAGAATTTATCAGTCCGGTTTGTAACCGCTGGGCTGAAACTGCTGCCAGCCTTCAAGCACCGACGGATCGGGGCTGAAAACCTCTACGGTCAATGGGTGGCACTGCGCTTCATGGCTGTGGGGATTGCTGAAATCGCCTTGTGGCGAGGCTGACAGTGCAACGAGCAAGTCGGTTTCAGCAAACAGTTCCAGGTAATCCCCTTTTCGTGCAGGGCTGGCTTTCACAAAATACTGATGGCTGTCTGCTGTAAAGCCGGAGCATTTGAAAATGTTCAGGCCATTATGGGGGGATAGCTGGGCTTTTTCCCCGGCAAGCGGATTGCCAAGTGATGCGCAATCGTGTGGTGTCAAACTGCCAATAACATCATGCACCCCGGCACCATCTACTTCATCCCAGCCATACCAAGCCAGTGAATCATAAGTGACAGTCACCAGAGGGCGAGCATATGGTGGGTTACTCCACAGACGATCCCCGGTTGATATATGGGTTGCGTGCTTGGAGCGGGTCTCTGATGTTGACAGGTGTTCATTCAGGTTGTCTTTTTGCCACAGGTTCAGGCAGGCAACCTGAGTCCCTTGTTTGCAGGAGATCCGAAACAGGCTGCCGGCCGGTACGTTAAAACAGCCAGCCTCTTTTGCCGGTACTTCCAGTGCAGTAACTCTTTTTGCCGTTGCACGTACCGCCCGGTAGAAAGGCCGGTCAAACCTTGGCAGGTCTTCATTTTCTACACAGATGTACGGTTTTGCCTTTCGGCGTGTTGCAGCATCAGCCGGTGCTTCATTACAGTCACTGATGGGCATATCCAGCGGATCTTGCATATCGGACATTGCCGACTCCTTTGCGGAATAGGGTGGGGATACGGCATTGAGCATACGTCTATGCCCCGGTAAGGGCAAGGAAAGTTCCGGGTAGCAAAGAGGCGGAAAGAGATGGTCAAATAACCGCTAAAATGTTTCGCGAAAATTCAGGGTTGGTATATGATGCGCCACCCTCATTTTTCAGGCCCTGTTTTCAGGCAAATATGTCGACTAACGCCTTATATACTGACCTGTCCGGTTACTACGATTTAATGTGTGCTGATATTAACTATGAGGCACAAAGCTACAGCATCAAACGCCTTCACCAACTGCTTGGCAATGACGGCAAAAACCATCTTGATCTCGCTTGTGGCACCGGTCCGCATGTACGTTACTTTATCGATTATGGCTACAAGAGCAGTGGCTTGGATATTAACCAGCCGATGCTGGACCTGGCTCAGGGACGTTGCCCGGAAGCCACATTCAGCTTGCAGGACATGAGCCAGTTTAAGGTCGATGAGCCGCTGGACCTGATCACCTGTTTCCTCTATTCCATCCACTACAATGATGGCATTGAGAAACTGAAAGCCTGTATTGCCAGCGTACACAGTGCACTGAAAGAAAACGGCGTGTTCTGCTTTAACCTGGTGGATAAGGATAAGATCGACAACCGTTCTTTCGTCCGTCACTCAGCGCATTACGAAGAGAGTGAGTTTACCTTCCAGTCCGGCTGGCACTACAGCGGGGAAGGTGAGCGCCAGTCACTCAAGTTGAGTATCGACAAAAAGACCGGTGACGAAACCCTTTCCTGGCAGGATGAGCACCCTATGGTTGCCCTGACATTTGATAAAATGAAGGAGCTGCTGACCCCGTTTTTCGATGTGCATATCTTCGAGCATGACTATGAAAAAATCATGCCTTGGGATAACAAATCCGGCAACGCGATTTTTGCCTGCGTGAAAATATAACGTAGTGGGGCTCACCGGCAGCGGTGGGCTCTCGTTCCCTTAAGTTGCTTCCTTGGCCACTTCCCTCAGGTTGTTGATATCAGCATAGGCTTCCCAGCGGAAATACCGGATATCAGCCATCTCCAGCATCGGCAGATCTTCCTTTGTGTCCCCGTACGCAAATATAGTCTCGTATTGGCTGAAATCTATGGCTTTTCGGGTATACGAAACCTTCCGGATACCATTGCAGTCCCCCTTCGTGTAATTGCCTGTCAGCCGGTTTCGCTTCATTTCCAGCTCGCTGCATACCAATTGAAGGCCGTGCTGCTTGCACCAGATGGAAAGAATAATATCCAGGTTTGCTGAGACGATAATTACCGTGTCGCCACGCTGTTTATGCCAGTTGATCTGCTCGATTGCCTGCTCTCTTATAACGCCGGGCAGATATTCAGATACAAACTGTTCTGCGTGTGCCTGTACTTCGGATGACTTCCTTCTCCAAAATGCAACTTTAGACAGTACAGGCCGGGTTTTGGATGCAGGTAACCAGCCCAGTTTGTAAAGCAGTATCACCGGGAGAACCGACAATCCGCCAAGCAGCAGGCGCACTTTAGATACGGAAAAGAACAGGAATTTTGTGTATGTATCTTCGGTGGTGACGGTCCCATCAAAATCAAACAGGGCCAGGTTCATGATGATTTCCCGTAATCGCTAAAGGTGGTCGAATGCGTGATTCCACCATAAACCTTATGGCGACAGCAAATCAGGAACCATTATTTTCAGGTTTTCGTTTGTAGATATCGGTATAGCCACATCGGGTGCAAGTAATCGCCAGGTAGAGTTTCTTTTTGGTAGGGAAGAGGGCATCCCATAAACTTCCGGCTGAGCGGAAGTCAGCTGTTTCGTAGTCAGAGTTGCCGCAACGCATACAGATGTATTCAAAAGCCATTTTGCACCTATCAGACGATGACACTCTTTTTAGCGTAGACCCGGTTCAGGGATTTGACGGTATTCCGGCCAGACTGAAGCATTAAAAAAGAGCCCGCCTTTTGGCGGACTCTGATTTAAGCATTACCCCCGTTGCTCTTTGGAGACAAAGCGGGTAACAGTTTTTGAACTGCCATCGGGTGCTGTGATTACGAATTTAACTGAGTGGGGACGTGTTGGGGAGGTAAGTAAAATACTTGCACGTCCGTTTGCGCTGGTCTTTGCTCTCTGTCCTTCTGCAATGACAATTGCATTTTTTACCGGTGTCCCATTTTGTTTTACTGTGAGGATTGCGTCACCTTCAAGCGCTTGGATTGAGATAGTAAGATTCGCAGCATGAGCACTTGAAAATGCAGTGGAGACGAGCAGTAATCCAGCTGCAGCGATTGCCTTTTTCATGATCTCTTCCTCTCGGGTGGCGACCTTATTAACTGGTCACTTATACAGTATGTTAATTGTTGGATAGAGAATATCGGAAAGATCTGATGATGTTGCTCAAAAAATTTGCGCAACAAATTGTAATGCCGGACGGTCTAATGATCTTGGGGGCAGTTTTGGGGCTGTGGGGATGCGCGGCCAGGCTGTTGGCAAGGGAGAAAAGAAAAAAGGCGCCGGAGCGCCTTTTCTGATAGGTCAGGAAGCCGGCTTATTTTACTTCCATACCCTGAGCTTGAAGGTCAGCATGGTATGAAGAGCGAACAAACGGGCCACAAGCCGCGTGGGTAAAGCCCAGATCCAGTGCAATCTGCTTCAGCTCATCAAACTCTTCCGGCGGCACGTAGCGCTCTACCGGCAGGTGGTGACGGCTTGGTGCCAGGTACTGCCCCAGTGTCAGCATGGTTACGCCATGGGCTCGCAGATCCTTGAGCACTTCAATGATTTCTTCCTTGGTCTCACCAAGGCCCATCATCAGGCCGGACTTGGTTGGGATGTCCGGGTGCATTTCACCGAAACGCTTCAGCAGGTCAAGGGACCACTGGTAGTTGGCTCCCGGGCGAGCTCGGCGGTACATGCGCGGCGCAGTTTCCAGGTTATGGTTGAAGACGTCTGGCGGGTTGTCTTTCAGTACTTCCAGTGCACGGTCCATACGGCCGCGGAAATCCGGAACCAGGGTCTCAATACGGATTTCAGGGTTCTCTGCCCGGATTTCACGGATACAGTCAGCGAAGTGCTGGGCACCGCCATCACGCAGGTCATCGCGGTCAACAGAGGTTACGACAACATATCGCAGCTTCATGTCCTTGATGGTTTTAGCCAGGTTCTTTGGCTCTTCAGTATCCGGCTTCAGCGGACGGCCGTGTGCAACATCACAAAACGGGCAGCGACGGGTGCAGATGGCGCCGAGGATCATAAAGGTCGCTGTGCCGTGGTTGAAGCACTCTGCCAGGTTA
The DNA here is from genome assembly GCF_036825535.1 of Parasalinivibrio latis. Classification (GTDB taxonomy): domain Bacteria; phylum Pseudomonadota; class Gammaproteobacteria; order Enterobacterales; family Vibrionaceae; genus Parasalinivibrio; species Parasalinivibrio latis. The sequence goes on from NZ_CP098812.1 coordinate 959,921, forward strand.
GGGCACGATGCCTCTTCACACACTGAGTGAAGGTTGTTTTTGCGCATTGCAGATTTAATTTCCTGAATACGCTTACTGTCTGAAGGCAGCTTGATTTTCATCCACGCAGGTTTGCGCAGCATCTCTTTCTGCTCCGCCGGCATGTTCTTTACCGGAATCAGAGCCATTTTGTCGGCATCGCGGTACTTAACGCCGCGTTCCATTTCAATAGGTTTGCTCATAGTTAATTGCTTTCCGTTAATACAACATCATCATAGCCGAGCAATTGGCAAAACTTGTCTGCCAATACAGGCTGAACGTCAGAAAGAGACGTTGGTCCCCCCAGGTTTGCGGTTTGAGTCATTACCATACCGGCATAGCCACAAGGGTTGATACGCAGGAAAGGCTCGAGGTCCATATTGATATTTAGGGCCAGTCCATGGAACGAGCATCCGCGCCGGATACGCAAGCCAAGCGAACAGATCTTATCTCCGTTGACATACACACCGGGGGCATCCGGGCGGGCATTGGAGGTAATACCGAAATGGGCGAGCGTATTTATAACAGTATCTTCAATATGGGTGACCAGTTCACGAACGCCAAGTTTTCTGCGGCGAAGGTCAACAAGGACATAAGCGACCTGTTGCCCCGGACCGTGATAGGTTACCTGTCCACCCCGGTCACTGGCTACCACAGGAATATCGCCTGTGCTCAGGAGGTGTTCTTCTTTACCTGCCTGGCCTTGGGTGAATACCGGGTTGTGCTCTACAAGCCAGAGCTCATCAGTGGTTTCAGGAGTGCGCTGATCAGTAAAGTCATGCATGGCCTGAAAAGTGCCGGTGTAATCCTGGCGGCCGAGGTTGCGGACGATAAGGCGGTTTGACAACGAAGTGCTACCCAATCTTTAAATACATTGGGGCATTATAAGGAAAGACGGCTGGATTAACAGCCGTCATTCGTGGGGATATTGAGGTGTTTCGTCTGAGGTTTAGAGAACCATGCGGACGATTTCAATCTCACCCAGCTCTTTGTAAAGGTTTTCAACCTGCTCAATCGAGGTGGCGTTGATCGTGATAGAGATTGAGTGGTAGTTGCCTTTTGCACTAGGTTTGATGCTAGGGCTGTAGTCACCTGGTGCATGGCGTTGGATGACTTCCAGAACCAGATCAGGCAGCTCAGGTTTAGCGTGACCCATTACCTTGTACGTAAAGTCGCAAGGAAACTCGAGCAGGTCTTTCAATTTCGGTTGTTCTTGCATTGATTATGCTCCGTTTACAGCAAGTATGGCTGTAATTCTCTGGTTGGCAAGGGCCGAAATAGTATCGCTGTTAGGGGGTAAAAACAAGAAAACGGCGGCCAGTGTGGCCGCCGTTTTCTATAGCTGTTTCTTCAAGAACCCAGGCTTAGAACCAGCTCTTGAACAACATGATGATGTAGTCAACCAGACGGCTGAAGATGCTGCCTTCGTTCACGTTATCCAGTGCTACCAGTGGGTACTCAGCGATGTCTTTGCCATCCAATTGGTAGAACATTTTACCGACCACTTCACCTTTCTTGATAGGTGCTTCCAGCGTCTTGTTCAGGACAAAGCTGGCTTTCAGCTCATCGGCGCTGCCGCGTGGGACAGTGACATAAGTGTCTTCAGTTACGCCCAGTGCCACTTCTTCCTTGTCACCCATCCAAACGCGCTCTTTCACGAAGGTTTCGTTGGCTTTGTGTGGAGACAGGGTTTCGAAGAAACGGAAGCCGTAGTTAAGCAGTTTTTTGCTCTCTGCTTTACGTGCGTTAGGGCTGTCGGTTCCCATAACAACAGAAATCAGGCGCATCTTGCCTTCCGTTGCTGTAGAAACCAGGCTGTAGCCAGCGTTGTTAGTGTGACCGGTTTTCAGGCCGTCAACGTTCAGGCTCTTGTCCCACAACAGGCTGTTACGGTTGTACTGGGTAATGCCGTTATAGGTGAAAGATTTCTCTTTGTAGATGGCAAACTCTGCCGGTACATCGCGGATCAGAGCCTGAGCCAGCTTCGCCATGTCATGTGGTGAAGAGTACAGGTTCGGGTTATCCAGGCCGTGAACGTTGGTAAAGTGGGTGTTGGTCAGGCCCAGCGTTTTGGCCCAGGCGTTCATCAGGTCAACAAACGCGTCGGTTGAACCGGCCACATGTTCCGCCATGGCAACACAGGCGTCGTTACCAGACTGGATGATGATACCTTTGTTCAGGTCACCGGCTTTAACTGTGGTGCCTACTTCGATAAACATTTTTGAAGAGCCAGGGAAATTCTTGGCCCAGGCATTTTTGCTGATTACAACATCATCATCTGGTGAGATATTGCCACGCAACATTTCCTGACCAATTACATAGCTGGTCATCATTTTTGTCAGGCTTGCTGGAGGGGTGCGTTTGTCGGCGTTCTTTTCAGCAAGAATTTTGCCTGAATGGTAATCCATCAGAATGTAGCCTTTAGCCGCAATTTGCGGTGGCTCCGGCACCACATTTGGCGCGGCAACAGCTGCAGCGGATGCTACAAAAGCAGTAGAAATCACAATGGATCGGAGAAATGCTATGGTTTTTTTCATAATGATGTTTCTTGGTCCGGAATATCCCTAGAAATCAGTTACCGCCCACTATATCAGAATGATTCCCCATGGGCAGCCTTGAGGCCCGTTTATCTGTGTGTTTATGCGCGCCGCGCGGCGATTTTTTACGTCAGCCTGACAGCCGGAAACACGCAGAAATATTCTCACACAGAATAACGGGCTAATTCTTCACTTAGTTAGTGACAACAGTTTTGTCTGTTTGTTCGGTGCTGATTTTTTCAGTGACGATAAAAGCACCGGTAAACTTGTTGCGTTTGGCAACATCCAGCGCAGCACGGGCTGAATCCTGATCCTGGTAGGGGCCAAAGCGCAAACGCCATACGTCGCCTTTTTTTACAATATCGGTAGGGAGGTTGAGCGATTTGCCCAACTCGGCAGCAGTGCGGCGTGCCTTGGCTTCATCGGACAGCGCGGCGAGCTGGACAAAAAACGCTTCGCTGCGGTTTGTTTGCCATTCTTTCGGATCCTGGGGCTTTTCCGGGTGAAGCAGGTGAATTTCTACATTTGCCACGCCAGTCGCTACCACACCGAGTTTGGTCGCTGCTGCGTAGCTTAGGTCGATAATCCGGCCTTCGTGGAATGGACCGCGGTCGTTAACCCGAACGATAGCTTTTTTGCCATTGTCGAGGTTGGTGACTTCTACATAACTTGGCAGCGGCAGGGTCTTGTGCGCAGCAGTCATGGAGAACATGTCATAGACTTCGCCATTTGAGGTCAGGTGGCCATGGAACTTTTTGCCATACCAGGATGCAATGCCTTTTTGTGCAAACTCACCCGGTGTTTTAACCACCTGGTAGCGTTGCCCGTTCACCGTGTAATCCCTGTTACCCTGAAGGCTGTAGGGCTCATAGCGTGGCTGCGCATCTTCTATATGGGAAAGGTCCGGTACACTCTCAGGTGCTTCATCGTTTGTCTGGCTGTAACGGCTGTTATTGTCGGCACAGGCAGCCAGCAGCAGAGAGAGGATCAGAATCAGATATCGCATTAATTAGCCCTGGATAACATTTTACGGTGAGTGTGAATCGACATCAGGATGCCAAATCCGGCCATCAGGGTCACCATTGAAGTGCCACCATAACTGACCAGGGGAAGCGGGACACCAACTACAGGAAGTATGCCGCTGACCATACCGATGTTCACGAATACATAAACAAAGAAACTCAGCATTATACTGCCTGCTACCATCCGGCCAAAAGCAGTTTGCGCCTGTGAGGCGAGCCAAAGTCCCCGTCCGATGATAAATAAATACAGGGAGAGCAGAAAGGCGACACCCATCAGGCCCCACTCCTCGGCAATCACTGCAAAAATAAAGTCCGTATGGCGCTCCGGCAGGAACTCTAACTGGGATTGTGTCCCCTGTAGCCAGCCTTTACCTCCGACGCCTCCTGAGCCGATGGCAATTTTCGACTGGATGATGTGGTACCCCGCACCGAGCGGATCCGATTCCGGGTTAAACAGCGTCAGCACTCTGGTACGTTGGTAGTCATGCATCAGGAAAAACCACAGTACCGGGATAAAGGCTCCGAGCAGGGAAGCTGCGCCGATGATGAGACGCCAGGAAATACCTGAGAGGAACAGCACGAAGATCCCGGATGCGGCAATCAGGATGGAGGTACCGAGATCCGGCTGCTTGGCGATCATAATGGTGGGCAGGAAAACCAGCACCAGTGCGATGATCAGCCTCTTGAAAGTGGGAGGGAGCGGCTCGCGGGCAATGTACCTGGCGACCATCAACGGGACGGCAAGTTTAATCATCTCAGAGGGCTGGAAGGTGACAAAGCCGAGGTTGAGCCAACGCTGGGCACCTTTTGCCGTTTCACCGACAACAAGGACTGCTGCCAGCAGGATAACACCGAGGAAGAAAAGGTAAGGGGACCAGAACTCGTATTGCCTGGGTGGAATCTGGGCCAGAACAAACATCACCCCAAACGCGAGGCCAAGGCGGATAAGCTGGCGGTTCATCATGGCTTCACTTTGGCCGCTGGCACTCCAGATAATGGCGAGGCCAAAACCCAGGAGTGCCAGGATGCCGAGCAACAAGGGGAAATCCAGGTGAAGTTTTTCCATCAAGGTTTTCTTTTGCCCGGTCACCGCCATGAAGTTCATTAGCCCGCCTTTTTCGTCACATCCTGTGTAGTGTCGGATTTAAGTTTGCCGTCTTTGTCCAGAAGTATGTAGTCAAAGATCTTCCTGACAATCGGCGCACCGTGGCTTGAGCCACCACCGGCGTTTTCAAGTACGACAGAAACCACGGCTTCAGGGTGCTTGAATGGTGCAAAGCCGGTAAACAGTGCGTGGTCACGCAGGTGTTCGGCAATCTCTTCCGCGTTGTATTTCTCATCCTCTCCTAGGCCAAAGACCTGAGCCGTACCGGATTTCCCGCCGCTCAGATAAGGTGCACCATGGAAGGCCCTGCGCGCAGTACCCGTCTTTCCGTGGTTGACCATCTCCATCCCTTTGAGTGCTGTATCCCAGTTCCGTTCGCTGACCCCCTGGATTGGCGGGTAAGGTTCTACCGGGACAACATCTTCCTTGCCGTCACTGATAATAGCGCGCAGCAGGTGAGGCGGGTAAACCTTGCCGTGGTTGACCAGTACCGACGTTGCCTTGGCTATCTGCATTGGGGTCGCTGTCCAGTATCCCTGACCGATACCTACCGGGATGGTGTCTCCCTGGTACCACGGTGTGCGGTAACGGGCTACCTTCCATTCGCGTGTCGGCATGTTGGCCTTGCTTTCCTCATAGATGTCGATACCGGTGTAATCACCAAAACCGAACTTATTCATCCAGGTGGACAGGCGGTCTATACCCATATCATAGGCTATCTGGTAATAGAATGTGTCGACAGATTCCTCAATGGATTTAAGGACTTCAACTTTTCCGTGCCCCCATGCTTTCCAGTCACGGAATGGACGGGTTTTGGAGTTCGGCAAGCGCCAGTAACCCGGATCATTCCGCACTGTGTTGCGGGTGATCACCCCATCTTGCAGTGCTGACACGGCTATAAACGGTTTAACCGTTGATGCCGGCGGGTAGATGCCCAGCGTGGTGCGGTTTACCAGCGGACGGTTCTTGTCGTTAAGCAGTCCCCGGTAGTCTTTGCCGGAGATGCCGTGGACAAAGAGGTTCGGGTCATAACTTGGGCTGGATACCATTGCCAGTACACTGCCGTCTTTTGGATCGATGACGACAGCTGCCCCGCGTTTGTTGCCGAGCAACTCTTCAATGTAGAGCTGAAGGTTAATATCCAGGTTAAGGACAATGTCCTTGCCCGAAACTGGCGGGACGTATTTCAGGGTGCGGATAACCCGGCCGCGGCTGTTAACTTCTACTTCCTGGTAACCTGCAGTGCCGTGGAGCATCCCTTCGTAGTATTTTTCGATACCGAGTTTGCCGATATCACGTGTTGCCCGGTAATTGTTAATCTTGTCTTCACGTTCAAGCTGGGCGATGTCGCGGTCATTGATTTTTGCTACATAGCCGAGAACGTGGGTTAGGGCGGCTCCGTACGGATAGTAACGCTTGAGGTAGCCTTTTACCTCTACACCGGGAAGGTGGTACTGGTTGACCGAGATAACAGCGACTTCTTCCTGACTGAGCTGGCTTTTCAGCGTAACAGCCTTGAAGCGGCGGGAACGGCGGACATCGCGCTTGAACGATTTGACCTCTGAGTCAGAGATCGTGATGAGCTTGCGAAGTTCGGCAATGGTGTCATCAATGTTCTTAACCTGCTCGGGCGTCACTTCCAGGGAGAATACCGGGCGGTTTTCAGCCAGCAGGTTACCGTTCCGGTCGTAAATCAGGCCACGGTTGGGAGCAATGGGGACGACCTTGATACGGTTGTCATTGGAGCGGGTTTTGTAGTCCTGGAAATCGACAACCTGCAGGTTGTACAGGTTGACCAAAAGCAGGGTCACCATGGCAACGATGCCGAGGAACGAAATCAGGGCGCGGCTGGCAAACAGCCGCGCTTCAGCAGTATGGTCACGTATCGGTGTGCGCTTGTGCTTCATCGATACTTATTCCCGGTGGTAAGGGTGGTTGGTTGTGACGCTCCAGGCGCGGTAGAGACTTTCCGCCATGACAATGCGAACCAGGGGGTGTGGCAGGGTAAGCGGTGACAGTGACCAGCTTTGCTCAGCCGCTGCCTTACAGGCAGGTGCAAGACCTTCCGGGCCGCCAATCAGGATGGATACGTCGCGCCCGTCAAGCTTCCAGCGATCGAGCTGGTCTGCAAGTTCGTGGGTATCCCAGCGTTTGCCTGGGATATCCAGTGTGACAATACGGTTTCCCTTTCCACAGGCAGCCATCATGGCATCGCCTTCTTTTTCAAGGATGCGGGCGATATCAGCGTTTTTGCCACGCTTGCCTGCAGGGATTTCAATCAGTTCGAGTGGCATGTCATGCGGGAAGCGGCGACGGTACTCCTCAAAACCCTGCTCAACCCATTTCGGCATCTTGGTGCCGACAGCAATCAGCTGTATTTTCATTCAATCAGGCCCAGAGTTTTTCAAGTTGGTACATGTCGCGTTGTTCCTGCTGCATGACATGGAAAATCACGTCACCAAGGTCAACCACAACCCATTCACCTTCACGCTCTCCTTCAGAGCCCCGGGTATCAACGTCGGCGGCACGTGCTTCATCCATGACGTGTTCAGCGATGGAAGCTACATGGCGCTTGGAGTTTCCGGTACAGACAACCATGTAATCAGTGATGCTGGATTTACCGCGTACATCGACAGTGACGATGTCTTCGGCTTTCATGTCATCGGCTTTGTCAGCGACGAAGAGGTGGAGTTGTTCTTGCAGCAAATGGAACCTCGTATTTACTTATCCCAGTAGGGAGATCTTAAGTCAGTTACGGTTTCAGTCAATGACTGTAGGGTGCGAATGACTAATTCTAACACCCCGCTGACGTCAGTTGTGAAGCGGATCAGTTTGTGGGTAAGACCGCCTGACCTGTACACAGTTCAATGACCAATGCCTGGAGAGCCGGCCACGGAGAAGTGTCGTAATCTGTTTTGACAGACACCTCAATTGCCGCAAGTTGGTGGATAAGGCCACCAAGGCGGGCAAGGGGCAGACGCTGCAGGGCAGACGCTGTTGGCTGGCGGCGGTTTTGCCAAACCCGGAACTGGTCGAACACTTTGGCGTGGGGGATGCCTGATACCGCCATTTCCTGCATTTTGTAAAGCTGGACCAGCTCTTTCTGGATAATGCGCAGTAGTATGGTGGCTTCAGTGCCTTCAGCTTCAAGCTGCCCCAGGATGCGGACAGCCCGCTTGCCTTGACCGGCAATGAAGGCGTCGACCAGCTGGAACGGTGTAAAGTGGTTGTGGCGTGACAGTGCTTCCTGGATACGCGGCAGTGTCAGTACACCATCCGGATAGAGCAACTGCAGCTTCAGGAGGCTCTGTGAGAGGGCAAGCAGGTTGCCTTCGTGCCATTGGGACAGCAACTGGATGGATTCACGGTCAGGCCTCAGGCCAAGTTTTTTGCACCGTGCATCCACAAAGCGTGGCAGGTGCTGCGGTTCCGGGGTATTACACGGTATGTACGTCCCCAACTTGTTGAACAGGGTAAACCATTGGGTTGACTCCTGCTTTTTGTTCAGTCGGGGGCCATCGATAACCAGCAGAATATCCGGGTTCAACTGTGGGGCCAGGGCTTTCAGTGCATTGGCCTGGTTGGTGTTCAGGCCGTTTTCACCGACAGTTAACTCAATAACCTGGCGGTTGGAGAATAGGCTCAGTGCCTGGCAGCAGTCGTACACCTGGTCCCAATCCAGCTGGGCGTCGATGTTAAAGCGGTGGATTTCGTCAAATCCCTGGGCTTTGGCAGCATGGCGGATTTGTTCTTTACTTTCCTGTTTGAGGAGCGGTTCGCTGCCAAAAAGCAGGTAACATCCCAGCAGCCCCTTTTCGAGGCTCTGGGAAAGCTGTTCCGGATAGATTCTCATGGCGTCTCTTTGTTGTCGCCTTGGGCATCCGTTGCCTTTTTGGCATCCGGGGTACGGGTTTTAACTTCGATCTTAGGCGAACCGTCAGTAACCGGCTGCTCTTTCAGTGCTTCTTCTGCCGCTTTGTTGGCTTCAAAGTCTTCAATATCGGCATTCAGACGGGCAAGCTGTCGCACTATTTGCTGGGCAGCCTCGTTGCGCATTTCTTCCACCAACATCTCCTGCTCAACCGACTTTGCCAGCGCGGTCAGGGGGTTATCGAGGAAATTGCGGCTTACTGTCGCTCTGAAGGTGTAGCTGCCTTTTTCCGGGATGGTAACCCGGTAGCTGGCAACATAGTTGAATTCCTGTTCAGCCACACGACTGTTCTGGTACAGCGAGAGGGTACGTTCACCCCAGCTTTCACCGGTCAGGTTGAGATTTGCCACAGTCGATCCCGGCGGTACGATTTTGATGTCATGCAGACGCAGGACTTCGTACATTTTGCGGGTGAGCTGGCTGTATTGGTCGAAACTGGTGAGAGAGAGGTTTTGAATTTCATCCGGCAGGTTGTAGCTGCCACGCAACTGGAAACCGCAAGAGGCGGTGGCCAGAACGGCCACCGCTACCAGCAGGGATCTCAGCATCAGTTTGATTGCTTTCACCACTGCTCCTGATGATTAGTTGGCAACGATGTTAAGCAGTTTGCCCGGTACGTAGATAACCTTGCGAACTGTCTTGCCATCGATGTTTTTAGCAATGTTTTCGTCCTGCATTGCTACTGCTTCTACCTGCTCTTGGGTTGCATCAGCAGCCACAGTCAGCTTGGCACGCAGTTTACCGTTTACCTGAACCACGATGAGCTTTTCATCTTCAACCATGGCGGCGTTGTCGGCTACAGGCCATACTGCACTGTCGATATCGCTTTCACCCAGCGCTTCCCACATTTCAAAGCTGACGTGTGGGGTGATAGGGGCCAGCATACGAACTACCGCTTTCAGGGCTTCGTCCATGATCGCGCGATCCTGGGCGGTTTCCTGAGACGCTTTTTGCAGACGGTTCATCAGCTCCATGATCGCAGCGATCGCGGTGTTGAAGGTCTGGCGGCGGCCAATATCATCAGTCACCTTGGCGATAGTCTTGTGGACTTCGCGGCGCAGTGCTTTCTGGTCACCGTTCAATGTTGCAGCGTCCAGGGCTTCAGTTGCACCTTTTGCCACGTGCTCGAATACCATGCGCCATACACGCTTCAGGAAGCGGTTGGCACCTTCTACGCCAGACTCCTGCCATTCCAGGGTCATGTCAGCAGGTGACGCGAACATCATGAACAGGCGGACGGTGTCAGCACCGTATTTTTCAACCATCAGCTGAGGGTCGATACCGTTGTTCTTGGACTTCGACATCTTGGTCATGCCTGCGTGAACCACTTCATGACCTTCGTTATCGACAGCCTTGGTAATACGGCCTTTGTCGTCACGCTCAACAGTTACGTCAGTTGGAGACACCCACTGGCGTACGTTGCTTTCGTCCAGGTAGTAGAACGCATCTGCCAGAACCATGCCCTGGCACAGCAGGCGCTTGAACGGCTCGTCACTCTGAACCATGCCTTCGTCACGCAGCAGTTTGTGGAAGAAGCGTGAGTACAACAGGTGCATACAAGCGTGTTCGATACCGCCGATGTACTGGTCTACAGGCAGCCAGTAGTTTGCAGCATCGCTGTCCAGCATTTCGTTGGCTTTTGGTGAGCAGTAACGTGCGTAGTACCAGCTTGATTCCATAAAGGTATCGAAAGTGTCGGTTTCACGCAGTGCAGGGCGGCCGTTGAATTCGGTCTCAGCCCAGCTCTTGTCGCTCTTGATTGGGCTCTGTACGCCATCCATTACCACATCTTCCGGCAGGATAACCGGCAGTTGGTCAGCAGGCACAGGTACTACTTCGCCGTCTTCAGTGGTCAGCATTGGGATTGGTGCGCCCCAGTAACGCTGTCGTGATACGCCCCAGTCACGCAGACGGAAGTTAACCGTCTTGTGGCCCTTACCTTCTTCTTCCAGCTTGGCAGCGATAGCGTTGAACGCGTCCTGGAACGCCAGGCCGTCAAACTCACCGGAATCGAACAGTACGCCTTTTTCGGTGTATGCCACTTCTGAAATATCCAGCTCGCTGCCGTCAGCAGGCTTGATAACCGGTACGATGTCCAGGCCGTACTTGGTAGCAAACTCGTAGTCGCGCTGGTCGTGTGCAGGAACAGCCATAACTGCACCTGTACCGTAATCCATCAGTACGAAGTTAGCGACCCAAACAGGTACTTTGCGGCCGTTAAGTGGATGGGTTACATAGAGGCCGGTAGCCATACCTTTCTTTTCCATGGTAGCCAGTTCAGCTTCGGCAACCTTGGTATTACGGCATTCCTGAATGAACTCAGCCAGCTCAGGATTGTTTTCTGCTGCCTGGGTCGCCAGAGGGTGACCGGCTGCAATACCCACATAAGTGACGCCCATCAGGGTGTCTGGGCGAGTGGTGTAAACAGTCAGCTTCTCGCCGTTTTCTACGTCGAAAGAGAGCTCAACACCTTCTGAACGGCCGATCCAGTTGCGCTGCATGGTCTTAACCATTTCAGGCCAGCCTTCCAGATTGTCGATGTCGCTCAGCAGCTCATCAGCATACTCAGTGATCCTAATGAACCACTGTGGGATCTCTTTTTGCTCAACCGGGGTGTCACAACGCCAGCAGCAGCCTTCGTGAACCTGCTCGTTAGCCAGTACGGTCTGGTCGTTCGGACACCAGTTAACGGAAGATGTCTTCTTGTATACCAGGCCTTTGTTGTACAGCTTGGTGAAGAACTCCTGCTCCCAGCGGTAATATTCAGGGGTACAGGTGGCGATTTCACGATCCCAGTCGTAACCGAGGCCCAGCATTTGCAACTGGCCCTTCATGTATTCGATGTTTTCGTATGTCCACTTGGCAGGCGCTGTCTTATTCTTGATTGCAGCGCCTTCTGCAGGCAGGCCGAATGCATCCCAACCAATTGGCTGCAGAACGTTTTTACCTTGCAGGCGCTGGAATCGGCTGATGACATCACCGATGGTGTAGTTGCGCACGTGGCCCATATGCAGGCGGCCACTTGGGTAAGGGAACATTGACAGGCAGTAGAACTTTTCCTTGTTTTCGTCTTCACTTACGTTAAAGGTGCCCTGGTCGCGCCAGTGCTTTTGAACTTTCTGTTCAATGTCCTGTGGGCGGTATTGTTCTTGCATTGATGACATCCGGGAAATTGTGAGATAGATGGAAATTGTTTTGTGATAATCGGCATAGAATAACGAAAGGGACAACCGTCAACAATAGCTTAAAGCAGAGGTGGTGTATGTCTGGTCAAAAACGCGAGTATCAGGTCATTGTCGACAGGATTTCTGAAGCACTCAAAAACAGCCCTGAAGAACTTCAGCGTTGGGTAGAGCTTTCAGAAAAATACCTGAATGCCGCGAGTGACATGACCAAGGACGAACTGGCTTTAATCGAAGCCTATTTTAAAAGGGATGTTCAGACGTTTGGTGAAGGATACCAAACAGCGAAGGATGGGGATGAAGTGGTTTCCGGCGCCTTTAAGGACCTGATTGCTGACAGTTTATGGCAGCAGTTAGCGGAAATTACGGACCGTACCCAGTTGGAGTGGCGTGAGGTGCTGGAAGATATCCATCACCACGGTGTATATCAGGCCGGGGAGGTTGTCGGGCTGGGTACACTGATTTGTGAGCAATGCGGAAACCGGGTTGAGCACAATCATGTAGGTATTGTTGAGCCGTGCGTAAAATGTGGCGGTACCCAGTTTGGCAGGAAACCGCTGGACCCTTGATAGGTTTCTGGCGGATAAGGTTCCTGCCAAAAAAATATAGATAGGTAAAGTAACGGCACCCTGGAGTGCCGTTTTTGCGTTATTGCTGCTCCGCAGCCGCTTTACTTTGCGGCTGTCGGCGGAAACAGGCGGCTATCAGGCTCAGCAGCAGTGCGAACCCGCTGAAGATATACAACGGCAGGCTGCCAAAACGCGCGTACGGCGTCAGGCCGCGTGTTGGCACGACATCCGTTCTCAATACAGCAGTCTCAAACTGCGGGATGGAAGCCTGAATCCGGCCATTGCTGCCGATCACGGCAGTAACGCCATTATTGGTCGCCCGGATAACCGGTTTGCCAAGCTCGAGTGCCCGCATCTGGGCGATTTCCAGGTGCTGTATCGGGCCAATTGAACGGCCGAACCAGGAATCATTCGAAAGCGTCAGGATAAAATCCGTGTCCTTGTGGGTATTCTTGCGAACCTGATCACTGAAGGCGATTTCGTAGCAAAGCGCTGTGCTTAACTTATGCCCCTTGGCGTCTAGGTTGGGCTGTTCGAACTTCCCTCGTGAGAATGACGACATTGGAAGGTTGAAGATAGGGGCTAACGGCCGCAACAGATCTTCAAATGGTACGAACTCTCCGAATGGCAGTAAGTGGTGCTTACTGTAAACCACTGCGCCAGGGTAGGTGTAGTCTTTGGCCCCGTTGTCACCCAGTACCATCACATTGTTGAAAAACTGTCCCTTGTCATTCTGGTCAAGGATGCCGGTAATCAGCGCCGTGTTATTGCGACGGGCAGCATTGTCCAGGTTTGACAGGAACGTTGGGATTTCACGCTCCAGCGCTGGTACAGCAGCTTCGGGCCACACAATGATGTCTGCATCCCAGTTTTGGCGGGTGAGATCGAAGTATTTCATCAGGGTAGGCCAGCGTTGGCTGGGCAGCCACTTTACCGCCTGTGGGATATTTCCCTGGATCAGGGCTACACTGGTTCGCAGGTCATTCTGCGGTGTCACCCAAGTTTGCTGCCCGGCCCAGTAAGTTGCGCCGCCGATAACAAGCGGGACGGCCAGCGCCCACCACTTACGTTGGAGAAGAAGCAGGGTCACTGCCCCGGCAACCATTGTGAGAGCCAGTGTAATGCCTTCTACGCCAAGTATCGGGGCAAGAGGGGCTAGTGGGCCTTCTGTCTGGCTGTAGCCAATCCAGAGCCACGGGAAGCCGGTAAACAGCCATCCGCGCAGCCAGTCTATGGCAAGCCACAGGGCCGGAGCCAAAAGCAGGTATCGTACAGCCGGAGTAATACGGGATGACAGGTTCAGCAGCCCGCTGAACAGTGCAGGGAACAGAGCCAGGTAACCTACCAGCAGGCACATCAGGCCTACGCTGGCCGGTTTTGGCAGCCCGCCGAAATTGTCTATGCTGACATGGACCCACCAGATCCCGGAGCCAAATTGCCCCAGTCCCCAGGCCAAACCAATCCATGCCGCTTTTTTCCAGCTTTGCCGGTGAAGCAACACAAAGAGGACACACACTGAAACCAGTGTGGCTGGCCACAACTTGTAAGGGGCAAATCCGAATGTGGATAGCGCGCCAACAAAAGCGGCCACTAAGGGCCGCTTTAAGGTATCGAATACTGCTTTTGGCATCAGGGTATTACGCCGTTTCCTGTATCGTTTTATCCGGAACAGTTACCTGTAGCTGGATCACCCGGCGGCTGTCTGCCGCGGTAACCTTGAAGTGGACACTTTCGATGTCTACTTCTTCACCACGGGCCGGAAGATGGCCGAAGCCGGTCATCACAATACCGCCGATGGTGTCTACTTCTTCATCGCTGAAGTTTGTGCCGAATTTTTCGTTGAAATCTTCGACAGTGGTCAGCGCTTTCACCGAGTAGGTGTGTTTGCTGAGCTGGCGGAAGTCCTGTTCGTTGTCTTCATCGTATTCGTCTTCGATTTCGCCAACGATTTCTTCCAGGATATCTTCAATGGTTACCAGGCCGGAAACACCGCCGAACTCGTCGACAACGATAGCCATATGGTAACGCTCTTCCTGGAATTCTTTAAGCAAGCGGTCAACCCGTTTGCTTTCAGGCACCACCACTGCAGGGCGAATGACTTTTTCAAAGCTGAAAGGCTCGGAGTCTGAACGCAGGTAGCGAAGCAGGTCCTTAGCCAACAAAATACCTTCAACGTGGTCCTTGTCATCGCTGATGACAGGGTAGCGGGAGTGTTGGGCATCGACCAGGATGTCAACAATCTCTTCCAGTGGCTGGCAGCGCTCGATGGTAACCATTTGGGAGCGAGGGATCATGATGTCACGTACCCGCATCTCAGCAATTTGAATCACGCCTTCGAGCATGTCGCGTGTTTCATGGTCAATCAATTCGTTTTCTTCAGAGCTCTGGAAAACGTCTACCAGTGCCTGGCGATCCTTTGGCTCGCCCTGGAACAGCTGTCCGATTCGGCCGAAAAAGCCCTTCCGACTCGGACCTTCAGTACTTTGCGAATTGTCGTCACTCATCAGTGTTTTTTACTCAACGTAGTTAGGGATAAATCTTGTACCAGTCAATAATGCCCAATGCAATTATTTGAATGGGTTTTAATTAAGCAAAGTCAGCAGCGTAGGGGTTCTCAAAACCCATACCTTCCATGATTTCCACCTCAAGGGCTTCCATCTCTTCTGCTTCATCGTCTTCAATATGGTCGTAACCCAGCAAATGCAAGCTGCCGTGCACGACCATGTGAGCCCAGTGGGCAAAAACAGGTTTTTTCTGCTCATCTGCTTCCCGTTCAACCACCTGACGGCAGATAACAAGGTCGCCCAGCAGATCCAGTTCTACACCCGGTGGGGCTTCAAACGGGAATGACAAAACGTTAGTTGGCTTGTCTTTTCCACGGTAGTCGCGGTTAAGGGACTGGCTCTCTTCTTCGTCTACAATACGGATTGTGACTTCCGCACTCTCACGGTAAGGCTTGACTGCAGCTTCGAACCAGTTTTGCAGCTGCTCTGCATCCGGCAGGCCGGCTTCATTTTCACAGGCCAGCTGCAGATCGATGATGTATTCCATCAGGATTCCTGTTCTTGTGGGTCAGAGATTGCCGCCCTGGCTGCCAGTTGTTCCTGCTGGCGGCGCTGTTGCGCTTCACGGCGGTCGCGGGCATCCTCGGTTTCCCACACTTCATAGGCCTGGATGATACGTGCAACCACTGGGTGGCGTACAACGTCATTGGCCTGGAAGAAGTTAAAGCTGATTTCCTCAACGTCTGCCAGTACTTCAATGGCATGGCGCAGGCCGGATTTGGTGTTGCGTGGCAGGTCAATCTGCGTCACGTCACCGGTAATCACTGCGCGGGAATTAAAGCCGATACGGGTCAGGAACATTTTCATTTGCTCCACCGTGGTGTTCTGGCTTTCGTCGAGGATGATAAAGGCGTCGTTAAGGGTACGGCCACGCATGTAAGCCAGCGGAGCCACTTCAATCACGTTGCGCTCAATCAGCTTTTCAACACGCTCAAAACCGAGCATCTCGAACAGGGCATCGTAAAGCGGTCGAAGGTACGGATCCACTTTCTGTGACAGATCACCTGGCAGGAAACCCAGTTTTTCACCCGCTTCCACCGCTGGGCGGGTCAGCAGGATACGACGGATTTCCTGACGTTCCAGAGCATCGACAGCGGCAGCAACGGCAAGGTAAGTCTTACCTGTACCAGCCGGGCCGACACCAAAGGTGATGTCGTGTGTCACCATGTTGGCGATGTACTGTGCCTGGTTCGGGGTACGTGGTTTGATCACCCCTTTCTTGGTCTTGATGTTGATTTCCTTACCGTACGGGATGGACGACTCGGTCGTCTGCTCCAGCACGCCGGATTCTTTGATCGCCAGGTGGATCATTTCCGGTTCGATGTCTTGCATCTTGCCGCGCACCGGGGCGGTTTCAACATAAAGAGCGGTAAGAATAGAAAGGGCAGCTTCTGCCGTATGTGGTTGTCCTACCACGGTAAAGTGGTTGCCACGGTAGTTGATTTCTACACCCAGGCGGCGTTCAAGTTGTTTGACGTTGTCATCAAATGGGCCACATAGGTTGGACAGGCGGAAGTTATCTGCGGGTTCGAGATCCAGTTCAAGCGTGGTGATTTTGTTCAATTCAATCCTCACTTACTCACGGTGCCCACTGTGGGCACCGCTAAGCAATTTTGAGTTACGTCTCTTACGGAGTATATACGCTAACGCCAAGTTCATCTTCTTTGCGTGTTTTCGCCATCAACTCTGAAGGAGACACGGCAATGCGCAGTTCCATTTCACTCTCTGTACGTACAATGACGCCTCGCAGGGAGTTTGGCAACGCTTCAACGATTTCTACGTCAACAAACTGGCCAATCAGTTCAGGTGAACCTTCGAAGTTCACAACGCGGTTGTTTTCAGTACGGCCACGAAGCTCCATCAGGTTTTTCTTGGATGGGCCTTCAACCAGTACGCGCTGAACGGTGCCATGCATCTGGCGAGAGTAGCGTTGAGCCTGAGTATTGATCTGTTGCTGAAGCTTGTACAGGCGTTCTTTCTTCTCTTCTTCCGGTGTTTCATCCGGCATGTCTGCAGCAGGTGTGCCAGGACGTGGAGAGAAGATAAAGCTGAAGCTCATATCGAAGTCGATATCGCGGATCAGTTTCATGGTTGCTTCGAAGTCTTCCTCGGTTTCACCTGGGAAACCTACGATGAAGTCGGAGCTGATATGAATATCCGGACGGGCGGCACGCAGTTTGCGGATCTTGGACTTGTACTCGATCGCGGTATGCGGGCGCTTCATCATGGTCAGGACGCGGTCTGAACCGCTCTGCACCGGCAGGTGCAGGAAGCTCACCAGTTCAGGGGTGTCCTTGTAGACTTCAATGATGTCGTCAGTAAATTCGATTGGGTGGCTGGTGGTGTAGCGGATACGGTCGATGCCGTCGATAGCCGCCACGTAACGCAGCAGTTCTGCGAATGAGCAGATTTCGCCGTCGTGGGTTTCGCCACGGTAAGCATTTACGTTCTGGCCCAGCAGGTTAACTTCACGCACGCCCTGGTCAGCCAACTGTGCAATTTCAAACAGTACGTCATCCAGCGGACGGCTGACTTCCTCACCGCGGGTGTAAGGAACCACGCAGTAAGTGCAGTACTTTGAGCAGCCTTCCATAATGGATACGTAGGCAGTCGGGCCTTCAGCGCGAGGCTCAGGCAGACGGTCGAATTTCTCAATCTCAGGGAAAGAGATGTCCATCACCGGCATTTCATCATCGCGTGACTTGGCGATCATTTCCGGCAGGCGGTGCAGGGTTTGCGGACCAAAGATCACGTCCACATATGGCGCACGTTCACGAATGTGGTCGCCTTCCTGAGAGGCTACGCAGCCGCCAACACCGATAACCAGATCAGGCTTTTTGTCTTTCAGCGTCTTCCAGCGACCAAGCTGGTGAAACACTTTTTCCTGTGCTTTTTCACGGATGGAACAGGTGTTCAGCAGAAGGACATCCGCTTCTTCCGGTTCTTCGGTGAGCTCATAACCACCATTGGCGTTGAGCAGGTCTGCCATCTTGGATGAATCGTATTCGTTCATCTGGCAGCCCCAGGTTTTGATAAGCAGTTTCTTAGCCATGTAACTTGGTGCCCATATGTGATTTTTGGTACGACAATGCTTTCGCAATGACCAGTTGGCGCGTGAATATTTGCATACAAATGCGGATTATACGGCCTTACTGATCAGCAAGCCGCGTATTTTACTGCTTTCGATTTGTCCATGCCAGCGAATTACAGCCGTGCTTGAGGTAGGGTTTTTGTGTCGACAGCCGGATTATGCGCTAAATCCGGGTCGATTTCTCTGTTCCGGGCGGTAGAATGAGTCGGTACTTCAGAGAGATATGATGATGGAACAGTTTGACGCAATAGTGGTTGGCGGTGGCATGGTCGGTGCCGCTGTTGCCCTTGGCCTTGCCCGTCAGGGGCGGGAAGTGGCACTTGTAGAACGTGAAACCCCAAAGGCTTATGATGCAGAAGATCCTATGGATCTCCGCGTCTCCGCCATTTCACCGGCATCCATTAACCTTCTCGACGATCTGGGAGCATGGGAAACCATTCGGGAGACACGAGTTTGCCCTTACCGCCGCCTTGAAACCTGGGACAACCCGGATTGTCGCCTGCGTTTCTCCTGTGATGAGCTGGGTAAGGATGAACTTGGTTACATCATCGAAAACCGCCTGATCCAACTTGGCATCTGGCAGCAGTTTAACAGCCAGGCCACGCTGAAGGTGTTTGCCCCCGCGGTGATAGACCATTTTGGTAAAGAAGGGAGCACCCACCGCGTACACCTTGCCGACGGAAAGGTACTGGCGTCGCCGCTGCTCATTGGGGCAGACGGTGCCAACTCACGGGTGCGTGATTATGCCGGTATCGGCCTCACTGCCTGGGATTACCGCCAGCACTGTATGCTCATCAACATTGATACCGAATATCCCCAGCAGGACATTACCTGGCAATGGTTTACCCCCGACGGCCCTCGCTCCTTCCTGCCGCTGCACGGGTACCATGGATCACTGGTGTGGTATGACAGCCCGGCACGTATCCGTCAGCTCTCGGCCATGTCCAATACCCAACTGGAAGCTGAAATTGACGCCCATTTTCCCCATGAGATGGGGCCGTTCAGGGTAACCGGGAAAGGCAGTTTCCCTCTGGTTCGCCGCCACGCCCAGCAATACAGCAATGATGGCGTCATTATCGTTGGTGATGCTGCCCATACCATCAATCCCCTGGCCGGTCAGGGGGTGAACCTTGGCTTCAAGGATGTGGCAGTGTTGGTGGATGTGCTTTCAGGTGAGGGTATAAAAGACGTTGATGGCGCTGCCAAACGGTATGAATTGCGCCGACGTCCCGACAACCTCTTAATGCAAGGTGGTATGGATGTGTTCTACAAGACGTTCAGCAACTCCCTGGCACCATTGAATGTATTACGAAATGTCGGCCTCAAGGTGGCGGAAAACAGCAGCCTGTTGAAAAAGCAGGTACTTAAATATGCGATGGGGCTGTAAGCCCCATCCCGGTCACGTTCCGCAAAAAGTTCTCAGTACCCGCTCTTTCGGTTGAGGGGGGACTAATAAATCCCGGTTCTGTTCACTGACTGCATAAGGGTTGCGAAGGGCTTCGGCAAGCCTGCGGAAAAGTGTTAGGTCGTCTTTCTCCATGGCCTCACTGATTGCCTGTTCAACCTGGTGGTTGCGGGCGATGAGCTTGGGGTTGGCTTTGCGCATTGCGGCAATAGCAGATGAACTTTTGCTGCGAAGGGATTGCCATTTTGCCAGCCAGTTGGGGCCAGCCCCGGTTTGGGTAAACAGTGAAAGCCATTCTTCTTCTGACTTGTTCCCGATTTCACCTGATGCCACTTCCGTCAACAGGTCAAAAAACAGGGTGAAGTCGATTTCTTCCGCTTCCAGCAATGGCAGTACTGAATCAAGGAAGTCATCTGTTTCTGGTGTTTCATCCACGATACCGAGTTTTGCTTTCAGCCCGCTCCGGAAAGCATGCTGGAAGCGGGGAATATAGGCATCGACCTGTTCTTGCGCTATGGCGACGGCATTCTGGCTGTCTTCATCAATCAGCTCCAGCAGTGTTTCTGCCAGACGCTGCAGGTTCCAGTAGCCAACGGCGGCCTGTTGGTTCCATGCGTAACGCCCGGCCGCATCGATGGAACTGAACACCTTGCCGGATTTGAATTCATCCATAAAGGCACAGGGACCAAAGTCAATGCTCTCACCGACAATGGACATGTTATCCGTATTCATCACGCCATGGATAAAGCCGCTCAGCATCCACTTTACGATAAGTGATGCCTGTCGCTGTCCCACCTCATGCAGAAATGCAGCGTAGCGGTCATTTCGGTCTTTCAATGCAGGGAAATGGTGTTCAATTGCAAAATCAGCCAGTGCCTGGACGCCGTCTTTCCCGAGCCGGGAATGCGCGTACTGAAAAGAGCCGACACGGAGGTGGCTGGTGGCAGTCCGTACCTGGATGGCGCCGGGAACATGGCGGAAATCACGGATTATCTGCTCACCCGTTGTCAGCAAAGCCAGTGTTCGGGTTGTCGGGATACCCAGGCCTGCCATTGCTTCACTGATGAGGTATTCCCGGATCACGGCACCCAAGGTTGCCTTGCCGTCACCGCCGCGTGAAAACGGAGTGCGGCCGGAGCCTTTCAGCTGAATATCAACAAAACGGCCATCGGCTGTCGCCAGTTGCCCCAGCATATGTGCCCGGCCATCACCCAGTACTGGAGCCCAGTGCCCAAACTGGTGGCCAGAATATGCCATCGCCAGAGGGGATGCTCCTTGGTATTCGTGATTCCCGGAAAGAAAGCCGATGCCGTCTTCGGAGTGAAACCACGCTTCGCTCACGCCATAACTTTCCAGCAGCGGTGTGTTCAGTTCGACAAGTGCAGGAGAGGTCGGCTGAGAGGGAGGCATAGGAATATAGAACCCTTCCGGCAGATTTGAATAGATTTGGAGTGTTACCGGGTTGGAGAGGTTAGCTGACAACGTTTCTTCCTTTAGCAGAGGCAAATCCTTAACCGACTATAGCAACCGTCGTTCAGGGAGGCTAATTGGAAGCATGTCTTGTTTTGATAGGGAGGGACTCTTTTTTTTGATAGGGGAACAAAAGGTGTTCATGGCTGTTCCCCAGAAACGTAAAAAGCCCACTGAAAAGTGAGCTTTGTCGTTTGCCTCAAAAGAGGTGGTGCGGGGGGAGGGACTTGAACCCTCACGTCCGTTAGGACACTAACACCTGAAGCTAGCGCGTCTACCAATTCCGCCACCGCCGCATCGTCAAATTGTGTGGTTACCGTGTAACCTATCAAAGCACCAAATCAAGTCTTTGATATGGTGGCTACGCCCTGATTTGAACAGGGGACCCCATCATTATGAGTGATGTGCTCTAACCAGCTGAGCTACGTAGCCATCGTGTTTCTGTCATGCTAAGGAATCAGCACATCAGAAGAAAGTGGCTGGGGTACCAGGATTCGAACCTGGGAATGGCGGGATCAAAACCCGCTGCCTTACCGCTTGGCGATACCCCAGTAGTTTGGTGCGGGGGGAGGGACTTGAACCCTCACGTCCGTTAGGACACTAACACCTGAAGCTAGCGCGTCTACCAATTCCGCCACCGCCGCATACCGAGAACAGCGTCGTTTTTAAGGATAACGAAAAACCTTTTTTTCTTAACCAGCAGCTTGGTGCGGGGGGAGGGACTTGAACCCTCACGTCCGTTAGGACACTAACACCTGAAGCTAGCGCGTCTACCAATTCCGCCACCGCCGCAGTTTGCTGGATAAGCATTCGTTTTTAAGGAACGAGAACCTTGTTGTCAATCTGGTGTTTGGTGCGGGGGGAGGGACTTGAACCCTCACGTCCGTTAAGACACTAACACCTGAAGCTAGCGCGTCTACCAATTCCGCCACCGCCGCATTACCAGATTGTTGCAGTTTTAATGTGTCCGCTCACATCACCTGAAGAGAAAGCTGCCCATGAATTGGTGCGGGGGGAGGGACTTGAACCCTCACGTCCGTTAGGACACTAACACCTGAAGCTAGCGCGTCTACCAATTCCGCCACCGCCGCATTCTTGGTGGCTACGCCCTGATTTGAACAGGGGACCCCATCATTATGAGTGATGTGCTCTAACCAGCTGAGCTACGTAGCCATTTGCTTTCCCTCTGAGAAGTTGCCTCCCCGTCGGTGCGGAGCGAATTATGCTGATATGGCACCATGCCGTCAACGGTTTTTTTTGCAAAAATCGCGGATTTTTTCCGTTTGCTGCGAAAGTGCGCGAACGGGTGTCGAATGAGGCAAAAACTGATGTTTGTCTAATCAGGCTAAAGAGCATGTTTTTATGTGGAAGGCTGGCAAACCCGAGGTGGCAAGGAGGTGAAAAAGGATTTCAGGTGGAGGAATTTATGCTGAGGGACAAAAAAGCCGGTGCGCTGGCACCGGCTTTGTCGATAAAAGTACCGATTTTTATACGTTGAAGCGGAAGTGAATAACGTCGCCGTCTTTAACGATATATTCTTTACCTTCCAGACGCCATTTACCGGCATCTTTTGCACCCGCTTCACCTTTGAAGTTGATGAAATCTTCGTAGCCGATAACTTCAGCGCGGATGAAACCTTTTTCGAAGTCAGTGTGGATCTTACCTGCAGCCTGTGGCGCAGTTGAACCTACGTTAACTGTCCATGCACGTACTTCCTTCACACCAGCGGTAAAGTAAGTTTGAAGCTCCAGCAGCTCGTAACCTGCACGGATAACACGGTTCAGGCCAGGTTCGTCCAGACCCATTTCTTCCAGGAACACTTCAGCTTCTTCAGCATCCAGTTCTGCAATTTCACCTTCGATCTCGGCACACACGGCAACGACAGAAGCACCCTCTGCTTCGGCGATTTCGCGTACGCGATCCAGGTATGGGTTATTTTCGAAGCCGTCATCGTTAACGTTAGCGATGTACATGGTTGGCTTCATGGTCAGGAAGTTCAGGTAAGAAACCGCTGCTTTTTCTTCTTTTGTCAGCTCAACAGCGCGCAGCATGTTGCCTTCTTCCAGGTGTGGAAGCAGTTTTTCCAGTACTTCGATTTCGAACTTAGCGTCTTTGTCGCCGCCTTTAGCTCGCTTTGCCTGGCGCTGAATGGCACGCTCACAGGTATCCAGGTCAGCAAGTGCCAGCTCAGTGTTGATAACTTCGATGTCATCTGCTGGATCAACTTTGCCTGCGACGTGGATGATGTTGTCGTTTTCGAAACAACGGACAACGTGGCCAATGGCGTCGGTTTCACGGATGTTTGCCAGGAACTTGTTACCCAGGCCTTCACCTTTAGATGCACCGGCAACCAGGCCGGCGATGTCTACGAATTCCATAGTGGTAGGCAGGACGCGTTGCGGCTTAACGATTTCTGACAGAGCATCAAGACGCAGGTCTGGCACAGGAACAACACCAGTGTTTGGCTCAATGGTACAGAAAGGGAAGTTCGCAGCTTCAATGCCCGCTTTGGTCAGCGCGTTAAACAACGTTGATTTACCGACGTTGGGCAGGCCAACGATACCGCATTTAAAACCCATGTGTTGGAAACCCCTATGGTTGAACTAGTCTGCTTTGTAGGTGTGCAGGCGATTTTGTGCTTTCGCCAGTCCGTCGGTGAACAGGATGTCGAGACATCTCACGGCTTCATCCACGGCACCATCAATATTAGCCTGCTCTGCAGCAGGTGCTTTGGTCAGCACGAATCCGGCGACCTTTTCTTTGCTTCCTGGGTGGCCTATGCCAACCCGAAGGCGATAAAACTCCTTGTTGTTGCCCATCTTGGCAATAATGTCACGCAGGCCATTATGACCGCCGTGACCACCGCCTTTTTTGAAGCGGGCAACGCCCGGGGGCAGGTCGAGCTCATCATGAGCGACCAGGATTTCCTCCGGGGCAATCTGGTAGAAACGGGCAAGGGCTGCCACCGCTTTACCGGAAAGGTTCATAAATGTTGTTGGAATAAGCAGCCGGACATCCTGACCACCAATGGTAAGGCGACCGGTAAAGCCAAAATATTTGCTGTCTTCCCTTAGCGAGATATTGTGGCGGCGGGCCAGCTCTTCGACGACCCAGGCTCCCGCATTGTGGCGGGTTTTTGCGTATTCCGGGCCAGGGTTAGCCAGGCCAACGATCAATCGAATGTTGTTAGTCACGTTGCTTCTCGACGTTTTAGCGCACAAGCATTTTTACGCTGATAAACAAAACCCTGCAGCTTTGTTTGCTCCATTTAACGTCTGTCCGATAAATTTCGGCGTGCGTATGCTGTCGTTACAGAGCGCGTATGCTATCAATTTTCAAAGCGCGTATGCTAGCACCATCACAGGATTCCCGCCAAATTTTACCCAACCGTCAACATGGCATGGGAACTTCCTAGGCAGGATTTTCGAAAAACAACGCCCCGCATGAGCGGGGCGTTGGTGAAGCGAATAACTGAATGTCTAACGAATTAGTTGAACATTGCAGAGATTGATTCTTCGTTGCTGATGCGGCGGATAGCTTCAGCCAGCATTCCTGACAGGGTCAGTTGGCTTACTTTGCCGGTTGCCTGCATTTCAGGTTTCAGCGGGATAGAGTCAGTAACGATCACTTCATCGATAACAGACTCTTGGATATTTTTCGCAGCATCGCCAGAGAATACAGCGTGAGTTGCGTAAGCGTATACGCGCTTGGCACCACGTGCTTTCAGAGCTTCAGCGGCTTTACACAGTGTGCCACCGGTGTCGATCATGTCGTCAACGATTACACAGTCACGGCCTTCTACGTCACCGATCAGGTGCATTACCTGGGAAACGTTGGCGCGAGGACGGCGCTTGTCGATGATGGCGATGTCAGTGTCATCCAGCAGTTTGGCAGTTGCACGGGCACGTACAACGCCACCGATATCCGGAGAAACAACAACTGGATCTTCAAGACCACGGGCCAGCATATCTTCCAGCAGAACAGGGGTACCAAAGATGTTGTCTACTGGGACATCGAAGAAGCCTTGGATCTGTTCAGCGTGCAGGTCAACAGTCAAAACGCGGTCTACACCAACGTTAGACAGGAAATCAGCAACAACTTTAGCAGTGATTGGCACACGGGCTGAACGGACTCGGCGGTCCTGGCGGGCGTAGCCGAAGTAAGGGATAACGGCGGTAATACGACCTGCAGAAGCACGGCGGAGGGCGTCAATCATTACCACCAGTTCCATCAGATTGTCATTAGTTGGAGCACAGGTGGATTGAACAACGAAAACATCACTACCACGAACGTTTTCGTTAATCTGAACGTTTACTTCACCATCAGAAAAACGATTGACTGTAGCGTCGCCCAAAGACATGTAAAGACGATTAGCAATACGTTGGGCAAGAACCGGCGTTGCGTTACCAGCAAACAGCTTCATATCAGGCACGGGAAAACCTCAGGGTTGCATCCAGTTATAGTTAACTAACTCTTAGTTTAGTGCATCCAGCGCGTCCAGCAGCGGAGAGCGTTTGACTCCTTTTGCAACAAAACCTTCGAGCCAGTTGGGTAAAATGTCGCGGATTTTCTGGGCTTGCTGCTGTGTATCGAACTCCGCGAACACACATGCACCGGTCCCAGTCAACCTTGACGGCGCGTATTCTAACAGCCACGAAAGTGCCTTATCAACCTCGGGATACAACCTTCTTACTACCTTTTCGCAATCGTTTTCGTAATTCTTGCTCAGTAACACATCAAGTGAGTGTTTAGGTGTATCCCTTGTCAGGTCTTTGTGACCAAAAATATGGGCGGTGGAGATGTGAGCATCCGGTTTGGCTACCAAATACCATTTTTCTTCAAGATCAAGCTGTTGCAGTTTCTCTCCAACACCTTCAGCGAAGGCTGCTGTGCCGCGGATAAACACAGGTACATCAGCACCAAGCTTTACTCCGATATCAGCGAGTTGATCTTCTGTCAGCCCGGTTTCCCATAAGGCATTCAGGGCAACCAGAACGGTCGCTGCGTTGGATGAACCGCCGCCAATGCCGCCACCCATTGGAAGGACTTTATCAATACCAATGGTCGCGCCACAGGGACAGCCGGTGGCATTTTTCAGGGCTATAGCGGCTTTGTAAATCAGGTTGTCTTCCTGCGCAACACCTGCCATTTCCGGTTCAATACTTACTTTTCCGGATTCATTAGCCGTAACAGAGAGCGTGTCACCATGATCGAGGATCTGGAATAGGGTCTGCAGCTCGTGGTAGCCATCTTCACGGCGACCGTTGATGTAAAGGAACAGGTTAAGTTTGGCCGGAGAGGGCCAGAGTGTGGTCTCTGTTGTCAGCATATTCTGCAAATCTCATTATGCCGGGGCGAGCGGAGTTGCCCCGGTGTTTTAATTATCAGCGGATAATTGTCCAGTCAGATACCGCCAGTTTTACCCTCTGCTGGCCATCTGACAGGGTCATCTGGGAAGGCAGTGCTGGTTTGCTTGCTGCGTCATAACGGCTGTAGTCTACGTTCCAACGGCCATAGTTGAGGCTTTTCAGCCTGTGGTCTGTGCCCAGGACATAATCTTCGTTCTGGTTTGGCAGGCCAATAAGCCAGTCTGGCAGCTCGGCGACAGGTAACATAAAGCCGGTCAACCGGGCGAGCAGCAAGTCAGCGTTTTCGCCTCGGTATTCATTGCCGTCATTGTCGATAACCCGTGCACCCCGGTCATCAATATTCATCGTCAGGAGGGTTGCACCAAGGAAGTTGGTCAGGCGAAGGGAAATATCGCCATTGTTTTCTTCCCACACAAAATTGGCAGAAAATCGTTCCTGTGGGCTGATAAATGCCACTTTGCCTTTCGCTTTCACATGAGTGATGGCTTCCAGCGCATTCCGGTGCAGATCCCAATCGGTAGCAGGTGGTGGAGTGGGGGTTGCACAGCCGGTAACAACGGTTGCCACAATGATGGCCAGAATCCACTGACGCAGGTTGAAATACGGGAAAGGGTGGCGTTTTAACATTCGGTTAAAGTCTGTACCGGAAATCATGGAAGCATTATAGCGGGGTTCGGCAGGGCCAATGCAATGGGAAAGACAAAAGTTGTTCAAGGTAATGCCATGTTTTTACAGCCACTGGGCCGGCTTTTTTCAGAATATTCCGCTTATTATGCGGGGTTGGCGGGCAGACCGATCTTTTTTTAAAGGTGCCCATCAAGTAGAATTCTCCCCTTAGTCTTAAAATGGTGTCAGCGGTAACCTTATCTAATGAGCTTGCTTGTTCTCGGAATCAATCACAAAACGGCTTCCGTCGACCTGAGGGAAAAAGTTGCGTTTTCTCCGGAGAAACTGCGCCTCGCTCTCAATGAGCTTGGGCAGATGCCGGATGTAAATAGCAGTGTGATCCTTTCGACCTGTAACCGTACCGAGATCTACTGTGACCTCAAGCATGCGGGAACAGGCGTATTAGTCGACTGGTTGACCCAATTTCACCAACTGGATAGCGAGCAGTTAATCTCCAGCCTCTACTTCCACGAAGAGCAGGCATCCGTAAAGCATTTAATGCGAGTGGCCTGTGGCCTGGACTCTCTGGTATTGGGAGAACCCCAAATCCTCGGCCAGGTAAAGCAGTCATACGGGGATGCCAATGAAGCCGGCGCTCTGGGTGGCGCCATGGAGAAACTGTTCCAGAAAACTTTTGCAGTCGCAAAGCGAGTGCGCACCGAGACCGACATTGGTGGCAATGCGGTGTCCGTGGCCTTCGCAGCCTGCACACTGGCAAGGCAGATATTTGAATCTCTGTCAGATGCTACTACGCTGCTTGTGGGGGCAGGGGAAACGATTGAGCTCGTTGCCCGTCACCTTCATGAGCATGGCTGTAAGAAACTGATCGTTGCAAACCGTACCCGCGAGCGTGCCCAGGCACTGGCCGGGGAATTCGGTGGAGTGGCCATAGGCCTGGAAGAAATCCCAATGCACCTCCATGAAGCCGATATTGTGATCAGTTCCACCGCCGCGCCTTTGCCGATTATCGGAAAGGGTATGGTGGAAACAGCGCTGAAAACCCGTCGTTATCAGCCAATGCTGCTGGTAGATATTGCGGTTCCCCGCGATATTGAAGAGCAGGTTGGTGAACTCAATGATGCTTACTTGTATACGGTCGATGACCTGCAGGGCATTGTTGAGCGAAACCGTGAACAGAGAAAACTGGCCGCGATTGAAGCGGAATCCATTGTCAGCGAGGAAAGTGCGTCTTTCATGAGCTGGCTGCGTTCTCTGGAAGCGGTTGACAGCATCAAACAGTATCGACAGGATGCCGATACAATCCGCGATGAATTGCTGGCCCGAAGCCTTCAGTCACTTGAAAGCGGTGCTGACCCACAACAGGTTATCACTGAGTTGAGCCGCCGACTGACCAACCGGTTAATTCACGCCCCGACCCAGGCGATGCAGCAGGCTGCCCATAATGGCGAGCCGGAAAAACTGGCTGTAATGCGTCAGTGCCTTGGGCTTGAAACGTCTAAATAAGCCGACAGAGCAACCATGAAACCATCAATTCTTGCCAAGTTAGAGGCGCTTTGTGAGCGCCATGAAGAAGTTCAGCACCTGCTGGGTGATCCATCTGTAATCAGTGATCAGGACCGCTTCCGTACCCTTTCCAAGGAATACTCCCAGTTGGAAGAGATCACCAAGTGTTTCCGTGCTTACCGCCAGGCTGAAGAGGACGTGGTAACTGCCCGTGAGATGGCAGAAGAAGATGATCCGGAACTGGCTGAAATGGCGCAGGAAGAACTGAAACTGGCTCAAGAGCAGGTAGAAACCCTGTCCCAGGAGCTCCAGGTTCTGCTTCTGCCAAAAGATCCTAACGACGACCGCAACTGCTTCCTTGAAATCCGTGCCGGTGCGGGCGGTGACGAGGCGGCCATCTTTGCCGGTGACCTGTTCCGTATGTACAGCCGCTTTGCTGAAACACAGCGTTGGCGCGTTGAAATTGTCAGTGCCAACGTCGGTGAGCATGGTGGATACAAAGAAGTGATTGCTCGTGTTGCTGGTGAAGGTGCCTACGGCCGCCTGAAGTTTGAGTCCGGCGGTCACCGCGTACAGCGTGTACCGGCAACCGAATCACAGGGCCGTATCCATACTTCCGCCTGTACTGTGGCCATTCTGCCTGAAGT
This sequence comes from Parasalinivibrio latis, assembly GCF_036825535.1. Classification (GTDB taxonomy): domain Bacteria; phylum Pseudomonadota; class Gammaproteobacteria; order Enterobacterales; family Vibrionaceae; genus Parasalinivibrio; species Parasalinivibrio latis. The sequence goes on from NZ_CP098812.1 coordinate 988,961, forward strand.
ACCGGAAGCAGAAATCCCGGATATCAACCCGTCAGACCTGAAAATTGATACCTTCCGTTCATCCGGCGCCGGTGGTCAGCACGTTAACACCACAGACTCTGCAATCCGAATTACCCACCTGCCAACCGGCCTGGTGGTGGAATGTCAGGACGAACGTTCACAGCACAAGAACAAAGCCAAGGCGATGTCTGTACTGGCTGCCCGTTTAATCAAGGCAGAAGAAGAGAAGCGCCACGCTGCGGAAGCGGATACCCGCCGCAACCTGCTTGGTTCCGGTGACCGCTCTGACCGAATCCGTACCTACAACTACCCGCAGGGCCGAGTGTCCGATCACCGCATCAACCTGACCGTGTACAAGCTGGATGATGTTATCGAGGGTGATCTGGAATGCCTTATCAGTCCGATTATCCATGAGCATCAGGCAGACCAGCTGGCAGCACTAGCCGAAAGTGCATCATGATCAGCATTGAAAATGCGTTAACACTGGCAGTTTCCCGACTGGAAACTGCCGGCTCCCCATCTGCCAAGATGGATGCTTCAGTACTGCTTTGCCATATCCTTGATAAGCCATCCAGCTACCTGTTTACCTGGCCCGAGCGTGAACTGACGCCTGCGCAGGAAGTTGAGCTGGAAAAGTGCCTGATTCGCCGTGAAAACGGCGAACCAGTCGCCTATATTACCGGTGAACGAGAGTTTTGGTCTTTACCGCTCAAGGTGGCAAGCAGCACCCTGATCCCCCGACCGGATACCGAGCGGCTGGTAGAACTGGCACTGGATAAAATCACGCCAGATACCAAGGCGGTACTTGATCTGGGTACAGGAACCGGGGCAATTGCTCTTGCCATTGCCAGTGAGTGTCCCCATATTCAGGTCACAGGCGTTGACCGCATGGAAGGAGCGGTTTCGCTGGCGTCCGAAAATGGGACACAGCTTGGCATCAAAAATGCTCGTTTTTTGCTCAGTCATTGGTTTGACGCGCTTACCGAATGCGCACCGTTTGATATGATTGTGAGCAATCCTCCATATATTGATGCTGAAGATCCCCACCTGTCACAGGGTGATGTTCGTTTTGAGCCCTCTTCAGCACTGGTAGCAGCGGAAAACGGACTGGCAGATATCCGGCATATTTGCCAACACGCACAACGTCATCTGGTTGACGGTGGTTGGCTGATGTTTGAGCACGGTTGTGACCAAGGTGCAGCCGTGCGGCAGATTTTTTCCGATACCGGATACAGTGACATAAAAACAGAGACGGATTATGCCGGCCTTGATCGGGTAACACTGGGAAGATGTCCGGGCTAAGGAACTTTTAGGGAACTGCGTTATGTATATGGCTTTGAAACACACTCACATGCTGGCAATACTGCTGAGTGTGACCCTGTTTATCGTTCGTTTTTTCTGGGTGATGCGCGGAAGTGACATGATGCAGAAAAAGTGGGTGAAAGTGGTACCGCATATTATCGATACCGTTCTTTTGGGTACCGGTGTGGCACTGATTTTTGTAACCGGTTTTTATCCGTTTACACCGGCTGGCCTGTGGCTGACCGAAAAACTGACCTGCGTTCTGGCATATATCGCACTGGGCTTTGTGGCCCTGCACTACAGCCGGGGCGCACTGTTTAGAACCTTTGCATTCCTTGGTGCTTTGGGGTGGGTTTATGCTGCGGCAAGCCTGGCTATTCACAAAGTACCGCAATTTCTGGGGTAAACCATGTGGCACCTAACTGACCAGGATCTGGACAATATGACATTGGTGGAGGGGGGCGTAATGCTTAATGCATTTGTTGACCCATCCGCACCGGTCGCGTCAGTCATGGAAGAGCTTGAAGCAATGGCTGAGGAGCTTGAGAGTTCTCTTGCTGCTGAACCGGACGAGCGCCTGAGATTTGACGGCCTACTGCGTATTTTCTACCGACAGTGGCACTTTCGCGGTGATGCGGAGCAGTTCTTCTCTTCCGAAAATGCCTTTATTAATAAAGTGCTTGAGCAGCGTAAGGGGATTCCGATCACGCTGGGTGCCATTTTGATGTACTTTGCAGACCGTCTGTCACTTCCGATTTCTCCGGTCGCTTTTCCGACGCAATTGGTTTTACGTGCGGATTGGAGTGACGGCGAGGTGGCTTTTTATAACCCTTTTGACGGTGAGCGTGTATCAACCCGGACCCTTGAAGGATGGATCATCGGCCAGAGTGGCCCATTGGCCCGCCTCGAGCAGTCAAACCTGTTGCCTACCGACAATGCAACCCTGGTAGGGCGTTGGTTATCCGTGATTAAGAGTGCCTTACTGCGTGAAGAAGAGTACAACCTCGCACTTCGCTGTAGTGAGATGGCTCTGACATTTGACCCGGATAACCCATACGAAATCCGTGATCGTGGCTATATTTACCAGCAACTTGATTGTGACTGGGTAGCCGCGTCCGATTACGAATACTTTATCGAGCAGTGCCCGGATGACCCGGCTTCAGAACTGCTTAAGCTTCAGGTCAGGGCGCTGACCGAGGCTCAACCAATCCTCCATTAATGGTAGATGCACCTATGACTGAACAAAAAAATGTCCGTGTTGGCAACATTGACGTCGCTAACGACAAGCCGTTTGTCCTGTTTGCCGGTATGAACGTACTGGAATCCCGTGATATGGCGATGAAGGTTTGCGAACACTACGTTGAAGTCACCAACAAACTGGGTATCCCATACGTATTCAAGGCTTCTTTCGACAAGGCAAACCGCTCTTCCGTGCATTCATACCGAGGCCCGGGTTTGGAAGAAGGTATGAAAATCTTCCAGGAACTGAAAGACACTTTCGGTGTGAAAGTGATTACTGATGTTCACGAAATCGCCCAATGCCAGCCGGTTGCCGAAGTAGCAGATGTGATTCAGCTCCCTGCATTCCTGGCGCGCCAGACTGACCTGGTTGAAGCAATGGCGAAAACCGGTGCCGTTATCAACGTGAAGAAACCTCAGTTCATGAGCCCTGGTCAGGTTGGCAATATCGTCGAGAAGTTCGCAGAATGCGGCAATGAAAACGTGATCCTGTGTGAGCGCGGAGCCTGCCATGGTTACGACAACCTGGTCGTTGATATGCTGGGCTTCGGCGTGATGAAGAAGGCGTCTAACGGCAGCCCTATCATTTTTGACGTTACCCACTCACTGCAATGCCGTGACCCGTTTGGTGCTGCGTCAGGTGGCCGTCGTGACCAGACTGTTGACCTGGCTCGTGCCGGTCTGGGTACCAAGATTGCCGGTCTTTTCATCGAAGCGCACCCAACACCGGATTCAGCGCGTTGTGACGGTCCTTCTGCACTGCCGCTGGACAAGCTGGAGCCGTTCCTGAAGCAGATGAAGGCACTGGACGATCTGGTTAAAAGTTTCGAAGAAATTGATATCCGTTAATCCGGGTTTATTCTTGAAAAACGCCGACAGTTATTTGTCGGCGTTTTTTTATTCAGCAATCAGGACGTCCACACCCTGGGCTTTCAGCCCTTCCAGGTAAGAGTCTGGTATCCGGCTGTCAGTCACCAGGCGGTGGATCTTTCCTGTTTCCAGAATTTTGTGAAGGCTGAGTTTGCCGAATTTGCTTGAATCGGTCACCACAATTATCTCTTCGGCGGCTTCGCACATGCGGCGGTTAAGACGCGCTTCTTCTTCACGGTGGGTGGTTATACCCCGAGTGAGGTGGAATCCGTCAACCCCCAGGAACAACTTGTTGAAATGAAAGCTGTCCAGCGCGCTCTCAGCCACGGGCCCTCCCATAGAGAGGGATTTTCGCCTCAACTGCCCACCCGCAATAATCAGGTCCACACCTTCAGCGTCTGCCAGTGCATTTGCGACATTGAAACCTGTTGTCAGCACAGTGAGGTTCTGCCTGTTAGTAAGTTGCTCTGCAATGTGGAAGGTGGTTGTTCCTGAGTCCAGAATGACGGCTTCATTCTCTTTAATGAGTGAAGCGGCAATCCGTGCGATTTTATCTTTAAGCTCATTGTGCTGACGGGATTTGTCAGATATTGCGCGCTCTTTAAGGTCGGGGCTGTTGAAATAGGCGCCGCCATAGGCCCTTGTCGCCAGGCCCTGCTCTTCAAAAAAAGCCAAATCATTACGAATGGTCACCATAGAGACATTAAATTTCTGCGCAAGATCTGAAACCTGAACGCTGCCTTCTTGTTTTAACATCTTTAAGGTTTTTTCCCGACGCTGGCTTGTACTGATCATCATAGGTGCCAGTCCCTTCTTAAATTGGGTAATCAATAAATTGCTGGTAAGCAAAGGGTAAATAAATTGTTTTCCTTTTGGTTTGCTTTGGTAGCTTACTCTTATTGCCTTGCGGCCTGCAAATTTTGCTCTTTTTTCTCTTAATTAATTTTGTTTCATTTCCATTTGTTTCAAATATTAGCGATTAACTAAATTACTTTTCGTTAGGTTTTCTTTTCTCATTTTGTGACTTTCCTTTGGTTTCTTTTTGATTGTGTTTTTTAAAGTTAACATTTATGAAACATATAAAAACAAAGAATGTAATCCAGCTCGTTTATGTAAAGGTGGTCGAAATGAGATACAGAAAACTCATGCTTTCGGTGCTCGTCAGTACAGCCATGTCAGCCGGTCATGGCGTCTACGCAGCACCTCTTGGCAATATGAATACTTCATCCTTCAGTCAGTCTGGGAATGTCTTTTCGCTGAGCACGCAACAAGGTGTGGCACTGAAGGTAAATTTCATCAACGATTCAGTCTTTCGCCTGCAGGTCAGCGGTGACGGTTCATTTACCGATGAAAAGGTTGATGCAATCAATGACCAGTGCGGCAATTTTAATTGTTCCTCTTCCGGGTTCGATCGCAATGCGCTCCCGGATATCGTGATTAACGAACAGGCTTCACCTGTCGCGTTCAACGTTTCCGATCAGGGTGATTACCAGCTTATTAAAACGCCAGAACTGTCGCTGCGTATTTACAAATATCCCCTGACATTTGCACTTTATAAAGCGGACAACACGACAAAGCTTTGGGAAGAAATTTCACCGATTGATTTGGGGGCTCCGGTTTCAGATTTTGACCAAAATACCCTGAGATTTAAGCGCGGGAATGTAAAAACCGTCCAAACGCTTTCCAGTACCACAGATGAACATTTCTACGGTGGCGGCCAGCAAAATGGCGAGTTTGAATTTAAAGGGAAAATCCAGGAAGCGTCTTACTCTGGTGGTTGGGATGAATTCGACCGTCCTAATCCTGCACCAATGTACCTGTCTGACAAAGGGTATGGTGTACTTCGCAATACCTGGCGGAATGGAGCGCACGATTTCCGCGCCATCGACAGTGCTGTCAGCAGCTATAACGAAAACCGTTTGGATGCCTACTATTTTGTTGGTGACACACTGCCTGAACTTGTTGATCGCTACACAACGCTGACAGGTAAACCTCACCTGCTGGCCCGTTGGGCTTACTACCTCGGGGACGCTGACTGTTACGAAAACAAGGTCGGCTCATACCCATCAGGTTGGCCGACAGAACCCGGTGTTACCATGGATGTGGTTAACCAGGTTGCAACCCCATACAAAAACCACAATATGCCCCTTGGCTGGATCCTGCCCAATGACGGGTACGGGTGCGGCTATTCAGATTTAGAAAATGTGGTTAATTCACTTGACGGGTTGGGTATTAAAACAGGCCTGTGGACACAGCGCCAACTCGATAAAATTGCTACTGAAGTCCAACAGGGTGTACGGGTCTATAAACTTGATGTGGCGTGGACGGGGCCGGGTTACCTTTATTCATTGGCTGCAAACCGTGATGCGCACAAAGGGCTGGTTGACCATTCAGATACCCGTGGCTTTGTGTGGACAGTCATGGGGTGGGCCGGGACACAACGCTATTCTGTTGCCTGGACCGGTGACCAGTACACCAGTTGGGACTACATTCGCTGGCATATCCCGACCTTTATCGGTTCTGGCCTTTCCGGGCAGGCTTACGCATCTTCTGATGTGAACGGTATTTTCGGCAGCGGTTCCGAAACCTATACCCGTGATGTCCAGTTCAAGGCGTTTACACCTGTTTTGATTGCGATGTCCGGCTGGAACAACCAGGAGCGCAAACATGCGTGGTGGCATGATGACGGTCTGAATGGCAAGAAATACCGCGACATCAACCGCCAGTACCTGATGCTCAAATCGAGCCTGATGCCATACATGTACAACTATGCCTATCAGGCGGATCAAACCGGTTCACCGATCATTCGAGCAATGACCTGGGAGTTTCCGGATGACCCGGTACTGAAAGACGAGACCTACAAACACCAGTATATGTACGGTGAGTCCTTGCTGGTGGCACCGGTTTACACACCTATGTCCCAGAACAACGGTTGGTATGAAGACCTCTACCTGCCCGAAGGTGACTGGGTTGATTTCTGGGATGGTACTTTAACCCGTTCTCCGTCTGGCGGCATGGTGCTTGGCCACTACCCGATTGATATTGACCGTATCCCGGTGTTGGTTAAAGCAGGTGCGATCATTCCGCGTTATAAAGGCGCGAGGTCTGATGCCCTTCAGGACAAAAGCCACCTGATTATGCAGCTTGTCCCTTCCGGTGATTCTGAGTTTACCCTGTTTGAAGATGACGGTGAGAGCCGGGCTTACAAAGAACAGAATGCCTTTGCTGAAACCCGCCTTGCCATGAGTGCGCCGCCACTGGGCACGGTAGGCGATATCGAAGTTACTGTTGACCCAGCCGTTGTGCATGCTTCTTACAACGGGCAGGTTAACCAGCGCAGCTATGAATTAGAAGTTGCCACGCGTCTTGCTCCGCTGGCAGTTACCCTTGATGGCCGGTCTGTCCAGCAAGTGACATCTGTGCAGGACTTTGCTGCAGCGACAGAAGCCTGGTTCTTTGACAGCAGCCTCCGTCAGGGTGTTATCCGGATTAAAACCGGGAAACAACCTGTATCCAGCCAAACCCGGTTCTACATCAATATGGATGAAGGGGCCTCCTACCCTGAGACACAACCTTACCCAACGCCGGCATACCTGACGGATTTTGACAAGAGTAAGGTCAAAGTCGTTGAAGCGCCGCCGTCACAGAACGGTGAGGAGTTTGCCAATGCCATTGATGGTGACACGTCGACCCGTTACCACTCTCCATGGTACCCGGATGATGCCAGTGAGCAGGCGCCGCAGCAGTTCGTTCTGGATCTTGGTGAAGATTACAACGTGAGTGGTTTTACTTACCTGCCTCGGCCTGATGCTGGGAACGGTACGATTACGGAATACAAGATTTACCTGTCTGAGACCAATGGAAACTGGGGCGATCCGGTTGCCGAAGGGAACTGGGCGCAAAATGCCGATCTTAAAATCGTCAACTTTACACCCGAGAAAGCGCGCTTCCTGAAATTTATTGCCGTCTCAGGTGTAGGCAATTTCGTTTCGGCTCAGGAGTTTGACGTTATCGCTGAGGAAATCACTATTCCTCAAAAAACCGTACCAGTAACCCTTGATGTTGCACGGGTAGCCGGCAGGGTAGAGCAGGACCAGTCTGTCAATCAAACGGCTATGTCTATGAACGGCCTTGGCTTCAGCGCTGGGCTGGGGACAGAAGCACCGTCTGAGATTTCTGTTGGGTTGGATGGCAAGTGGACCGGGTTTAAAGCTGATGTTGGTATCGATGACAGCTGCAAGGTTGCCGGAAACCACGTGCTGGCACAGATATTTGCTGACGGCGTAAAAGTGTGGGAATACGACCTTGAAGGCCCGACGGTCGTGAAACCTGACCTTGAGATCCTGGGAATACGCAAACTGGAGTTCAAGGCGGTCAACAATGACAGCCAGACAGCAGGAGACTGTGTTAACTGGGCCAATATCCGGGTAACCGGTCCAGAGTCGGCGAACTTCAATGAGTTTGATTTTACAAAGTCGAGCTTCATTGTCCGCCCTGCCGAACAGAGCGGGTATGAAATCGAAAAGGCTTTTGACGGTAATGTCTCTTCGATGTACCACTCTCCATGGAACCCTTCCTCAGATGCAGAACGTGCACCACAGATGTTCGAAATGGACATGGGAGATGATTTCATTGTTTCAGCCTTTACCTACCAGGCAAGACTGGGTGCAGGGAATGGGGCAATCGGGGATTACCGTTTGTCACTGTCAATAGATGGCCAGAACTGGAGAGTAATCTCTTCTGGCACCTTTGAAAAACGTGATGGTATACAACAGGTTGTCATTAACGATGAAGCGGCCCGGTTCATTCGTTTTGAGGCCCTGACAGGCAGTGGCAATTTCGTGTCTGCGGCTGAGTTCGACATCATTGCCAAGAAGCAAATCAGCTCAGGTCAGCAAGTGATCCCTCAGTCTCAGTTGGCGTTTGTTGAAAAACCCAGGTACCAGCCAGGGGAAGGCATTGAGAAAGCCTTCGATGGCGATCCGGCAACCATGTACCACTCCCCATGGTTCCCGAGTTCTGATGACGAAAGGGCACCACAGTCGTTTTCTGTGTACCTCGGCGGGCAATATGACGTAACCGGTTTCAGCTATCAGGCACGAGCGGGTGCCGGTAATGGTGCAGTAGGTGATTACACTGTATCTGTTTCCAACGATGGTCTGATCTGGCAGCAGATTTCTTCTGGTACGTTTGCACGCATTGATACCGTGCAGTTTGTACAGGTGCCAGCGACATCTGCGAAGTTCCTTAAAGTGAATGCACTGAACGGTGTGGGTGACTTCATATCGATTGCTGAGTTCAATGTGTATGGCAACCCTGCGGCAGCAGTGTCACAACCACCGAGTGATTTTACCAAGGCCAATGCGGTGTTTACTGAGACCCCTGCGTTCCAGCCGGGCTCCGGAATTGAAAAGGCCTTTGACGGTGATGTGTCCACCATGTACCACTCACCCTGGTACCCGCAAAGTGATGCTGAGAAAGCACCACAGCACTTTGTCGTGGACCTGGGTGAACGCATGAGTGTCAGTGAGCTTCATTATCAGGCCAGGGTTGGTGCTGGAAATGGTGCGATCGGTGACTACAAAGTCAGCCTGTCGTTGGATGGCAATAGCTGGACGGATGCTGTTTCAGGTACTTTCCAGCGTCATGACAGTTTGCAAAAAGTGGGATTTATACCGACCGATGCGCGTTACGTCAGGTTTGATGCATTAAGCGGAGCAGGAGATTGGGTATCTGCGGCTGAGTTCGATATTTATGCTCGCCGGTGAGGCTCGCTGTGACCAATATTAAAACGTCAGTTGGTCAATAAACCACTCCCGCCATTACGGCGGGAGTTTCTTTTTTATAACCGGAACTGGTTAATCTCGCTTTGCAGCTGACGCGACAGGTCGGAAAGCTCTCCGGCCTGCTGAGCGGCTTCATTGGCTTCCGTTGCCAGCAGATCAGATACATCCCGAATACCATCTGTGTTGCGGGTGATTTCCTGGGTCACCAGAGACTGCTGCTCGGCTGCTGAGGCTATTTGGGTAGCCATGTCGCTGATGCTGGTAACCGCTACATTGATCTGGTTCAGGCTTGCTGCCGCCATATTGGCATCATCGACACTGGTACCAGCCAGGTTGCGGCTGTCATCCATAATACGAACTGCGTTTTCTGTTGTTGCCTGCAGGGTTTCAATCATCGACTGGATTTCTTGCGTTGAAGCATGGGTACGCTGGCTCAGTACCCGGACCTCGTCGGCTACAACAGCGAATCCACGGCCCTGTTCACCGGCACGGGCTGCTTCGATAGCTGCATTGAGTGCCAGCAGGTTAGTCTGCTCAGCGATATCCCGGATTGTTGCCAGAATGGAACTGATATTCTGGGAATGCTGGTTGAGTTCAGCAATAACACCGGTAGCATTTTCCACTTCGCAAGAAAGGTTGCTGATAGACTGCTGGCTGTTGCTGACCTGGGCGGCGCCATGAGATGCGCATCCAACAGCCTCTTCTGCCTGTTTTGCTGTGTTTTCTGCATTGCCGGCGATTTCCTGGGTGGCCGCTGCCATTTCATTGATGGCAGTGGCAACCATATTGATTTCATCCTGCTGCCGGTTGATACGCTCCTGGCGCCCGGTGGCCTGACCCGCAGTGATTTTTGCCTGCCCATCCAGGTTGTCTGCGACATCGCGCAGGCGGCTTACCATCGCGTGCATATTACCCACGAAAGTATTGAAGTTTTGCGCCAGCTTGCCGACTTCATCGTCACTGTTGGGTGTGATGCGTTGGGTAAGGTCTCCCTCGCCGTTAGCAATGTCTTCGAGAGCATCTGAAACACGAATAAGATCACGGAACAAGTATGACACCAGCCATGCTAGGGTAGCGACCAGAACCAGGGTCACAACAGCAGAGGTGGCGAGTAAACCAAACAAGAGCTCAGAATGGGAGCTGAATTCTGTTTCGTAGTCCATCTCTACACCAAGCAGCCAGTCTGTGCCTTCCACCGGGGCAAAATAGTAGAGCTTGTCTACGCCATCCCGTTGTTTGACTGAAAATGCGTGGTTGCGAGTGATGTCATTGATAGCCGAGGTGCTTAGGTTACTGTTGTACCGGGTCAGCATCTTGTTGGTGCTGTCCTGGTCTGGGTGCGCAACTACCATTCCGTCGCGGGTGACCATCATAGCAAAGGCATTGTGCCCGGCATCCAGGCTGATGACGTCATTGATCAGCTGATCAATGAGTACGTCTGCGCCGATCACACCAACAACCCGGCCATTCTCAATAACCGGCTCGGCAATGGTTACCAGCATGGCATTGGTAATCGCATCACGGTACGCATCTGTAATTACCTGTTTGCGGGCTGATGCAGCCTGCTGGTACCAGGGACGCTGGCGAGGATCATAATCTGCACGGTTTCTTTCAGGGTGTGAGCGGTACATTCTGCCATCGGCTGTACCGTAGTAAATATCATCGAAACCGGCGGACAGACGGGCTTGCTGAAGGTGGGGAACGATAGTGGCGGTATCAGAGGTGTACCCGCGCATGGCATTGGTGATTTCTGCGCGAATCGCGATCCAGTCTGTCACACCTGCTGCGGCAGTATCTACCAGACTGTGTGTACGGGCCGTCAGGCCGTTAAGCGTTTGCTTATTGAGCTGTTGTGCTGCGAGCGTCGTAAGAAGTGCGGCCATAAGCACAACGCCCACTGCAGCTGAAGCAATGAGTTTCTGTTTTAAGGTCAGTTTCATGGAGATGATGCAGTCTGAGTGAGTAGGGGCAGGATTCTAATGGCCCTGTAACCAAAAATATGTGTCTTAGATCAGAAAAATATCGCCTAATTTCAATGTGCTAAGTCATATTTCTGACGCGCAGTGTCAATCATTTGTTGTGATGCATCGCAAAATCATGAATTCAATAAAATTTCAATATTTTTCCATCTGGATGTTTAGACGTCTAGATGTTGACGAATTCTTTGATTCGCTTTAGTCTTGGCTCGTTCAAACCAGAATAACGACGAAGAGCCAGATAAACATAATGAGCAAACCAGCATCCCCAGAATCTCCTGTTACACAGCCACCAAGTGCTTCTGCACTGGCGCTGCTGCCACTTGTGGTCTTTCTCCTGCTTTTTATCGGGGCCGGTGTTTATTACTCGTTGCAAGGGGTCGACTACGCCTTTTACCAACTGCCAGCACCCATTGCGGTATTGCCGGCTATTGTATTGGCAGTCTTGCTGAGCAAAGAAAAAGTAAACGGAGCGATAGCCCAGTTCCTGGATGGGGTGGGTCACCGTGACATCATTGCCATGTGCATGATTTACCTGCTGGCCGGTGCATTTGCTTCGGTTGCCAAGGCCACGGGTGGAGTAGATGCAACTGTTAACCTAGGTCTGGCCATGCTGCCGGCAAGCCTTATTCTGCCGGGGCTGTTTATTATCTCTGCCTTTATTGCAACAGCGATGGGCACCTCGATGGGCACCATCGCTGCGGTTGCACCGGTGGCGCTCGGGATTGCGCAGGCAACCTCAATTGACACTGCCCTGATGGCCGGTGTGGTAATGAGTGGTGCCATGTTTGGGGACAATCTCTCAATTATTTCTGATACTACAATTGCTGCAACCCGCTCACAGGGCTGCCAGATGCGTGATAAATTCCGGGAGAACGTCAAGATTGCCCTCCCAGCTGCAATAGGTGCGTTGTTGATCTTTGTATTTAACAACGAAGTAACCCAGTCTCCTGTTGCTGGTGGTATTGAGTGGCTTAAAGTCCTGCCGTACATCACTATTCTTGTACTGGCTGTAGCTGGGCTGAATGTGTTTGTCGTGCTGATGCTGGGTATTGTGCTGGCGGGCGGCATCGGTTTGATTGCTGTGCCTGACTACCAGGTGGCAGGTTTGGCTAAAGATATCTATGCCGGCTTTGGCAACATGCAGGAAATTTTCCTGCTGTCAATGATGATAGGCGGACTGGCAGAGCTTATGCGCCGTCAGGGAGGCCTGAATTGGCTGACTAACCTGATCAGTGCCACTATCACTCGTTTCAGTCGCTCACATACCGATGAACAGAATGGACGCGCCGCCGAACTGGGTATCGCCGGTCTGGTAAGTGCCGCTAATGCCTGTGTTGCGAACAATACGGTGGCGATTATCGTCAGCGGGAGTGTGGCGCGCGAGCTTGCTGAGCGGAATCATGTAAGCGGTCGCCGCAGCGCAAGCCTTCTGGATATTTTTTCTTGCGTTGTGCAGGGAATCCTGCCGTATGGCGCCCAAGCGTTGCTTCTGGGATCCAGCTTCGGGCTGTCACCACTGCAGGTGGTGAGCCATTCTTACTACTGTTTCCTTCTGGCTATCGCCGCGGTTATTGCTGTGTTTATTCGCCACAAATAATCTTTGGTTAAATGTGTATGGGTCGTTATTACTATGTGTGATAACGGCCTTTTTTATTTCCTGCGCTTATGAATAAACTGATTCACCCATGCCTAACTTTCTGTTGTTTAAGTGATCAGCTTTACACAATTCTGAAATCCATCTGAATGTAATAAGGGATTACTTTAGACTTTGTCTTGTTTTGTACGGCAGTGGCACCTGACAACCAGTGTGCCGTCTTTTCCCCAGAACAAGAAAACAATGGTGAAATCATGAAGGAACGTCTCTCACTGAAAGCGGCCATTGGAGCTGCGCTTGTAACTATGCTGGCCGGCTGTGCGCAAACGCCAGATGCACCGGTATCAACCTGGTTACCGGATACAACCTATAAATTCACTGTTTTGCATACCAATGACCACCATGGCCGTTTCTGGCACAACAAATATGGTGAGTATGGTATGGCTGCTCGAAAAACGCTGATTGATAACCTGAAAGCCGATATTGAAAATCAGGGTGGCAGCGTACTTCTTCTCTCTGGTGGTGATATTAATACCGGTGTGCCTGAATCCGATCTTCAGGATGCAGAGCCGGACTTTAAGGGGATGTCCCTGATTGGCTATGACGCCATGGCATTGGGTAACCACGAATTTGATAACCCTCTTGACGTACTCCGCAAGCAGCAGGAGTGGGCCAATTTCCCAATGCTGTCTGCAAACATTTATGACAAGAAAACAGGTAAGCGTATGTTCCAGCCGTATGCGATGTTCACCAAAGGTGGCCTTCGTATTGCGGTTATCGGCCTGACTACTGAAGACACAGCAAAGATCGGCAACCCGGAATATATTGGTGGGGTTGAGTTCCGTGACCCGAAAGTAGAAGCACAAAAGCTGATTCCTGAGATTGAAGCGAAGGAAAACCCGGACATTATTATTGCTTCAACCCACATGGGCCATTATGAAAATGGCAACCGTGGTGTGAATGCCCCGGGGGATGTTGCTCTGGCACGCTTCCTGGATAATGGCGAGCTGGACATGATTATCGGCGGCCACTCCCAGGAGCCGGTATGTATGGAAGGCCCGGACAAGGTCAATACCGGGTTTAAACCGGGTGATGAATGTACCCCGGATAAACAGAACGGTACTTGGATCATGCAGGCTCACGAGTGGGGCAAATATGTCGGCCGTGCGGATTTTGAATTCCGCAATGGTGAACTGAACCTTGTCAGCTACGATCTCATTCCGGTTAACCTGAAAAAGAAAATTAAGGTTAATGGTGAGAAAAAACGTGTCTTTATTGAAGAAGAGATCCCTCAGAATCAGGCGATGGTTGATTTCCTGACACCGTACCAGGAAAAAGGACAGGATCAGCTGAACGTTAAGATTGCTGAAACCAATGGCAAGTTGGAAGGTGACCGCAGTGTGGTCCGTTTCCAGCAGACCAACCTTGGCCACCTGATTGCCGAAGCACAGCGTGAGCGTGCCAAAGCCGATTTTGGTGTGATGAACTCCGGTGGTGTGCGTGACTCCATTGAAGGTGGTGACGTTACCTATAAAGATGTTCTGAAAGTCCAACCATTTGGTAATGCCGTTACCTACACTGACATGAAAGGCTCAGAGGTGCAGGATTACCTGAATGTGGTTGCCACCAAGCCTGTTGATACCGGTGCATACGCGCAGTTCTCCAACATTTCAATGACAGTCGCTGATGGCAAGGTTAGCAATGTGAAGGTAGGCGGCAAGGCGCTGGACCTGAACAAGGTTTACCGCTTCACCGTACCAAGCTTCAATGCGGCAGGCGGTGACGGTTACCCTAAACTGACAGATCATTCAGGGTATGTGAATACGGGCTTTGTAGATGCGGAAGTGTTGAAAGACTTCCTTGAAAAGAACAGCCCAATTGATGTATCTGCCTTCGAACCGAAAGGTGAGATGGTCTATAAATAAGCTTACTTGTCACAGGATTGAAATGGCGCTCAACAGAGCGCCATTTTTTGTTTGTCTCTCACTATTCCCAGCGTGATAATCACAAAAAATCCTCCAAGAATAATGATATGGAAATCTACGCTAATGTAGCGTTTCACGTGTTGGTGATCTGGACGCTGGCAGCGGTTACTCCCGGTGCTAATGTCTTGCTCACGATGAATACAGCCCTGACTTCGACACGTCGCCTTGCTGCATGGTCTGCAATGGGTGTCGCGACGGCTGTTTTACTGTGGGGGTTTCTTGGTGCGACCGGATTGCTGGTGGTACTAAATACCTTCCCCTGGCTGTTTACCGCAATGAAAATCCTTGGAGGAAGCTACCTGATTTACCTTGGAACCAGCCGCGTATGGGCTCTTAGGAAAAAGAGGGTCCAGCAAGAAACGTTTGTACTATGTCACCAGGTTTCATTGCAACGCCGGGGTATTTTCTTTCGAGCATTCATAACCAGTGTCCTCAATCCTAAAACCGGGCTTTTCGTCATTTCTCTTTTTTCTGTGTCCATGCCGGCCACGATGACCTGGACCATGACGCTGATGACGATGGCAATAATGGGAAGTGTAACGCTTGTATGGCACCTGGTGCTTGCAGCCGTTTTTTCCACAGATAAAGCCCAGCGTGGATACCATCGTGCGTCCAGGGTTATTGATGCACTGACCGGTGGCCTCTTTACCCTGTTGGGTATTCGGGTAATTTCCGGATGATGTGTCCAGCCTCTTGGGGTATTGGGACAGATTGATGTACCCTACAAAATTCGTATTCATTCAGTAAAAGTGCGCTATGACCCCTGCAATCAGACTTGCGAAAAAACACCGTATTCCCTTTAACGTTCACCAGTACCACCATGACCCTGCGAATCAAAACTACGGTCAGGAAGCGGTTGAAGCAATGGGGCAGGATCCGGCAAGAGTGTTCAAGACACTGCTGTTCTCCCTGAATGGTGATCCAAAGAAACTGGCTGTTGCCGTTGTACCTGTTGACAGCATGCTTGATTTGAAAGCTGCCGCAAAAGCTGCTGGGGGTAAAAAGGCTGATATGGCTGACCCGGCGCTTGCAGAAAAAGTAACCGGTTACATTGTCGGCGGCATCAGCCCCTTGGGGCAGAAGAAACGCTTGCCTACATTCATTGATGAAAGTGCCCAGGCGTTTGAAACCATGTTTGTGAGTGCCGGACGTCGTGGGCTTGAGGTTGAACTGGCGCCTAGTGATCTGGCCGGTCTTACCCAGGGTAAATTCGCCCCGATAGCAAAACACGACTAGCAGGAGTTTTTTCATGACTGTGACAACATGGATGTCACTCATTGCGATTTGTATTCTTGGTGCTATGTCCCCGGGGCCCAGTCTGGTTGTGGTTGCCCGACACACTCTGAGTGGGGGCCGTCTGCATGGGATTGTGACCTGTTGGTCACATGCGGTGGGAATTGGGATTTATGCCTTACTGACTATCATGGGGCTTGCAGTCTTGATTCAACAGTCCCCGACTGTTTTTAAGGTACTGACGTTTGGTGGTGCATTCTATCTTGCTTATATGGGGTACAAATCGCTTACGTCTAAAGGTGGGGTTGCCAGCCGTCTTGAAGGAGGGAAAGCGGTGACCCTTTGGCAGGCCGCCAGAGATGGTTTTGCGATATCTATCCTCAATCCCAAGATCGCCCTTTTCTTTATCGCATTGTTCAGTCAGTTCGTCGTAGAAGGTAGCTCCTATACCGATAAAGCTATCATTGCTGTTACCCCTTTCCTAATTGATGGCCTCTGGTACACGATAGTCGCATTTTTGCTTTCCACCCCAGGGCTTCTTGAGCGATTGAGGCGTAAAGCGGTGGTTGTGGACCGACTTTGCGGCGTTATGCTTATTGGCCTTGCTGCTCGCGTAGTCGTGACGTTATAAGCCAAAAGAAAAAACCGGCGCTGTGCCGGTTTTTCTCTGTGGTTATGCCCGTCTGGCCAGATGACGCTCACGGTTTTCGAGTTTTTTCTCTGCGCTCTTTTTCAGCATCACATAAACCGCGCCGGTGCCGCCGTGTTGCCTCAGAGCTGAATGAAACCCCAGAACGTCGCTGATTTGCTTAAGCCACTGGCAAACGTAACTCTTCATTAATGCCTGTGGATTAGATCGTTCACCTTTGCCGTGGACGATAATGACAGTGCGAATGTCCATACGCTGGCACTGACGGAGGAAGTTAAGCACTTCTTCACGGGCTTGTTTCAAAGTCATTTTATGCAGATCAAGGCGAGCCTGGATATCGTATTTACCAAGGCGAAGTTTGCGATGGACGCCATCCTGAACCCCGGCTCGTTTGAAATCGATAATATCGTCAGGTTTTACCATCTCTGCATAATCTAATGACAAATATTCAGGGCTGCTTTCAGCGATGCTTTGCGCGGCAATCTGGCGGGCAAGCTGGGCATCTGTCGGAGCAGGGGCAGAATTTGGTTTGTTTATTTTGTCCTGAGATATGGGTTTTACATCGGACATCATATCGCGGAAAAGAGAGAGGTCATCTGAATCGTTCATAGCTGTACGCCGAAGAATGAAAACATCTACGGGTAGTATAAATGACAAAACGCAGAAAAAAGAAATCCAGAACCAACAGTCGTGACCCTGCTATTGGTTCTGGTAAGCAAACATTTTGCTTTAAGGGCTCTAGTGAGGAGTCGTGGAGGTCGTGACCTTGTAAACAAAGTAACCAGCGAAGAATAGCATCAGGCCCAACGCTCCAAAGATAACGATCATGGACGACAGTCCAACAGCGTTACCGAAGAGTAGATCCATCCAGAAATCCATCGTTGTTTCTCCTGTTTGTCTGCTGGTGTTGACTAAACAATAAACAGGTTAATGGCTAGTTATACTGATCTGGATCAATGGTGAATGGGATGTATTAATTTGTCAGTTAAACATGTGGCTTTTCTCTCATTGCCTGAGATTATGGTGAGAGTTTGACCGAATGGAAATCTATCGTCGGGAAATTTGTATTTAGGGCTTGAGTCTTCGCGGTGCATGAGTATTATTAGCCACCTCGATTCCGGTGCTTAAAGATAAGCTGGCGGAATTAGATGCTGACTAAACATCACTGTGATGTTTGTCACAAAAGACTCGGTGAATAGCACAGTTTAGCAGCGCATCTCCGGCTTTTGGAATCAGCGGACCAGAGGGCGACCCTCTAAAACCTGAGCATCTAAAGCAAAACAAATCTCGGTGAATAGCGCAGTTTGGTAGCGCATCTGGTTTGGGACCAGAGGGTCGGGGGTTCGAATCCCTCTTCACCGACCAAATTCCGGCACACAGCCGCCGCTGAGCAATCAGGAAGTGTTGTAACAATCTCGGTGAATAGCGCAGTTTGGTAGCGCATCTGGTTTGGGACCAGAGGGTCGGGGGTTCGAATCCCTCTTCACCGACCAAATTCCGGCAAACAGCCGCCGCTGAGCAATCAGGAAGTGTTGTAACAATCTCGGTGAATAGCGCAGTTTGGTAGCGCATCTGGTTTGGGACCAGAGGGTCGGGGGTTCGAATCCCTCTTCACCGACCAAATTCCGGCAAACAGCCGCCGCTGAGCAATCAGGAAGTGTTGTAACAATCTCGGTGAATAGCGCAGTTTGGTAGCGCATCTGGTTTGGGACCAGAGGGTCGGGGGTTCGAATCCCTCTTCACCGACCAAATTCCGGCAAACAGCCGCCGCTGAGCAATCAGGAAGTGTTGTAGCAATCTCGGTGAATAGCGCAGTTTGGTAGCGCATCTCCGGCTTTTGGAATCAGCGGACCAGAGGGCGACCCTCTGAACCTGAGCATCTAAAGCAAAACAAATCTCGGTGAATAGCGCAGTTTGGTAGCGCATCTGGTTTGGGACCAGAGGGTCGGGGGTTCGAATCCCTCTTCACCGACCAAATTACAAAAGTGACGAGTAATAGAGAAGCGAGTTGCGAGACAGAGCCGTTTCTCACCACTGAATACTCGTTGCTCACAGCTTACAATCGGTGAATAGCGCAGTTTGGTAGCGCATCTGGTTTGGGACCAGAGGGTCGGGGGTTCGAATCCCTCTTCACCGACCAAATTACAAAAGTGACGAGTAATAGAGAAGCGAGTTGCGAGACAGAGCCGTTTCTCACCACTGAATACTCGTTGCTCACAGCTTACAATCGGTGAATAGCGCAGTTTGGTAGCGCATCTGGTTTGGGACCAGAGGGTCGGGGGTTCGAATCCCTCTTCACCGACCAATTTAAAACCGGTGGTTGCGTGTGAACACGCAATGGGTCGGGTGCGGAAGGCCGCCCCGTACGAATCCCTCTTCACCGACCAAATTTTCAAGACCCCGCTATGCGGGGTTTTGTGCTATCTGCCCCTTTTTTCTCCTTTCACGTGTTCAAATATCAATCAAATGTGAAAAGTTATCTTCCATTTATAGTTAATGGTTCTTTTTAATCATTAATATAGATTGGTTTTTTCTGTAAAACGATTAAATTGCAGTATTTCACTATTGATGTGACATCGATCAAGTCGTATAACACTAACTGCAATAATCTGTAAGCCAACACAACATCCACCGGGTAAATATATAATGACTAAACCACAAGCCGGTGACCTCTTTGGTCATCCAAAGGGATTGTTTCTGCTTTTCAGTACTGAATTGTGGGAACGCTTCTCTTACTACGCAATGCGAGCCATTCTTGTTCTTTACCTGACAGACAAAACCGTTAATGGCGGACTTGGCTGGTCAACAGAACATGCATTAAGCCTTTATGGTACATACACCGCCCTTGTGTACCTGACTCCTATTTTTGGTGGCTGGATTGCGGATAACATTCTGGGTCAACGTCGCTCAATTATTATCGGCGGCTTCATCATGGCGATGGGCCAATTCACACTGGCACTGCCTCACTCAGTGACAGGTGCGCATGTTGAAGGCGCTTTCTACCTCGGCCTGACTCTGCTTATCGTTGGTAACGGCCTGTTTAAGCCAAACATCTCTACTATGGTGGGTGACCTGTATAAAGAGGGCGATCGTCGCCGTGATGGTGCATTCACCATCTTCTATATGGGTATCAACATTGGTTCTCTGCTGGCTGGTATCATTGCAGGCTCGGCAGCGACTGAATTCGGTTGGAAAGCAGGCTTCCTGTGTGCTGGCTTTGGCATGCTGTTCAGCCTCGTATTGCAGCTGTTCCTGGCTCAGCGCCTATTGGGTGATATCGGTAAGATTCCTGCGGCCAAGCGTCCAGAAATGCTGGGTGAAAACGGTAAGAAAGCTCCGCTGACCAGTGTCGAGCGTGATCGCCTGAAAGTAATCATCATCATGTCTGTGTTCGTGATTGTGTTCTGGGCAGGCTTTGAACAAGCCGGTGGCCTGATGAATATCTACTCACAGGAATACACCAACCGTATGCTGGGAAGCTTTGAAGTACCCGCTGCATGGTTCCAGTCTCTGAACCCATTCTTTGTTATTGTCCTGGCGCCAACACTGGCTCTGCTTTGGGGACGTATGGGTGCAAACGAGCCAAGTTCTCCTGTTAAGTTTGCGCTGGCAATGTTCTTCCTGGCATTGGGTTTCCTTTGCATGGTAGGCGCAGCGCTGGAGCAGGGTGGCGATCCAACCATCAAGACCTCAATGATGTGGCTGGTAGGTGCGTATTTCTTCCACACACTGGGTGAGCTGTGCCTGTCTCCTATCGGTCTGTCTCTTGTCACCAAGCTTGCACCTGTACGCCTTGCTTCCCTGATGATGGGTGTGTGGTTCTGTGCCAACGCTATCGCCAACAAAGTTGCCGGTGTTATCGGTGCACATGTTGGTGAAGCAGGACCTCTGGCTATCTTTGGCGGTATTGCGGTCACATCTACGCTTGCCGGCCTGCTTCTGCTGATGTTTGCCGGTCGCCTGGTGGACTGGATGCATGGTGCTGAAGGCAGTCACGAAGTGAAAAAAGAACTCGAAGAAGAACTTGAGACTGCTGACGCGCACTAACAGACAGAATTGAGCTACACCGTGAAGCCCGCCAACTTGGCGGGCTTTTTCATTTTGACTGCTGGCAGGTTACGGCCCGAGGCTGGTTTTCTCTGACCAAGGTGTATCCGGCGTTTTTAAGAAGTGTTGGCAGGCCGGTGTCTCCTACCAGATGAAGTGCCCCGGCAACAACAAGGTACTTACCTGGTGGATAGAGGCCGGAATTTGTCAGCTGTGAGACCCAGTTTTTGTTGCGGTTGGTAAGAAGCAATGCCTCAAGCGCGGGGTCGTCAAATGAATCAGATGAAAGTGTACGGAGGGTTTCAGTGTCACCGGCTTTCCAAGCGTCCAGAAGGCACTGGAGACTGCTTTCCATTTCGTCCCAGTTATCCAGTGTTGTTGTTAAAAGAGGCAAACCGCTGCTTTCCATGTTTGCCAGAAGGTTAATCTGGTAATTCACACCCTCCAGCTCATATATGGGTTTGCCATCTTTCACTGCTCTTTCCAGTAATTGTGTATCAATGCCATGTTGGGATGAAAGACCGGCTCGCTGAGTCATTGCTACCTGTAAAGACATTGCGACCTGCCAAGGTGCACTGTTGTTAAGAGCGGTATAGGACAGACCAAGCTGGTCAGCAATGGCCTTGAGTTTGGATTGTTGTTGAGCGCCAAGCAGATCCCGGGTGGCGGTGTGGCCCGGTTGGATATCTATTTCGGCATCAAGGATATTGGCTTCAACCACCAGCCCATTATATCCAGGCCAGCGCTGCGCCACCGGTGAGGGGAAAGCAAGCATATCGTTGTCGCCGACGTGAATTGAGCCCAGCAAGGTGAACTCTACACCGGCTTTGGACGCAGTCCATACGGCGGGATCTGCCAGGGCACTGGAAGGAAGAAAAGGCAATAGTATCAGAATACGCTTCAGCCAGTATTTTAGCTGCGAGCGCTTCCTGCCTGGAAGGGCTTTTAATGGTAGTACTGAGTCCTTGGGTTGCTGCATACCTGCTCCGGGAATCCTTTATCCGGTGTTTCTGGCATCACTATATTGCTGAAAACGCCACATCCCAGCCAATTTATCTTATAAAAAGGTCGAGATGTGGCGCATTTACAGGATTTTACAAACAAATGCAGATTTACTGGTTATGCTTGCTGTAAACCATGGTCATGCCGGCTTTTGTGAATCCCAGTACATTGTATGCGTCTTTCTGGTTGCCGTATTCCATACCCGGTGATCCCATAGGCATGCCTGGTACCGCCAAGCCTGCCAACTTTGGCTTTTTCGCCAGGAAGCTGTTGATGTCTTCTACCGGAATATGGCCTTCAAACACATACCCATCAATCACAGCGGTATGACACGACGCTAACTGAGGACGAAGGCCCAGTTTGGCTTTAATCGGGTTCAGGTTCTCCATGTTGACGACTTCCATCTCGTAGCCGTTGTCTTCCATGTACTTAACCCATTCCTTACAGCAACCACAGTAAGGTGATTTGTAAACGGTGCCTTGTGCTGCCATTGCAGAACCGGCCACCAGAGTAAGGGATGCCAGTAAAAGTTTGGCAGTGGTCAGTTTTTTCATCGTTACTCCTCAATGGATTTTGTTACAGCAATGGGGCTTGTGGATGGCACCATCGCGAAGGTTGTTATCAGAAAACAGGTAAAGCTTGTAACGCAGGCGGTTTAACAAACCTCCTGCCATTGTGAGACCGGCAAGACTAAGCAGGTTTTCCAGATTAGCCATATTTGCGCTGTAACGAATGGTAAGTGTTTTCTTGTTGCACGTTACATTCGTTACAGAATCAAGGCTTGCCAGTTTCTCCAAATTATCGGCCTGTGCCTCCGACACCAGTCGGAGGCGGCGTGTGACCAGATAGGGGTTAGGCGTGGTCACTTTTCTTTTCTCCACTGAACCAGAACCATTTGATGATGGCGGCAATGATTAGCAGACCTGCCAGGTTAACAATCATGGTTATTTCTCCTCAGTGTTGACCGGCGAGCGGAAAAGACGCAGGCGGTTGGCATTACTGACAACGGTAATGGAGGACAGCGCCATAGCTGCCCCTGCTACAACCGGGCTAAGCAGTGAGCCGGTGAGTGGGAACAGGATGCCTGCCGCAACCGGGATGCCCAGCGTGTTGTAGACAAACGCACCCAGCAGGTTTTCCTTCATATTGCGAAGGGTTGCTCGAGACAGGGCCAAGGTATCAACCACACCAGAGACGGAGTGACGCATCAGGGTAAACTGGGCACTTTCAATCGCGACATCGCTGCCACTGCCCATAGCAATCCCGACTTCAGCCTGGGCCAGTGCCGGGGCATCGTTGATACCGTCACCTACCATGGCAACTTTATGCCCACGGGTTTGCAGGCGGCGTACTTCTTTTGCCTTACCGTCTGGCAAGACGCCAGCAACAACTTGGGTGATACCGACTTTGCGTGCGATAGCCTGAGCGGTCGCCGGAATATCACCGGTGAGCATAACGACGTCAAGACCAAGCTTTTGCAGGGCGGCAACGGCTTCAGCAGAATCTGCCCGCAGTGGATCACTGATACCAAGCAAGCCCAGCAGTTTGCCGTCACGGGCAACATATACCGGCGTTTCGCCCTGAGAAGCCATGGTATCGATAAGAGCGCCAGCCTTTTCTACTGCTACACTGCTTTGTTCCATCATCCGGGCGTTACCCAAAGCGACCGGAGTATCATTAAGAGAAGCTGATACCCCCATGCCGGTAACTGCATGGAAACCTTCTACTGCCAGAGGCTTGAAGCCTTTCTCTGATACTGCTTCGATTACGGCTTTTGCAAGTGGGTGCTCTGACTGCTGTTCCAGGCTTGCTGCAACGGTCAACAGGCTTTCTTCATCTCCACTGATAACATGCACCGAGGTCAGGCGGGGCTTACCTTCAGTCAGGGTGCCGGTTTTGTCGAGCACGACAGTGTCAATTTCTGCTCCCAGTTGAAGGGCTTCTGCATTGCGAACCAGAATACCCAGTTCAGCAGCACGTCCTACACCGATATTTACGGACATTGGTGTAGCCAGTCCCAGCGCACAAGGGCAGGCGATAATCAGTACTGTGGTTGCAGTAACCAGCATGTACATCGTCTTTGGATCAGGCCCGAAGTTGTACCAGGCCAGTGCGGTCAGGACGGCAATAATCATGACTGAAGGGACAAAGACAGCCGAAATTCTGTCGGCCAGTTTTGCCAGAGCCGGTTTACTGCTCTGGGCCTGGCGTACCAGTTGGATAATGCGAGACAGCATGGTGTCTGAACCGATCCGGGTAGCCTGGAACAACAGGCTGCCAGATTGGTTCACCGTACCGGCATGTACGGTATCCCCCGGTTGTTTATGCGCGGCAAGGGGCTCGCCGGTCAGCATGGATTCATCAAGATAACTGGTGCCTTCCAGGACTACACCGTCTACAGCGACTTTGCTGCCGGGTTTCAGACGCAGTGTCATGCCCGCTTTTACATCAGACAGTGGAACCTCACGTTCCACGCCATTTTCAACGACAACAGCGGTTTGTGGACGGAGATCCATCAAGCGGTCAAGTGCCTTTGAAGTACGGGCACGGGCGCGTGCTTCCAGAGCGTGTCCGAGGGTGATCAGGCCGAGGATCATTGCCGTCGCTTCAAAATAAACATGACGGGCCTGAAGCGGGAACCATTCCGGGGCAATCACCAGAACCGTTGAATACAACCAGGCGGCACCGGTACCCAGTGAAACAAGGGTATCCATGGTGGCGCGGTGGTGACGGAATGCCTTCCATGCGCTGACAAAGAAGTGCTTCCCGGCAGTCGCCAACAATGCAAATGTAATGACAGCCACTACCCCCCAAGCCATCCGGCTGACCGGCGTGTCGACAGTCATGGTGCCACCAAGAACTCCCCACGCCATCAGCGGTATACCGATAGCCAGAGAGACCGCCGCATTTCGGACATGCGTCCGGTAGGCTACTGCCTGGTTTTCAGCCAGCTTTTCCCGGCGTGTCTGTTCGTCTTCACTCAGTTCGGCTTTGTAACCGGCATCGGAGACAGCCTTGACCACAGCGTCTGGATCAAATTCTCCGCTAACTATAGCAGTTCGCTCAGCCAGATTGACACTGGCTCCGGTTACCCCGTTAACGGACAGCACTGCCTTTTCGACAGAGGAAACACAGCTCGCACAGGTCATCCCTTCCAGAATGAACTGGCGGGCATTCGAACCTGCCTTTTTGTTAGCAGGATGGATGTCTACAACATCCGCCACATCAGGGGAAGGGACAGGACAGGCGTCTTCGGTCGCCGGTGATGCCTGGTAACCCAGATCTGTAATCAATGCGATTACATTGTCTTCACTGAGTGTTGTCGTTACCTCTGCTGCGTTTTTTGATACGGAATAAGCGGAAACCGCACTGTTTGATGCCAATGCGCTTTCCACTTTAGCCACACATTTACCGCATGAAAGGCCGGACAGCGCGAGGTGGTACGTTTGGGTTGTCGGTACCTGATAACCCAGTGATTCGATAAGGTTGATGAGTACCTCTTCCGAGATAATGCCGGTTACTGATACCTGTTCTTTGGATACATGGGCCTGGGCAATGTCACTTCGAGCTTCAAGCGCACTCTTCACCTTGGCAACACATTTCCCACAG
The DNA here is from genome assembly GCF_036825535.1 of Parasalinivibrio latis. GTDB lineage: Bacteria > Pseudomonadota > Gammaproteobacteria > Enterobacterales > Vibrionaceae > Parasalinivibrio > Parasalinivibrio latis. The sequence goes on from NZ_CP098812.1 coordinate 1,014,256, forward strand.
CGAAGTCCGGCAAGCGGCAGTATCAGCATATTTCCTGCTGAGTACCCGAGGTTGTCTACGATTTCAATGACGTCATTCAGGGAAAAATGCCCCTGGATCCGTGCTTCTTTAGTGTCTACTTCGAGCGAAGTGACCCCCGGCAACTGCTCCAGTGCCTGCTGAACCTTCCTGGCGCAACCCATGCAAGACAGACCACTTAGGGGGACGGTGGTCACTGTGGATGCTTTTTCGATAACGTTGATCGCCATGGTTTTTCTCGCTTAGCCCGTTCTTATTTGATACGGCAAGTTTGCTTTTTTTGTGGAAAACTCTTACTAATGTCGAAGGATAAACCTTCCATCAACTGGAAGGTCAAACGCTTTTTGAGGTAATTGACGATGAAGATTAATGACGTCGCCAAACAGACGGGTTTGAGCAGCAAAACCATCCGTTTTTATGAAGGGAAAGGGATTATTTCTGAACCGGCACGACAAGATAACGGTTACCGGCTTTACGGCCAAAAGCATATTAATGAACTGATGCTGATTAAGCGGGCACGGTTGGTGGGGTTCAGTCTGGAGGAAAGTGGCGAGTTGCTGGCACTTTCCAGGGATCCTTCGCGCCGCAGTGCGGATGTGAAAGAAAAAGCCATCAGTAAGCTTCAGGAGATTGAAGAAAAGATCAGCGAACTGCAGGCAATGAAAACAACCCTTGAGGCGTTAACCAGCAGTTGCCCCGGTGATGATGGTGCGCAGTGTCCGATTATAGAAGCCTTGAGTTCAGACGAATTGGTCACTGGAACAGGATGTTGTGGTGGCAGTAAAGCGACTCATTAAGTGTTCATGCAAAAATGAGAAATCAGATTGTGTTGTTGGCCGATAGTCTTTTATTGTCGAAGCAGGGAGTCTGAGTACTCTATACCCAAACCACCTCAAGATGCATGATTCCGGGAGCATCTTGAGGAGATTTGGGTATGTATGCATATTCCTACAACAAAAAGTGAGCACAATGGGTATTTTCAGTCAATTCTGGCGGTATATCCGGCATTATTTCCCTCAGGCCGGTTTACGCCACCTTCACACCTCGCTTGCCCTGTTGATCATTATCCAGATCATCAATAGCAATTTTATCCATATGACCCATGAGGGTGTTCTCAAAGATACTCCCTATGCAACGGCGTTTCTCTGGTTCCATATCATTGCTGGGTTGTTAGCGGTTGTCTGTACTGTCGCCATGGTCACCTACATGCTGAGCAGGCAGTCGTTCCGGCAATTTTTCCCCTATCTGTTCGGTGACAATGCTGTGCTCAAAGATGACCTGGCACAACTTGCCCGTATGAAGCTGCCTGAACCAAGAGAGAAAGGCCTTGGCAATATTGTGCAAGGGTTGGGTATCGGAGCGTTAATCCTGATTGAAGTGGCAGCTGTTGCCTGGCTGGTTTTGTGGAACATGCATTCGCCTTACGCCAATGAGGTGCGGGAAATTCACAAGGCATTGACCGGTTTGATTGAAGCCTACCTGATAGGCCACGGTGGTATGGCTTTGCTCCACTTTATCGTGGAACGAAAGCGTTTTGCCTGAGAACAGCGTACTAATCCAGTTGGTATAAAAAGGGTTGGCGTCATGCCAACCCTTTCTGTTTTTCAGCGGCAGCCTATGCGGGCTGTTCGAACTTCAGCAGTTTTTTCTCAAGACCACGCATGCCCAGAGAGAGAAGGGCATTGATGGAAAGATAAATAATGCCGGCTGCACCAAATACGGCCAGTGTGTCGTAAGTCTGTGCGTTCAGACGCTGGGCATAGCCCATAATGTCCATAATGGTAATCGTGCTTGCGAGAGAGGAGCCTTTAAACACCAGGACGACTTCGTTGGAGTATGAAGGCAGGGCACGTTTCAGCGCATAGGGAAGCAGGATGGAAAGCGTTTGGTACTTTGACATGCCAAGTGCCGCGCAGGCTTCCCATTGGCCTTGGGGAATAGCGCGCATTGCCCCGTTAAACAGCAGCGTCGCATAAGCTGCACTGTTGAGGGCGAGTGCCAGCATGGCACAAAACCAGGGTTTGGCAAAGAGCGTCCACAACACACTTTCCTTGATAAAGGCAAACTGGCCGGGACCGTAATAGATTAAAAAAATCTGGACCAGAAGTGGCGTGCCGGTAAACAGTACCAGAAACCCCCGGGCCAGCATGTTGAGGCCCGGTGTCTTAAGTGTCCTGACAACAGTCAGGCCAATAGCCAGCATAAAGCCGACGACAAGTGCGCAAAAGGTCAGGCTGAGGCTGGTAACCAGCCCGTGGGCCAGTGTTGGGAAATAATCTTGCATGATCAGGCCGCTCCCTTTTCAAACCGGGTGACATGGTTTTCAATCAACTTCAGGCCGGACTGACTCACCAGTGTGATCCCGAGATAGATCAGCGCTGCAATGGCAAACCAGGTAAAGGGCTGCCAGGTGGACGTGGAAATGAGCTGGGCCTGGCGCATCAGGTCGTTTACACCGATTAACGAAACCAGTGCGGTATCTTTCAAAAGAACCAGCCACTGGTTGCCCAGCCCCGGCAATGCATGGCGCCAGAGCTGCGGCAGAATAAGACGGAAGAAGATAACCGGCTTCTCCATTCCGAGTGCCAGGCCTGCTTCCCACTGACCACGTGGAACCGCTTTGAGGGCTCCCCTTAGGGTTTGAGATGCATAAGCAGCAAAGATGGATGACAGGGCAAAGACTCCGCACCAGAACGGACTGAACTCGATAAAGTCGCCGGTCAGCAAAAAAAGTATCTGGGTTGAGCCGAAGTAGGCAAACAATACCACCAAAATTTCCGGGAGCCCGCGAAGAACAGTGACCAGAGCGGTTACCGGCCATCGCAGGACTCGCCAGGGCGCAGCTTCTGCCGCCGTAAGCAGCATGGCAAAAACCAATCCGACTAAAAGTGCTGTCAGTGCCAGGCCAACCGTAAGGCCAGCCGCCTGCATAAGAAGGAGAAGAAACGCCGTCATAGAACTACCTGTTACCTTTACCTACAAGACTTATTGGAACCACTTGTCGTAGATGGTCTTGTAGGTACCATCTTTCTGTATGCTTGCCAGAGCCTGGTTCAGCTTTTTCACCAGTTCCTGGTTTTCCTGGTTAACCGCAATGCCAAAGCCTTGGCCGAAGTATTTGGTATCGGTGACCGGCTTGCCTACCGTTGCCAGTGCGTCGTCTTTCTTCAGCCATTCCGCAACCACCGCAGTGTCACCGAATACAGCATCAATACGGCCGTTTTTCATATCGATGAAGGCATTTTGGTAGCTGGCATATGGAACCGCTTCGACGCCCGGAAGTTGCTCAGTGATGTATTTCTGGTGGGTAGAACCGTTTTGTACCCCCACACGCTTACCTTTGAGGGCATCAGTGTCGCTGAACTTGCCATCAGCACTGATAAAGCTTGCGCTGTTGTCGTAATACGCATCAGAGAAGGCTACCTGCTCCAAACGTTCTGCGGTGATATCCATTGCAGAAATTGCTGCGTCATAGCGGCGGAATTTGAGCGCAGGGATCAGGCTGTCAAAAGCCTGGTTATGGAAGGAGCACTCGGCTTTCAACTCAACACACAGCGCGTTGGCTACATCAACGTCAAAACCAACCAGTTCGTTTTTGTCATTGGTGTATTCAAAAGGCGGGTAGGTTGCTTCCATTGCAAACTTAATGGATTCCGCTTGCGCAGCACCGGCTGTCATCACAGAAGAAAGCAGGACTACCAGGGGCATCAGTTTCATAAACCTCTCCTTGGGCAAAGAAAATGTGTTAGTGAGATAAGTAAGCTGAAAATTCAGCGGTTTGAGGTTGGGCAAAGCGTTCGGCTGAACCGGATTCCACAATCCGGCCCTGCTCAAGATAAATCACCTGGCTGGCAATACGTTTGGCAACGTCCACCTCGTGGGTCACGATGACCTGGGTGATGCCGGTTTCCGACAGTTCTTTAACGATATTGACGAACTGGGTAGTTATTTCCGGGTCAAGTGCAGCAGTGGGTTCGTCAAACAGAAGAATATCCGGTTCCATCATCAGCGCCCTGGCGATAGCAACACGTTGTTGCTGGCCTCCGGACAGTTGGAGCGGGTAACGCTTTTCGAGGCCGGTGAGGTGCAAACGCTCAACCAGCTTCTGTGCTTTGTCATTCGCTTCTTGTTTTGCAATTTTATGCACTTTCATTGGGGCTTCTGTCAGGTTGCCCATCACCGTAAGATGTGGCCACAAATTGTACTGCTGGAAGACCATCCCCACGCGAGTGCGCAGTTCACGGATTTTCTTGTCATCTGGCTTTTGGGATAAGTCAAACTGCTCTCCTGCCAGCGAGAGCAAGCCGTTACGAGGAACCTCGAGAAGATTGAGAACGCGTAGCAATGAGCTTTTACCTGCGCCGCTTGGACCAAGTAACACAAGGGTTTCACCTTGCTTGCACTTGAAAGAAATATCAAATAACGACTGGTTTTGGCCGTAAAAGCAATCAATACCTGCTAATTCGATTTTCATACTGAACCATCCCGTTGGAATTTTTATATTTCTGTAATTGGCTGTACTGACGGACAGTGATACCTGTAGATGAATATTTCTGCAGAACATCCGCTCTGTGCTTCATCTTCTTTTGAATTAAATTTCACGATATGTGAATAAATCACTACATTCATTAAACGATGTTTTCGGCGGTTTGGATAGAGGAAAGTTTGTTTTTTGAGTTGTTTGGTTGTTTATTGTTCGGTGGTATTCTTTGTTGGCGGTGTTTCGTAACACAATGATTCCCTCAGTGAATGGATGTGAGGAAAATTAATAGGCTTCAAAGTTGCATCGATGTGGTGTTAAGTAATAATTTGATGGTTAGTTATTAAAAAAAAGAATGTCGTTGGTTTGTGATGGTGACGAAATATTGAAATAGTTTTTCTTTTTCCCTTTTCGTGCAGCAAAAGATAGTGCCGCTACATGAATTCCCTGTGGCGGAATCTGATTGTCGTGGAGAGTAAACCAATGAATTCACTGTTTTTAAGGATGAGAGCAGTCCACTGGCTGGCTATCGGAATACTAATTGTAAATATCTTTATTTTTACCGACTCGTTGATTTCACAGATTATCCAGAGCGTACTGATACTTGCTGTAGTCATCCATGACTGGGATGAAAAGCGCTGGGGAGTCGATACCTTAAATCTGGTTAACAGGCACATGGGGAAATTTTCCCAAAAAGATCTGGGCGAAGATTGCAATGTAAATACCCGGTTCAATGCTGAAATGAGTAATGTGGTCGATACCGTCAATTACTTTCGGAAAACCATGCAGGACACATTGATAACGCTGAAATCCGTTTCGACGGACAGTGAGGAAGGTGCCAGAGAGATTTCCAGTTGCCTTGTGATGATGGATAACAATATTCAGGCGTCGCGGCAGATTTCAGAAAAGACGTCGGCACAGATTAACCATATCTGCTCACTGCTGACGTCTCTGTCCGAGGGAATGGCTGCCACACATTCCTGTATGAATGCAGTGAGTGCCGACCTCCAGGAAAGCAGTCGAGATGTCAGTATTCTCAGCTCCTCTGTCAGTGAATATTCTTCGCAAAATAATGAGCTAAACCATCAGTTCGATTTACTGAAGGACAATGCAGAAGAGGTGAAGAAGGTATTGGTGGTTGTGGCTGATATTGCAGAACAGACCAACCTTCTTGCCCTGAATGCCGCGATTGAAGCAGCGCGTGCCGGAGAGCATGGCCGAGGATTTGCCGTGGTTGCCGATGAGGTGCGCGCACTGGCGGTAAGAACACAGAACAGCCTGGATGAAATCCATAATATCGTCCAGAGTATTACCCAGTCTGCAGACAGCGCATCGGACAAGATGCAGGCTCAAAATGAGAGCCTTGCCCCACTGGTTTCCCTGGCAGAACGTAATGCGGAAATAATACGTAAGGCAGCAGAAGACGTCAGTGAGTCATCAGGGCAGATTGCAGAGCTGGATGGAAAATTCCAGGTAGTGGAGCAGGATGTTACGGAAATTGACCGCGACATTGAAAGCTTGTGCCGGGCAGAGGAAGAGAATGCTGAGGGGATCCGGCATATCAACGCTCAGATGAAAAAGACCCGGAAGACCACATCTGAAATTGGCGAGCTGATAAAAGAGTTTAAGTTGGGGTAGAGAATTAAAAAACCGGCCGTTGGAATGGCCGGTTTTTGTTTTTCTAGCAGTCCAATGCCTTAGTACAGCAGCGTGTAAAGCTGGCGGCGGTATTTCGAGGCAATTGGGTTGCCCTGTCCCAATGAGGAGAGAATATCCATCATCGTCTTCCGGGCTTCACCGTCTGCGGTATTCAAATCTTTACGAAGCATTGTCATTAATATTTCCAACGCCTCTTCATGACGGTTAACCTGGCTAAGTTGCACCGCAAGCTTAAAACCAATCTTTTCGTTTTCCGGGTCGGCATCATACGCTTCCTGAAGCTGAACCACTTCTGGTGATTCAGCTGCCTGGTTGTGCAGTTCAACCTTAGCGATCAGTGCTTTATATTTCGCATCCTGATCTTGCATCAACACGGTATCCAGAACATCCTGGGCTTCATCAAATTGTTGCGTTTCAACCAAGCATTCAGCGATAGCCAGTTTAAACGCGCCAGCGTCACCTAATTCATCTTGCAAGGGTTTCAGCAGTCCCAGTGCGGTACCAAACTGACCTTCTTCCATCAGTGCGAGGGCCTGTTTGAAATCCAGCTCGGCCTGACTTGGCAGGTGCCGGGTCAGCATTTCACGCACGGCGTCATCCGTCTGCGGGCCTGCAAGGCCATCGACCGGACGGCCCTGGTTAAACAGTGCCAGGGTAGGCAGGGCACGGACGCCAAGTTGCATGGCGAGCATCTGCTGCTGTTCGCAGTCAACCACGGCCAGCGTAAAGGTGCCCCGGTATTCGTGGGCAAGTTGTTCTACACTTTGGCGCATTTCGAGACTTTCAGGGACGCTTGGCGCCCAGAACAAGAACAACAGCGGTGTATCCATTGAGGTTTCGAGAACCTGCTGGGCATTCTGCTCGTTGACGTCGACGATATAAGTGTTTTCCATGAAATTGCCTTAATCCGGAATGGTTTAACTTAATGGTGGGGTTGGAAAAGGCCAATTTCAAGCACAAAGGCCACCCGATTGGATGGCCTTTGAACAATAACGCATTTTATTTTTAAAATAAAAATCTGGCTTAGATCAGCAACACGACCAGCGCAATGCTGACACAGAGCCAGTTGAGCTGACTCAGGGACATAGGGTTATTTGCCTTGTAAATGCTTTATCGATTTAAATCTTAAACTTGGGCTAGTAGTTTCTCAGAAGTGTGCAAGTTGTTGCGTTTCTCTTGCTTTCCAGCGCTTCTTGCTGACTCTATACCGTGATGAGAGAATAAAGCACTTTTATGACAGAAATATTTCTATGATCCCCAAAGATCCTCAGCGCTAGGATTTAATCTCCCTTTACTAAAATCCTGTCCATCATTCGGCTGCTCAATAGGCGTTTAAGTACTGCCATCAATTTTGTCGGCTGGGTGACCCGGTAGCGGTTACGTGGGCGTTTTGATTCGAGCGCGTGCAGTAAAGGCGTGACTATGGCTTCAGCCGGAAGCGTATAACGGTTTGCAGAGGTTTCCTTTCCCAGCCTTGCCAGTTGCTGCTGGTACTGGGATTCATGCGGGCTGCCGGATAACGTAATGTGTTTTTTGAACATTTTCAGTGCGTTTGCCCGAAACCGGCTGTGTATCGGTCCCGGTTCGATAAGACTGATATGGATATCTGTACCGTTGAGTTCGAGGCGCAGCGTGTCAGTCCAGCCTTCAATGGCGAACTTTGAGGCGTTGTACGCCCCACGGTAGCGCATGGCAACAATCCCCAAAACGGAACTGTTCTGGACAATCCTGCCTTGGCCTGCGTTTCTCATCATCGGCAGGACTGCCTTTGTAAGGTGGTGCCAGCCAAAAACATTGACTTCAAACTGCTCTCTCAGTGCCTCTGTAGGTAAATCTTCCAAAGCCCCGGGTTGGCCGTAAGCACCATTGTTAAACAAGGCGTAAAGGTTACCACCGGTTAATTCCCGGACTTTTTCAATGGCGAGGTCAATACTGCTACTGTCAGCAAGATCAAGCTGAATTGCCACCAGTCCTTCTTGGCACAACCTCTCTACATCTTCTTGTTTTCGGCATGAAGCAATAACCTGAAAACCCCGGTCTTTTAGGGCATGGGCGCAGGTGTAACCGATACCGCTCGAACAGCCGGTAATTAAAATACTTTGTTTCATCTTATTTCCTGTCTGCCAGAAGCGGAGTGAGTTGCCCTGCAATGTGATCCGCTATCCACGGCTGCGCTTCGGGCTTGGGATGTAGCCCATCGTCCATCATCCAGCCCTTTTTCAGAATGACCTGTTCAAGGAAAAAAGGCAGGAGAGGCACGTCATATTCCACACTAAGAGAGGGGTAGACGTGGGCAAAGGCTTCGCTGTAACGTTTACCATAGTTGGGTGGAACCTGGATCTGCATAAGGATAGGCGTTGATCCCGCGTCCTGTACCTGCCTGATTATTTGGTCTAAGTTGGTTCGTATAACTTTGGGTGAAAAGCCGCGAAGGCCATCATTGGCTCCGAGCTCTATCAATACCCAGTCCGGGTTGTGCTCGTCCAAAACCGCTGTGAGGCGGTCCAGGCCGTTGCCCGTGGTATCTCCGGAGATACTGGCATTGACTACCTTTATGTCAGGCTTGCCTGCCTCCTCAAGGGCTTCGGGGAGAATTGACGGCCAGCTTTCACTGGCTTCCATGCGGTAACCGGCACTGAGACTGTCACCAAGTACAACAAGTGTCTGCCCTTGTACGGCACCGGTCATCAACAGTAATAACAACGAAAGGATTCTTGCCATGGCGTTCCCTGTCATTGATGCAAAACAACTGGTTAAGCAGGTTACTACCTCAGACCATGAGCTGACAATTCTTGATGACGTTTCACTGACAGTTAATGAAGGGGAATCGTTGGCATTGGTTGGTGTCTCAGGTGCCGGAAAGTCGACGTTGATGACACTGCTTGCCGGGCTAGATGTGCCTACCGGTGGGGAGGTGCACTTCCTAGGACGCAGGATTGATACGCTGGATGATGAGTCAAGGGCGGCAATCAGGGCGGATTCTGTCGGGTTTGTATTTCAGAGTTTTCTCCTGGTGCCTTCTTTGACTGCGTTGGAAAACGTTGTTCTGCCAGCAACGATCCGAGGCGATGAAGAAGACTGGACCCGCGCAAGACAATTATTGGAAGAGGTAGGCCTCGCCGGGCGGGAACATCACCGCCCGGACCAACTATCCGGCGGTGAACAGCAACGGGTAGCTTTGGCCAGGGCATTTATGACCAAACCACAGGTTCTTTTTGCTGACGAGCCGACGGGCAACCTGGACCAGCACACTGCCGGCAAAGTCATTGAATTGCTGTTTGCCCTTAACCGCGACCACGGCACCACACTGGTGATGGTTACCCACGATCCTAAACTGGCAGATCGCTGCGACCGTAAACTGGTGCTGGACAGCGGGCGGATTGTCCAGGAGGGCGTATGAGTGACAGCGTAAGCCTCGAAAATACCGGCAAGGAAACCCACTCCCGCCATTCACTCCGGAGTCGCTGGGTTTGGCGTGAACTGCGACAGGGTGAGCTGTGGCCGATTGTTGCAGCCCTGACACTGATTGTCGCCACCGTATTTGCGTTGGCTGCCCTTGCCGGCCGGATTGAGAATGTCCTCACTGACCAGGGGCGTAATCTCCTGTCAGCCGATCTGGTACTTCGCACTGCTGAACCTGCATCTGAACAATGGTTACAGGATGCCGAAACAGCAGGGTTGCAAGTTACCCGTCAAACCCGGTTCGGTACCATGGCATTCAGTGATGAGGCGATGCAGCTTGTCAGAGTCCGGGCTCTGGGCAGCGCCTACCCTTTGCGGGGGGAGCTGGTACTGGAAGGTGAAAAGGTCAATCACAGTGTGCAACCTGGGGAATTATGGCTGGAGGACCGGGTGTTCAGCCTGATGGGGGTAAAGCGCGGAGATACATTGGATATCGGGGATAAGCAGTATGTCATTTCCGGCCGAATAGCCAGTGAACCGGAATTATCCTTTAACCCGTTCAGTCAGATGCCGGGTGTGATGGTCCACCAAAATGACATTGAGTCGATTGGTGCTCTCCAGCCCGGCAGCCGGGTCAGCTACCGTTATTACTTCAGTGGGCCTGACGAATCCCTTACTGCGTTGAAATCAGGGTATACCCTTAACCCCGGTGAGCGGTGGACGGATGAAAATACTCCGGGCCAGACAGGCGATATGCTTGAACGCAGCCGTCAGTACCTGGCGTTAACGGTTATGCTGGTGGTCATTATGGCAGCGGTCACCCTGGTGCTGACCTGCCGTCACTATGTACGCAGCCGGGTAGCAGTGATTGCGATGCTGAAAAGCCTCGGGGCGGGAAAGCAGTGGCTTCGGACCTGGCTGGCATGGCAGCTTGCGGGGCTGTTTTCCGTTGCGATTATTGCCGGTTGGGCCGGTGGGTACTTGATTGAGTGGCTGCTTCGCCTTCCCCTGGTGGATGTGCTGCCTCAACCGGTCCCCGGTTTTGGCTGGCAGCCTTGGGCCGTTGCGCCGTTGGCTGCAATCCTGGTGTCGATCCCTGCACTTGGCATCCCGTTGGTATCCCTGCTAGCCGCACCGGCGAAAGCAGTGATGCAGCCGGAAGCTTTGCCGTCACCTTGGCGAAACGGGTATTCCTGGCTGATGCTGGCTATTCCCCCTGCGGTAATGGGAGTGTGGGCTGCGGGTAATACTCTGCTCTGGATGGTGCTGGGTGCGATGCTGGTAATGATCGTCCTGCTGGCATTTATTGGTATGTTGGTTTTTCGCGGTGCCCGGCGCTATGCAACAAAGCCGGCGCTCAAACTGGCACTGAGCCGGATCGTCCGCAGCCCTTTTGCCAGCGGGATTCAGTTAGGGGCCCTGGCCTGTTCCTTAATGCTGGTGGCGGTGATTTGGCTGTTGCGCACAGACCTTCTGGAAGACTGGCAGCAGACCCTGCCAGATGGTGCGCCGAATGTGTTTGCCATCAATATCAGTGAGCGGGTGGTGCCGGATTACACGGCAGTTCTGGACAGGCAGCAGATCCTCAGATCCGAGGCTTATCCGATACTGCGCGGGCGACTGGTAGCCCAGAACGGTGAAAACCTGCTCGACAGGCCGGGAGAGAAAGACGAGTCACTCCAACGGGAGCTTAATTTTACCTGGCGTGAAACCTTACCAAGCCACAATGTGGTGTTGGAAGGGAAATGGCCAACCGCCGGTGGCGTCTCTGTAGAAGAGGGTATTGCTGAGCGAATGGGGATTAAGTTAGGGGATACCCTGACATTTGCTGTCAGCGGCAGGGACTACCAGGCAGAAGTCAATTCCATCCGCCAGGTGGAATGGCGCAATATGAAGCCGAATTTCTACTTTATTTTTGATCCGGAGCTGTTCAGCAAAATGGCTTACTCAGCCATTTTGAGCTTTCGGCTTGAAGCAGACCAGACACCTATCCTTGATTCCCTGTCGCGAGATTACCCAACGGTCACTGTTCTGGACCTGCGTACCATGAGTGATCGCATCCAGGTCATTCTGCGCCAGGTTTCCCTGTCATTGTCTGTGTTGGCAGGCCTGGCGGTTCTTAGCGGTTTGTTGCTCCTGTTTACCTTGCTGAGGTTGAGCCTTGCTGAACGCCAGCAGGAGATTAAACTTTACCGCACACTCGGCGCAGCGCGAAAACGTATTACTGCAACGCTGTGGTTTGAGTTTGGCATGATGGCTGTGGTGGCAGGGCTGATTGCAGTGGGGGGCGCAGAATTGGCGATGTCGGCGCTGATGGAGTTTGGCTTTGAGTTGCCCGCTAAGCTTCACCCGGAGATGTGGGTGGTGTTGCCACTAGCCGCGCTAATGTTGATTGGGGCTACGGTTGCCACCATGCTGAGGAAACTGCTGGTGCCACTGAGAAGTTGAAAACAGAGCTTCTGGAATCATTGCCGTTGAGAACGCTCTCCTTAAAAACCTGATCCTTAAAAACCTAACCCTGTCCGGTAACGAGGCAGGGCTAGGGCATTCAGCTCAGAACAGGTGTTGCATTGCTTCATCAATCTTGGTGTGCTTAAAAGAAAATCCGGCATCGAGCAAGGCTTTTGGGACGGCTCGGGTGCTGTCGAGCAACAACTGTGCAGATTCACCCAGAAGCAGCTTAATTGCGAATTCCGGCGTGAACAGGATGTGTGGCCGATTCAGTGTCCGGGCCAGTGCCGCACTGAACTCGCGGTTGGTAACCGGGTATGGGGCTGTCAGGTTATAGGGGCCAAACGCCTTTTTATTGTTGAGAAGGAAAATGATGGCGGAAACCATGTCATCGATATGGATCCAAGGCATGTACTGCAGTCCGCGCCCAATTGGCCCACCCAGACCCAAGCGGTAGGGAACCAGCATTTTCCTCACAGCTCCACCTTTTGCACTGAGGACTATCCCCGTCCTAAGCAGGCATACACGGGTTTTCTCACTTTGCGCCGTCAGGGCAATTTCTTCCCACTTCTGGCAAACCTCATGGGCGAACTCATCACTTTCTACCCGGAATGATTCAGCGATTTCCTCATCTTTCTGGTCACCGTAAATACCGACAGCAGAACCGCTGATAAAGATTTCCGGCGGGCTGGAACTGGCCTGGACAAGTTCAGAAAGCTTTTCAGTAATATCCCAGCGGCTGTGGCATATCACTGATTTTTGTTTGTCTGTCCAGCGTTTGTCGACAATAGGTTCGCCAGCCAGGTTGATGACAGCATCGTAGTCATTGAGGTTGGCGATGGTCCCCAGGGAGCTCATGAAGTTTATACCGTTGCCCAGAAGGTTACCGGCACGTATTTCGTCTCGGGTCAGGACCGAGAGTTGATGCCCTTTAAGCTCACGGATCAGAGCCCGGCCAATCAGGCCGGTACCACCGGTTATCAGAATATTCATCTTGCACCTTTATCCCGGTTAGCGGAATCTGTCAGGTTATACGAACCAGATTAAGACACGGACTCAATTACTGTCAGATGGGTGCATTTGCCAACAGGGCGGAGATTTTTTCGCGGGGTTCGGGACGGGCTAACAGGAACCCCTGGATGTAGTTGGCACCGAGCTGCTGAACATGCTGCCTCTGCGATTCCGTTTCTATACCTTCATAAACCAGTGAAATGTTTCTGGTTTGCATCACTTTACCCAAAGACTTTAGAAGGGTATAGCTGTCGAAGCAAGTTAAGCTTCTCAGCATAAAGCAACGATCAATTTTCAACTGGTTAAATGGCAAGGCAAACATGCTGTTTATTGACGTGAACCCTGAGCCGTAGTCATCAATCGCGACCTCAATACCGGCTGAAATCATCTGGGATAACACCACCGCGGCATTTTGGGCATCACTGATAAGGCTGGTTTCAGTCAGTTCCATGCCCAGGCAGTCCGGCGGAACGTTATGGCGCTTCAGTATGTTCAGGATCTGGCGGGTCAGGAAGGGTTCCCCCAACAGTGCAGCAGATAGGTTGAACCAAACTTTGGGTACGGTTAGGCCTGCTGTCAGCCACTCTCTAATATCCCTGCAAATTTGTTCGATGAGCCAGACTGTCATCGGCGCGATCATGCCGTTTTTTTCCGCGGCCGGAATGAATTTAGCCGGGGAGACAGGCCCGATGCCTGGTTCGTTCCAGCGCATCAGGGCTTCGAGGCCGACCACCTGTTCACCTTCGGTGGTGTACTGTGCCTGGTAGTGGAGTGAGAAGCGATTGTGGTAGAGAGCACGCGGAAGCCGGTTTGTAACCGAACAACTCTCAACGGCGCCGACCAATTCTGAGTTATCCAGCACCCGAATGTTGCAGCCGTGGGTACGATCCTCGGTATGCAGCAGGCACTGTGAATAAGCGAGCAGTTTCTCGGCAGTGCAGGTTTCTGAAGTCTGGAGTGCCAGGGCGTAAAGGGTTGGGTAGAAAAAGTCGTTTTCCAGAATCAGGGGGGCTCGAAGCTTTAGGTAGAGGCCATTGAGCCATGCGCTCACGATCTTCCGGCTGCGGGCGCGGGTCATGATGACGGCATACCGCTGCGGGCTTAATGCAAAAACAGGATAGGGGGTTTCATCTTTAATCCGCTGGGAAAAGGCGTCCTGAAATTGGGGAAGGTGGACGCCCTGAGGGTATCCTGGAAGTTTTACTTCAAAGACAACTAGCCATTTCGCCGGCGCTTCCTGGGTAGGAGCGAGTAACCGGCAAAGTTGTGCTTCAGCCAGATTGTCATGATAACTAACAATTTCATCCCCGGAAGAAGGCTGAGGAGTGGCAACAGTATGTAATGCAACTACCTTGCATTCATTTGATGCGCATTCAGCTTCCCGTTGGGATGCTACAAAACTAGACAACGCACTACCTACTACAACGTCGAAACGCAATCAAAGATAAACAGACGGGGTACGCATTTTTTAATATTATTTTTATATAAAATTGTTAAATCTAAAGGACTGACTTTAATTACGGTACGCACCATCGCGACATAGTGATTCCTTCTCCATTTGGATACAAGTCGGATGTGTGTTTTTGATTGTCAGATCTCGAATTTGATAATCCTATTTTTTATTTTGCCTGCAGGGAACGTAAGTGAAAGGAATTAAAGCACTTTTTATTTCCTTACTTGGAAGCTTGAAGGACTTGCTGCCTATAATTCTGGTTATTGGTTTTTTCCAGATTGCGGTACTACAGCAACCCCTTCCTGATCTGCTTTCCATTTCTATCGGATTGATTTTAGTCGTTTTTGGTCTCACTTTCTTTGTCTTTGGGCTTGAGATGGGTCTGTTTCCCGTCGGGGAGTCGATGGCGCATGCACTTGCCCGTAAAGGTAGTGTTTTCTGGCTAATTACCTTCGCATTCTGTCTCGGTTTTGGGACAACTATAGCTGAACCCGCGCTTACTGCTGTTGCTGATGAGGCATCCCAGGTTGCTGCAGAAGGGGGATTAATTTCTTCTTCATCCGACTCAATGAATAGTTATGCTACGGGGCTTCGGGTTACCGTGGCGTTATCTGTTGGTGTGGCTATTGTAATTGGTGTATTGCGCATTATTAAGGGATGGCCGATTCACCGAATGATTATAGGTGGATACATTCTCGTCGTTGTTGTCACTGCTTTCGCCCCAAAAAGTATTATCGGTATTGCTTACGATTCCGGCGGTGTTACCACATCGACAATCACCGTGCCTTTGGTTACTGCATTGGGGGTTGGGCTTTCTACGGTAATTAAAGGGCGGAACCCGATGGTGGATGGTTTTGGCCTGATTGCGTTCGCATCGCTGACACCCATGATCTTTGTGATGATATATGGGATGGTGGTGACATGATCAGCTTGATGGGTTTGGTTATCTCCTTTGGAGAGACGCTCCTGGGCACTATGCGGGATATTCTGCCTATTGTGGTGCTGATATTTACGTTCCAATTGGTGGTACTTCGAAAGCCGATGCCTAATGTACAGCGGGTCGTTATCGGTATGGTCTATGTTACCGTCGGGTTGTCACTGTTCCTCCTTGGCCTTGAACTTGCCCTTTTCCCCCTTGGTGAATCCATGGCACGCCAACTGACAGACCCTGCGTTTATCTTTGGTGAGGGCATCTTTCCACCTCTGGAAGTTGACTGGTCCCACTACTACTGGGTTTACCTGTTTGCTGCCGCTATCGGTTTCAGCACTACAGTGGCGGAGCCCTCCCTGATTGCAGTAGCGATGAAAGCCAGCCAGGTATCAGGCGGCGCAATTTCCGTGAACGGATTACGTTTTGCGGTAGCTCTGGGGGTGGCATTGGGTATTGCTCTTGGCAGCTACCGGATTGTTGTGGGCGACCCTATCCACTATTACATCATCGTTGGATACATCCTTGTGGTGATACAAACCCAGTTTTCTCCCAAGTTTATTGTACCGCTGGCCTATGACTCCGGCGGTGTGACGACATCAACTGTGACCGTCCCGCTTGTGACGGCGCTGGGGTTGGGGCTGGCATCTACGGTGCCGGGTCGTAACCCGATGATAGACGGTTTTGGACTTATCGCGTTTGCCAGCCTGTTCCCGATGATTACCGTAATGGGTTATGCCCAACTGACGGAATATCTGAACAAGAGATCGGCGGTTAAGGAGTAATCATGCGATTTAAATTGATTATTGCGTTTATTGAAGATTCAAAAACGGATGCCGTCCTTGAAGCGGCGCGGGAAGCCGGTGCAACCGGTGCAACGGTTATCAATAATGCCCGAGGGGAAGGCCTTAAAAAACGCACAACGTTTTTGGGTCTGACGCTGGATGTTCAGCGGGATGTAGTGCTCTTTGTGGTAGAGGAACACCTTGCCCGCAACGTGATGGAAACCATCAATGACGTGGGCGAATTTGACTCATCATCCGGTCGCGGGATTGCGGTCCAGCTGGATGTGGAAGATGCGGTTGGTGTTGCCCACCAGGTTCAGGAATTGAGACGAGTAGTTGAGGACGAGCTATGAATTATTCCAAAAAGGTGCGAGTCAGAGATGCAATGCAGAACACCTTTGCCATGGTTGACGGACTGACAACGGTAGAGGATGCGATCAAGATTGCCCGTAACCGTCAGGTGAAAGCCCTGATTGTGCAAAAACGCAGTGAAGACGATGAGTACGGTATCGTGCTGATGAATGATATCGCCAAAAAAGTACTGTCTGCCAACCGAGCCCCGAGCCGGGTCAATGTCTATGAAATCATGACGAAGCCTGCTTTGACCGTTGACCCTGAAATGAACGTGAAATACTGCGCCCGTATGTTCGAACATTTTGGGATCAGCCGGGCACCGGTTGTCGAGAACCGCCAGGTGATTGGCATGATTAGCTACAACAACATTGTAATGTATGGGATGCTGCCCAGCGAAGAGTAACGGAGTGGCCGGTTACTTTTTATCGCTATGGCCAAGATCCCGTTCTGGGGCAATAATATCCCGGACCCGCTGTTTCAGCACTTTGGCGTCCGGGAACCCGCCATCTTCCTTGCGCTCCCAAATTAGGGAACCGTTACAGAAAATCTCAAACCTGCCACCGGTATCGGGATGAAGTGATACGCTCTCAATCTCTTCACTGAAGGTGTGTAGGAGCTCCTGTGTCATCCAGGTTGAACGCAGCATCCAGTTACACTGGCGACAGTAGTAAATATTTATGACAGCTTTACCTGTAACTATTCCGGACATTCGGCTTTTCCTTCTTTATTCGAATACAGGAATTTTTGATTATGGGCCCTGGGAAAACAGGGGCCTGGAAAAAGATAAAGTAAGAATGAGCTGGCCAGATACCCAGGACCCAGGACCGTTTTTTCCCAGCTCCGAGCGGGTCATCCCACCAACAGCTTCACCCCAACCAACATTGTCAGTATCTCGAAGGCACGTTTAATCAGGTTGTTGCTGTAACGGGTGGCAAGGGCTGCGCCGAAGTAACCCCCCAGAGCTGATCCGGCAAAAAGAACAGGTACCCACGGCCAGTAGATTTCTGCACCGGCAAGATACATGGTTATTGCGCCGGTACCGTTCCAGAACAAGCCGACACTGACAAGGGTGAGGGCAACAGCCTGTTTGTAGTCATAGCCGAACCAGCGTACCAGGAACAGGGTGACAAACAGTCCGGTACCTGCGGTAAGGGAGCCGTTGAGAATACCGATGGCAGCAAGGCCCAGAGCACCCCAAAGAAGCCCCTTCTTATCCCGGTTTACCGGATTAGCTTCCTGGCCGAAGGATTTCTTGGTCATTGAATAAACCCCGAGCCCGATAATCAACAGGCCAAGGGCGATTGTTGCCGTCCGTCCTGGCACCGTGAGAATACCGTTGGCACCAATCACTACGCCTGCAAATCCCGCTGTGACGACACATAAGATTTCCTTCAGTGATACCGTTCCGGCACGTGAGTGCTTTATCGCTGCACCCAACCCCAGGGCAACAGTGGCGACCTTGTGAGTGGCCAAGGCAACGGTAAACGGCAGGCCGAGGAAAATAAGGAGTGGAAATTGCAACAAACCTGAACCGCCGCCGGAAAGGGAGGCAAGGGTGTTGGCTGTCAGGGAGCCAAAGAAAAGCCCTGCGGCTGAAATAAAATCCATTTCAAATTCTTCTTTGAAGAGGCCACGTTAAATCCATGTGGCCTCGTACCGGGAGGGTTTATTGTAACTGAGTTCCTAGCCGGGTAGAAGGGACGCAAAAACAGAGAAGTGCCCGGTTAGGGATTTAGATCAGTAACTTAAGGCCGATGATGATGGTAAGCATCTCAAAGGCGCGTTTAATCAGCATGGTACTGTAACGGGTGGAGATCCTGGCACCAAGGTAGCCGCCGATGGCTGAACCAACCACTAACGCAGGTACCCATGGCCAGTAAATTTCAGCCCCCACTTTGTACAGCGTTACAGCGCCAAGGCCATTCCAGAAAACTCCCACACTGATAAGCGTCAGGGCTACTGCTTGCTTGTAGTCGAAACCAAACCAGCGCACCAGGAACAGGGTAACGAACAGTCCGGTACCTGCGGTAAGTGACCCGTTAATAATGCCGATGACTGTCAGGCAAAGACCGCCAATGAGCAGCCCTTTGAAATCCCGGTTTATCGGGGTGTATTCCTGTCCGAACGTTTTTTTTGTGATGGAGTAAAAACCGAGCGCAAGTACCAGTGCGCCGAGCACAGATTCGGCGATTTGATCAGGTACATAGAGGATGGAATTAGAGCCGATTAATACACCGGCCATGCCGCTGAGTATGACAAAAATGATATCCCGCCATGAAGTGGTTTTATTGCGTATGTGTTCGCAAGTAGCACCCAAACCCAGTGCGACAGCGGCGACTTTGTGGGTAATCAATGCAACAGTAAAAGGGAGACCGAGAAAGAGGAGAAGAGGCAGTTGCAGCAGTCCGCCACCACCTCCAGAAAGCGAGGCAACCGTGTTGGCTGTCAGTGATCCGAGAAGGAGTCCTGTTGTTGACAACATATCCATGCTTGCACCTATACCCAACTGTATTATTTTGTTATTTAGGAGTCATTTTAACCCACTGTCACATAACGGATTGTGACATTAAGGCGAATTTTAGTGACATTATTATCAATTAGAATATTCTGACCGATTATTAAGATTTTTACGATAGTTATGCGGCAAAATAACCACTTTGGCATGATATTTATGACGGTTTTATAGGCACCAGAGAGCCTGTGCTCATATAGTGTTCAGCCCGGTATAGGGTGTTTTTGCCAGTGAAAAACCGTTTTGGCATGGTGATTCAGGAAAGTTGGAACCTTGTTGTTGGCTACCAGTAAATCCTGCCATTTTGTTGATGGTTCAATCGGCTGGCCGAACGGAAATCGGAGGGGGACAAACCTGTATGCCTGCGGAAAAACTTGGCAAGGTTTGTCGCTTCGTCAAATCCCAGCCGAACAGCCAACTCACCGATAGAGAGACCGCTGTAAGCCAGCATCCGCTTCGTTTCTAACAGTATCCTGTCATCAATCAGTACCTTGGCGCTTTTCCCTGTCTGTTGTTTTGCCAGCAGGCAGAGTTTTTTCGGTGAACACCCTAGCAAGGTCGCATAGTCCTGAACGTGGCGGTACTCGAGGAAATGTTGGTCGATGGCTTGCCGGAATCGGTCGAAAAGTGAATGTTCCACAATGGCTTCTACTTCAACCGGGGTGGCGTGATTTTGCAGGATTTTGTGTGCCAGCACCCGCATGATGCAATGGAGAAGATCCTCTCTGTGGGGATGTTCGCTTTGGTATTCCCGGTAAAGGTCATCAAAAATTGGCAGGAGAGCCGGTGCCGAGCAATGGTTTACATTTTCAAACAGTGAAACGACAGCGGGTTTCAGTCTGTCCTCCGATCCCCTGAACAGCATGTTATCCGTAAATGTAATGACATAACCCTCACTGTGGTCATTAAGCACGAAGTGATGGATCTGGTGCCTGGCAACCAGGAACAGACTCCCAGCACGGTAGTGATAGCGTTTGGAATCGACAACATGATGGCCATCCCCCCGCGTTATATAGATCATCGAGTAGAAATCCAGCCGGTGTGGAACCGTAAGGGGGTAACGGTCACGGTCAGCAAACAGGGTTTTAAGCGGGCGCATCGTCATGTCCATCACGCCGACATCATGGCTGTTAAACATGATTGAGAGAAAGGTATTTTGTGGCATAAATATTCTTTCGTAGATAACACGCCGCAAAGATAAAGGTTTTATCTTGCAGGGTTTTGATTTTGGTCCGTTTTTTGACTGGTGCGGCCGGTCAGGACGCACCAGATTTGTGAAACTGTGACCTTGGTTCTACCAGGTTCGGTGGGCTGCCGCCGTTTTTACCAACCTTCAGCCTTGGATGTTTCCGCATTCATTTCAGCCAGTTTTTTGTAATCAACCGCCTCTGTTTTATTTTCCGGTTTGGGAACTTCTGCGCGCAGCACCCGATAGACAGCGGATTGCCGGTTCTGCTGGTGGTTCAGCATCTGGGCTGTAGTGAATATATGTGCTGATACCAGTCCTGCCGCAAGAATGAAAAACAACGTAGATACCCTATTTCGCATGAGGTTTCTCCTTTGCACTTTCGGTGTTGCCTGACGTGCGGGCTTTTTTACCGGAACTTTTTACCCATTGCTTGGCAACCCGGGTAAATGCAGCCACTTGAGAGACCGGGCATAGGCTTTGGCACCAGGGTTTACTGACAAACAGTGATGTCAGTACGATGGCGATAGTCAGGGCAAAAAGAAGCGGCCCACCTATCATATTGAAAGCCATACCGAACGGTTCGAAGCTGAATGATGACGGGTTACGGAAATACAGCCCCATTGCCAGTGCAACGGTGAGCAACAGGCGAGGTGTCCAGATCACCAGGGGATGGTTTGATTTGCAGGCCTTGGCTTTGTTCAGTTTGCCAATACATTCCTGAGCAGCGCCGAAGGGGCAAACCGTATTGCAGTAGACATTCTTGTTGGAGTACAACAGGTAACCAAACGTTGCGATAAGCAGCAACATTGATGTGTAGCTGGCTACACCATCCAGCCAGAATCCATTAAGTACGAAGCCAAGTGTTCCGGCACCAAAGGGGGCCGCGGCATAAAACCCGAGGAACACCAGTGACAGCCCCATAACCACACGGCGGCCAATCACTTTATGGGTGAAGCCGGGACGGTTGATAACGATGGCTGCAATAAACAGCAAAAGTGCCAAACCATCCATCCAGTCCGGCAGGGTCAGGGCAGGTTTGGCGGTTTCGGGAATATCCAATCCCAGTGCGTGACGTCCTGAGTGCTGGACTGATGAAGTAATGGCACCCTGCAGCGCCTCACTTGTCAGTGTGGCACCTGTGACGGCGTCAGCACTGTGCAATGTTGTGGCAAGCTGGTTGAGATACGCATCTACCAACCCGGAGCTGATAACTTGCTGTAGGTATGAGGCGGTTTCTGCGCTGGTAGTAACAGCTATACCGCTGACCCGGCCTTGGGTATCTATGGCGGTGACCACTTCCAGTGGCCCGCCATAACCGTTTGCCTTGGCCAAGGAGAGCCACTGGGTGGTGTGTTCCAATTCTGCTGGCCGGGCGGCCCACAGGTTTTCAGATTCAGCGATGTAAACCATGCCCTTGGGGGTGGCTTGAACCAGCTTTTGGTGGATACCTGCTTCTTGCCTCATCCCACCGAACAGCCAGGCCAAGAGCAACACAAGAAGTGTGCCTACAACTGCTGCCCGCTCCCATTGGTCACGTTTCAGGCGCATGTCGGTTCCTCCGTTGCAATGGCGATCTGGTTGCGTTTCCTGATAACCTGTATTTCCGCTTCAAATGCTTGTGTCGCTTTAGGGTGCATGCCTTGCAAAAAGTAGTAGCAGCGTTCTGCCTCAGCATAGCGTTTCAGTGCGAACAGGCATGTGAACTCGAGGGCTGCGCTTTGTACGTTATAAGGTTCTATGGCTTTCAGGCGGGCAAGATCTTTCAAGGCTTCTGCATACCCCCCGTTATCGGCCAGGCACTCAGCCCTGGCAAGGTACAAGCCGACTTCTTCCGGCATTTGTTCCAGGGCAAGGTTAAGGTGTTCCGCCGCTTCGGCACTTTTCCCTTCCTGTTTCAGCGCCAGGCCAAGTGTCTTGTGAAGTTCAGGGTGGGGCTCACCAAGTTGTAAACCATCAAGCAGCGCATCAATGGCTCGGTAGGTGTCCCCCAATGCCAGAAAACATTTTCCGAGGGCAATCCATGAACCTGCAAATCCGGGGGCGAGTGCACTGGCTTTTTCAAAGCAATTTGATGCCTGTTCGAAATCTTCAAGCTGGTACAGGCAAACCCCTTTGTTGTGCCAAGGGCCGGGGAGCCCAGGTTGTCGCTCTATGACGCTGTCGAAAGCGTCTAATGCATCAACGTGCCTGCCCAGACGAAGGTACTCGCCGGCCAGGTGGAAATAGGCGCGGTGGTCATCCGGATGAATGCCGGCAACTGAAAGGTAACTGGAAATGGCTGCTTCCGGCTGGCCCAATGCGGATAACGCCTTTCCACGCAGTAATTCCAGGCTGGTATCTTCCCCTTTTTGCTGGCCTTTCCCTATACAGGTAAGCGCAGACTCGGGCAGGCCAATGCTGATTAACCCCGTCAGGAAGGCGTTCTGGGCATCACGGGGGATTCCGTTTGTACCCAACCCGTCGAATCCTGTCTCTTCCAGCCACAGGTTGATTTCTGTCTGTAAAGCCTGGTGTTCAATCCAGCCATACAGGGCTGCCGGCTCCTGGCCATCAAGGCTGTTTACTTTCTGGTTCAGGAGGTGTTTGGCCTGCTCACCGACTGCTGCAACAAGGGCATCTACATCGAGCGGTGCAGAAAAGGTATTCGAGCAAAGGTCAGAAAGGGCTTCGATTTGTCTTTGCGTATGTTGGGATAGCATGTTCGTGCTCTCTTCTACAGCCCGGGAGGCCGGGCTGCTGTGTCGTACCTGTTATATTTTTAAGCTGTCTTGCGGTCGCGCAGCCAGACAAGCAACCGGGCAATGCCAAATCCGGCGATAACCAGCGCGGTACCCACCACACCAAGGAAATACCATCCTGCATTGCCTTCATTTTCGCCCAGCAGGGTGAATGCACCTGCGATGGTCAGCAGGAAAGACGCCCACCAACCACCGACCAGCAGCCACTTTGCCGGGTTCATCTTGAGGCGGAATTCACTGGCCCAGTAACGGGCGTTCTGGAACAGGTATAGCTGAAGCGCACCCATCACCATCCAGAAAATTGGGTCAAGCAGAGTAGATTGCGGAAACATCAGATTCCCTCCCAGTTACCGTCATATGCCCAGGTTTTGTCGACCTTGAAGTAGTTTTCCGTGCGCATCCATTCCGGCGGCTGGTGGTAACCAGCCATATGGCCGCCGTTCCAGTCACCGTGGTAAGCCTCTGCTTCCGGGTAATAGAACATGTTGTGCTGCATGGCGAGCAGTGCCTTGCGGGTTGCACCGGTTTTGTCTCGTGGGTCAGCTTCACGGACAATGGTGTGGATCCAGTTGTTCTTGCGTGTGTAAGGGCATACAGCAATACATGCGCGACAACCCATTCCCATTGCAGTCGGGCCGCTCTGCCACATCCGGTAACAGCTGTCTTGGTTGAAGTCGTACCGCTTGAACCCGCGAATGACGGTATCCGGCTCATCTGAAAGGGAGATGGAGCCGGAAGGGCAACTGGTCGCGCAAATTTTGCAGTCCCGGCAGAAATGCTGCATTCCGAGGTCAACCGGTTTATCGTGCTCCAGCTCAATGTCGGTGACCAACGCAGCGAGTCGGACGTTGGTACCCAGCTCCGGTGTCATCAGCGTACCGTTGCGGCTGGCTTCACCGAGGCCTGCCATTACGCCCAGTGGCGGGATGGTCATCTCATAGTCGTTGCCCGGCACCTGACAGCGGGAGCCGTAACCGAGTTCGCCGAGGAAAATCTGCAGCTTGCCAATGGCAAGGCGGCATTTGTGGTAGGCATCGTACGATGTGGAATAGCCAATGGCGGAATACATGGGATCCCAGTTCATGGGGATGCCTATCACGATAATCGACTTCCAGTGTTCCGGTACTTCATCGCCCCATTCATCTACCCCTCGCATCATGTTCTTGAAGATGAACTCTTTATGGACACCGGTAATGCCGACCAGGCTGGCACCGAACTGGTGAGCCATGGTTTTTACCAGCTCAGACGCGTGGCGCGGCGATTTAAAATCCAGGCGTTTACGTGAAGGGTCGACAAAATAGTAGTCTGCAACTTCCGGAGGGCCTTCCGGACGCTTTGGGAACTGGATTGGGTGGTCATGGGTACCGTATGCGGCTTTTTCATGGGCGCAGTCATAAGCCCAGCCGATGGCAAACTGGTCACGCAGGCGTTCAACATTGGCCTTACGTTTTTCGTTTTCACGGAAAGCCCGCAGCATTTCGTCAAAGCGATCTGGCATATTTTGGTAGTAATCACGGATACGTTTATCCGGGAAGGTGGAAAGCCCCATGTCAGGAGTCCAGCCTTCTGAAAATGCCTTGCGGAAACAACCGGTACGGTTAAAAAGGTGGGATGCCCATTCAGGGCGCTCTACAGGGCCGACTTTCCTGAAGGTTGGCGGATAGTCAACCCGGAACGGGTCGCGGTCAAAGAACATGTCTTTGCCTTCTTCAGTCCGCCCCCAGCCTACATAGCTGTCCGGATCCCGGCCCAACTGGAAACCTGCTCCTACAGCACCGGCAACGGAAGCGGCAACGGCAGTTACGCCACCGAGTTTAAGGAAATTCCGTCGGGAGGGGTTTGCAACATCTGTCGCAGCATCATGCTTTTCGTGGTTCATCACGTTCATCCCAATTTAAATCAGACTCTTATGAGGATTGCTGTGATTGTTATCTATAGATGAGGTGGTCAAAAGGTAGATTTCGGCCTTTAACCGATAGAAAAGGGAAGGTTGATTGCGGAATTGTTAATGTCTTTGGTGGAGGAAATAACAACCCCCGGTAATCCGGGGGTTAGGTGAAGGTTAAGGGCTGGGGTAAGTTACCAGCCTTTTACCACACCACCGTCGAAGATCTTCTGGGCGGCAGCATTCACTTCATCTGATTGGTACGCCTTTACAAATTTGGTAACGTTTTCTGCAGACACGTTGTCAGTACGGGACACAATCAGGTTAACGTAAGGGGATTCCTTGTCTTCAACAAACACACCGTCTTTGCTCGGTGACAGGCCTACGGTTGCAGCAAAGGAGTTGTTGATAATGGCCAGATCAACATCTTCCAGTGAACGTGGCAACTGGGCAGCTTCAAGCTCAACGATTTCAAAGTTCTTTGGATTTCCGACAATATCAAGAACGGTTGCTTTCAGACCGGCCCCTTCCTTGAGTGTGAGGAGGCCCTGTTGTTCAAGCAACAGCAGTGAACGGCCGAGGTTGGTCGGGTCGTTAGGTACAGCAATCTGTGCGCCTTCATGCAGTTCGGATACGTTTTTCACCTTGTTGGAGTAAGCTGCAATCGGGTACACGAAGGTGTTACCGGCGATGGCAAACTTATAGCCACGGTCAGTGACCTGCTGATCAAGGTATGGCTTATGCTGGAAGGCATTCGCATCGATTGATCCTTCGTCAAGCGCGGCGTTCGGGGTGACGTAGTCAGAGAAAGTGACCAGCTCGACATCCAGCCCGTATTTGTCCTTGGCAACTTTTACCGCTACTTCAGCGACCTGCTCTTCAGCACCGGCAATGACGCCGATTTTTACTTTACTGAGGTCGATTTTTGCTTCTTCTCCACCACAGCCGGTCAGTACCAGGGCAGAAGCCAGGCCAGCAACGGCAAAAAGGGATTTCAGGTTAAATTTCATGGGCTATTCCTTCTTAAAATTTCCATTATTTTTTGGCTGCAATAATGCCGCCTTATTTGAATTTTTTAACGATGGTCTACTTTGCGGACCAGGTAGTCACCAGAGGACTGGATAAGCTGCACCAGAATGACCAGCATCACCACGGTAATCATCATCACTGAGCCGTCAAAACGCTGGTATCCGTAGCGAATACCTACGTCGCCTAGGCCGCCACCGCCGACCGCGCCGGCCATTGCTGAGTAACTGACAAGGGTAACCAGTGTGATGGTGACGCCGTTCAGGATGCCCGGCAGGGCTTCCGGGAGCAGCACTTTGGTGATGATTTGCAGTGGTGTTGCTCCCATGGCCTGAGCAGCTTCCACTAGGCCGGAAGGCACTTCAATCAGGGCTCCTTCCACAAGGCGGGCAATAAAAGGAATCGCCCCCACGGTGAGCGGTACTATGGCTGCGGCCGTCCCAATGGATGTGCCGACCACAAAACGGGTAAACGGAATGATGGCAACCAAAAGGATGATAAACGGGATGGAACGGCCGACGTTCACCACACTGCCTAGCACTTTGTTCAGTGTCCTGTTTTCAAGCAGGCTGCCTCGCTTGGTCAGGTGCAGAAGTACACCAAGGGGAATACCCAATACAAAACCGATGGCTCCGGCAACGAGCACCATGGTCAGGGTTTCACCCAGTGCAGAGACCAGCAGGTCTACCAAACGGCTGTTTTCAGCAAACCATTGAGTCAGTGAATTAAGCGACATAACCCAGCACCTCTACGTTAACCTGATGTTCTTTTATAAATGCGATGGCCTGTTCCGTTGCTTCTTGCGGACCGAAAATCTCTGCCAGCAGTAAACCGAATTTCACGCCGCCGGCATAGTCCATATCGGCACTTAAGATGCTGATGTCTATGTTGAATTTGCGCGAAATTTCACTGATAACCGGAGCATCCACTGTCGTGCCGGTAAATTCCAGCCTAACCAGCGGGTAACTGTTTTCAGTGCGCTTGGCCTGCAGGCGAAGCTCGTAATCTTCGGGAATGGTCAGGTTCAGGGTCGAGCGGATAAAGTTGCGTGCCAGGGCCGTTTTGGGATGGGCAAAAATTTCGCCAACTGGGCCCTTTTCCACCAGCTCACCGCCACTGATGATGGCAACCTCGTGGCAGATGGTTTTCACCACATCCATTTCGTGGGTGATGATAAGGATGGTTAGCCCCAGCTTACGGTTAATGGTCTGCAGCAGATCCAGGATGGAGTGGGTGGTTGCCGGATCCAGCGCACTGGTGGCCTCGTCGCACAACAGTACTTTTGGGTCGCAGGCCAACGCCCGGGCAATGGCAACACGCTGCTTTTGCCCGCCACTGAGGTTGGAGGGGTAGCTGGCATGTTTGTCTGTGAGGCCTACCAGATCCAGCAGTTCGGTCACTTTGGCATTGATTTGGTTTTTGTCGGCACCGGCCAGCTCCAGGGGAAGTGCCACGTTTTCAAATACCGTGCGGCTTGAGAGCAGGTTGAAGTGCTGGAAAATCATGCCAATGTTTCGGCGCGCCTTGGTGAGGCCGGAAGAAGAAAGGGAGGTGAGTTCAACGCCACCGACGGTGACTGAGCCGGACGAAGGCTTCTCCAACAGGTTTACCACCCGGATAAGGGTACTCTTTCCGGCTCCGGATGCGCCGATAACCCCGAAAATAGTTCCTTTGTCCACGGAAAGGTTCACGTCTTTGAGGGCGTGAATTTCCCGGTTGCCCTGTTTGAACACTTTGTTGACGCTACTTAATTCGATCATCGAACTTCCTTAATCGACAAAATACAAGAATTAAATGTTGCTTAATTGTTATTGTTTGGTCTTTATGATTGCTTATTTGTGTTTGATGCTGAATTTGATGCTATTTGCTTCACACTTTTAAGTCAATAGATATTTTTACGTCCGGACGTCTAAATGGCTAAATGATGGGTTTTATGCGTGTTGATGTATTTGGCAGGATAAAAACACGTAGTAGTTACTACGTATAAATACAGGTAAAAAAGGGTGGATAACCCGGTGTTGCGATTGAATTTTGACTCACTTCAAACAACACCGGGTGAACAGTACAAAGGCTGGGCAAAATGTATAAAGTGTTGTTACAGCTTGTTAACATTTGGCTGTCTAATTAAAAATCCAAACGTGAAAGCACACAACAGAAATAACCGCAAAACACAAGGAGCGCGCGATGCGTATCAAGGACATGCTGAAGACTGTCGCAGCTACAGCGACAGTCGCCATTGCGATGATGCTGCCATTTACTGCCAGCGCAGCGGCAGAACATAACTGGAAAATGGTTACCACCTGGCCAAAAAACTTCCCTGGGCTGGGAACGGGTGCCAATAACCTTGCTGACCTGATTGGCAAGATGAGTAACGGCCGTATTCAGGTAAAAGTATACGGTGCCAATGAGCTTGTCGGTGCACTGGAAGTGTTTGATGCAGTATCACGAGGTACTGCTGAAATGGGTCATGGTGCCGGTTACTACTGGAAAGGAAAGGTGCCTGCGGGTCAGTTTTTTGCAGCGGTACCCTTTGGCCTGACAGCCCAGGAAATGAACGGCTGGATATACAGTGGCGGCGGACTGGCACTTTGGGAAGAGGCTTATGAACCTTTCGGCATTATCCCAATGCCTGCCGGTAACACCGGTGTCCAGATGGGTGGTTGGTTCAACAAGGAAATTAACTCTCTCGATGACCTGAAAGGCCTGAAGATGCGTATTCCTGGCCTTGGTGGTGAAGTACTCAAGCGTGCCGGGGGCACACCGGTGCTGCTGCCAGGTGGTGAAATCTTCCAGGCGCTGCAGTCAGGCTCTATCGATGCCACTGAATGGGTAGGTCCATACAACGATATGGCATTCGGCCTGCATAAAGCTGCCAAGTTTTACTACTACCCTGGCTGGCACGAGCCGGGTACAACGCTGGAAGCCCTGATCAACAAAAAAGCGTTCGATAAGCTCCCAGCCGATCTCCAGGCTATTGTCCTGGCGGCTACCAAGGTAGCTAACGCGGAAATGCTGGCAGAGTACACTGCGCGCAACAATGCTGCACTGGAAACCCTGGTGAACAAGCATAAGGTGCAGCTCAAGTCATACCCGCCTGAAGTACTGGCTCAGTTGAAAGCTCTGGCAGATGAGGTTGTGGCGGAAGAAGCGAAGGGCGATGCAATGAGCAAGAAAGTTTATGACTCTTACATTGCATTCCGTGAGCAGGCAACCAACTGGCATGAAGTGTCTGAGCAAGCCATGCTGAATGCTCGCAACCCGCAATAATTTTATGTAAAGCAATAAAATTGGGCGGGTTTTTACCCGCCCTTTCGCCTTATTTGTCTGGGCTTCGTTGTATGAATCAAACATCTTCTCCACTACTGGGCTTTGCCAAAGCCATCAACAGTTTCAGCGACTGGACCGGCAGAATAGTCTCCTGGGCTGTCCTCGCTATTGTCGTTATCACTTTTGTCATTGTGGTAATGCGCTATGTCTTCAATACCGGTTCTGTGTTTATGCAGGAGCTGGTGGTTTACTTCCACGCCTACGTCATCATGCTCGGTGCCGCTTATGCATTGCTCAAAGGCGCCCATGTCAGGGTAGATATTTTTTACCGCCCCAAATCTTCCGTGCACAAAGCCTGGGTGGATCTGCTGGGTACCCTTTTCCTGCTGTTGCCAACCTGCCTGTTTATTATCTACATTGGCTGGGAATATGTAGCGGCTTCCTGGCGCATTATGGAAGGCTCGCAGGAAGCGGGCGGGGTTGATTTTCGCTACCTGTTTAAATCTTCCATCATCATTATGCCTGTGATGGTGATCCTTCAGGGGCTGGCAGAAGCAGCCAAATCCCTGTTGGTCATTGGCGGGCATGAAGATCTGGTCAAAGCTGTCGATCAACATGAAGAGGAGCACGGACTATGATTGAGATGCTTCCCCTTCTGCTGTTTATTTTCGTGTTCATCATCCTGCTTATCGGATACCCGGTAGCCTTTTCGCTGGCAGGTGCCGGGTTGATGTTTGCCGGAATTGGTTACTTCACGGGAACCTTTGATACCGTTTTCCTTGAGGCCATTCCCAACCGGATTCAGGGCATTCTCTCCAATGAACTGCTCATCGCCATCCCCCTGTTTGTATTTATGGGGGTCATGCTCGAAAAGTCCAAAATCGCGGAAGAGCTGCTTGATACGATGGGGCAGGTGTTTGGCGGGTTGGCCGGGGGGCTTGGCCTGTCGGTCACCATTGTTGGGATGTTGCTGGCTGCCAGTACCGGGATCGTCGGTGCGACGGTGGTAACCATGGGGCTGTTGTCCCTCCCGACCATGATGAAGCGGGGTTACTCACCGGAGATCGCTACCGGTACTATCTGTGCATCGGGTACGCTCGGGCAAATTATTCCGCCGTCTATCGTGTTGGTGTTGCTGGGGGATGTGATTTCCTCAGCTTACCAGCAATCCCAGCTTGACCAGGGCATCTTTGCACCTGAGAGCGTCACTGTTGGCGACCTGTTCCTTGGGGCTTTGATTCCGGGGTTGTTGCTGGTCGCACTTTATGCCGCGTACATCATGGTTGTTGCTGTTTTCAAGCCACAGAGTGTACCGCCTATCCCGGCTGAAGAGCGCAAGGTGAGCAAAGAGCTTTGGATTCAGGTAGCAACGGTTTTGATTCCGCCAATCGTGCTGATTGTACTGGTCCTTGGTTCGATCCTGGCGGGTATCGCAACGCCGACAGAAGCAGCATCAGTAGGATCAGTTGGCGCGGTGATCCTGGCAGCCGCCAAACGCACCTTTAACCTCACTATTCTTCGCGAAGTAATGCGTACTACCACGGAAGTGACCGCCATGGTCTTTATGATCCTGATAGGTGCGTCGGTCTTCTCGCTGGTGTTCCGGGGGTTTGGCGGGGACGACCTGGTTCGTGACTTCCTGATGGGGCTGCCGGGCGGCGTGTTCGGTGCAGTGCTGCTGGTGATGGTGGTGATGTTCCTGCTCGGGTTCTTCCTCGACTTTATCGAAATTACCTTTGTGGTGATTCCGATAGTTGCCCCAATCCTGCTGTCGATGGATCTTGACCCGATCTGGCTCGGCATCATGATAGCCCTGAACCTGCAGACTTCGTTCCTGACCCCTCCGTTCGGGTTTTCGTTGTTCTACCTCAGGGGCGTAGCACCTGACAGTATCTCGACACCGCAGATCTACCGAGGTGTTATCCCGTTTATCGCGATCCAGCTGCTGGTCATTGGCCTTTTGGCCTACTGGCCGGAAATGGCAACCTGGCTGCCGACGGTGGTTTATGGGTGAGGCAGTTGCGGAAAGCTCGTAATCGTTAGATGCGGAGTGAGAGCTCCGCATTTTCTTTGTGAGTTGCTTTGAACACGATCTGGGCTGATCTCTCTGGCAGGAAAGCTAGTTTTATTTGTGACTGCTAATATATTGACCGTAGAGAATATCGGCGAAGTCGGTTTCATCAAGCTTACCCAATACCAAGTCTCTCACGGCGTCAGCCAGCATGTCATTGTCATGGGTCAGTTCAAAATCATTCAGAGAAAGGTATTCTAGCGCTACTGCAAGCCCAGTTCTTTTGTTGGCATCAGGCAAAGCATGGGCAACAGCTATGCTCGAGGTATATTTTGCCGCGATTTCAAAACATCATCCAAGCCTTGTTAAGCGATAGCGTTATCTATTCGCCCCAACGCTCCTTGAAGCTTTGGAATATCAACAGTCCCTTTCATTCCCGGTTCTGTCTTCAGGATGAACGCATTAATCTCTATGACACGCTCAAATGGAAAACAGATAAGGTTCATTACATATCTGCCAATTTTTTAAAGGTTTTTTGATGAGTTCTCATCGCCAATTTTGTCTCTGATTTAACAATCTGGCGACCGGAGTCTCCTGTCAGATCTAACTGCTTTGTCGCTTTTATTTTAGGTCTTTCGACTGAAGGGACACCATATGCTTCAACTTTTGCGTTCATAAATTTCTTCGATCACAGCCACAACTTTATTATAACGGGTTGTTCTGAATAAGATATAAACCCTTAGTGGAGATTTATTGACAGCCCAGGCAATGTTCGTTTATTTAGCCCGCCGCCAGCCATACCCCAACGCCCATCATCAGGGAGCCGGCTATCCGGTTCAGTAGTTGTACATTCCCGCGCTGTTGCAGGAATTTGCGCAGTGTCCGGCCGCCGCTTGCGTAGAGGATAAGGCAAAGGAACTCGGTGAGCAGGATAATTGTCACCAGCACAGCCAGCTGTGGTGGCATGGAATAGGTGGTGTTGATAAACGGTGGGAGCAGGGAAATCATAAATGCCCAGCCTTTCGGATTGGCAATGGCTGTAACAAACCCCTGCATCGCCAGCGCGCCGGGTGCCGTGTCGATTTCATCATCGAGGTTGTCCGGGATAGCCAGCTTGCCCCTTGAGCGCCACATCTGTATACCCAGCCAGAACAGGTAGCCGCCTCCGGCATACTTCAGGAACAGAAACAGCTCCGGGTAGTTCAGCATAATGGCTGCAACACCAATGACGGCAGATATCGCCACCAGCCCGACACCAATTAATTCCCCCCACATCATGGGCAGGCTCCGGCGTACGCCGATGGTCATGCCGAGCGTCATGGAAAGGGTCATGCACATTCCGGGGGTCACGGAAACAAAGAAAAAGGTCGGGATAAATACCGCCAGTACAGCAAGGTCCAACATTTTGCGATCTACTCAACTATCCGGTTGTTGAAGGGAGCATTTCAGGATTAATGAGATTGGGTGCTGAGTCAACTAATTCCAAGGCGGGACAGAAACAAAAAAAAGCCCCCAACCGAAGTTGAGGGCTTCCAATCCTAACCGAAGCTAAAACTTAGGCTTGAGCCGCTTTTGCGTCTTCAGCTTGTTTAGCCTGGATAGCTGTCAGGGCAACGGTGTAGACGATATCGTCAACCAGTGCGCCACGAGACAGGTCGTTTACAGGCTTGCGCATACCTTGCAGCATTGGACCGATAGATACCAGGTCTGCAGAACGCTGTACCGCCTTGTAAGTGGTGTTACCGGTGTTCAGGTCTGGGAACACGAATACAGTGGCCTTACCGGCTACTGGTGAGTTCGGTGCCTTGGACTTGGCCACGTTTTCCATGATCGCTGCGTCGTACTGCAGAGGACCGTCGATCATCAGGTCAGGACGTTTTTCCTGAGCGATGCGGGTCGCTTCACGTACTTTGTCTACGTCTGCACCCTGACCGGAAGTACCGGTAGAGTAAGAGATCATTGCAACGCGTGGCTCAACGCCGAACGCTTTGGCAGAATCTGCAGACTGGATAGCGATTTCAGCCAGTTGCTCAGCAGTTGGATCCGGGTTGATCGCACAGTCACCATAAACCAGAACCTGGTCAGGCAGCAGCATGAAGAACACAGAAGACACCAGAGATGAACCCGGTGCAGTCTTGATCAGCTGAAGCGGTGGGCGGATGGTGTTGGCAGTGGTGTGAACCGCGCCAGATACCAGACCGTGAACTTCGTCTTGCTCGAGCATCATGGTACCCAGTACCACGTTGTCTTCGAGTTGCTCACGGGCAACAACTTCAGTCATGCCCTTGTTCTTACGCAGCTCAACCAGACGTGCAACGTACTGCTCGCGAACCACTTCAGGGTCAACGATCTGGATGCCTTCACCCAGAGATACGCCTTGCTGTTCAGCAACACGCTTGATTTCTGCAGGGTTACCCAGCAGCACACATTCCGCAATCTTGCGCTCAGCACAGATAGCAGCAGCCTTGATGGTACGTGGCTCATCACCTTCTGGCAGAACGATACGCTTGTCAGCGCGGCGGGCCAGGTCAGTCAGCTGGTAACGGAAGGCAGGAGGGCTCAGGCGACGCTCACGGGTAGCGCCTTCAGTCAGGGACTCAATCCAGTTACCGTCGATATGGGCGGCAACGTGGTCAGCAACAAACTCGACACGCTCTTTATCGTCTGCAGGTACTTCCAGAGTGAAGCTTTGCAGGTTCAGAGATGTCTGCCAGGTGTTACCAGAGGTGGTAAATACTGGCAGGCCGGTTTCGAATGCGCGCTTGCACAGGTCTTTCAGCTGTGCAGGGATGCTGTAGCCGCCGGTCAGCAGCAGGGCACCGATTTCAACACCGTTCATGGCTGCCAGACATGCCGCAACGATAACGTCAGGGCGGTCAGCAGAAGTCACCAGCAGTGAGCCAGGCTTGAAGTGTTCAACCATGTTAGGGATAGAGCGGGCACAGAAAGTGATGCTCTTGATACGACGGGTGTGCAGTTCACCTTCGTTGATGATTTCAGCGTCCAGGTGAGATGCCAGGTCGCTTGCACGGGTCGCAATCAGGTCGATTTTCCAAGGCGCTACACCCAGTACGCGTACTGGGCTGGCGTTGAAGATTTGCATCACTTCAACAGAGTTCTTTTGCGCCAGGTTTGCATCATCAAAGATGTCTGACAGGTCTGGGCGGGTACGGCCAGACTCATCAACAGGTGCGTTCAGCTTGTTGATGATAACGCCAGAGATATTGCTGTTCTTACGGCCACCGTAGTTAGATGCCGCCAGGTCAATACGCTCTTTCAGCTGGGCTGGGTTGTCAGTGCCTGGAGTAGCAACAAACACGATTTCTGCGTCCAGTGCTTTTGCCACTTCGTAGTTAACGGTGTGTGCAAACTGGTGTACGCGGGTAGGAACCAGACCTTCAATCAGGGTCACTTCAGCGTCAGACACTGAGTCTTTGAAGCGCGCGATGATGTCTTCCAACAGGACGTCCATCTGCTCGCTGCGGATGAACTCTTCCGCACGGGCCATGCTGATTGGTTCTGCAACCTGCATGTCGCTGTTAGCGCGGATGATTGTGGTAGTCAGGTCAGGCTGTTCGCCACCCTGGCGTGGTTGAGCAATCGGCTTGAAGAAAGAAACGCGAAGCCCTTTTTGTTCCATCGAACGCAGCACGCCCAGACTAACGCTAGTCAGGCCCACGCCGGCGCCGGTTGGAATCAGCATAATGGTACGGGACACGGTGATTACCTCTTTGTTCTAAAACAAAGCACTGGCAGGGTTCTGCCAGTGTAGATAAGTAAAGCCGGCTTTACGCCGGCTTTTAAGAATTAGATAGCTGCCAGACGGGCAGTATCTTGTGCGATAACCAGCTCTTCGTTGGTTGAGATAACCATCGCCGGTACGCGGCTGTCAGCAGTAGTGATAACACCTTCACCGCCGAAACGAGCCTTCAGGTTAGCTTCGCTGTCAACTTCGACACCCAGCAGACCCAGACGGTTCAGAACCAGTTCACGGATTGGGGCAGAGTTTTCACCGATACCACCAGTGAAGGTGATTGCATCCAGACGGCCTTCCAGGCATGCAGTGTAAGAAGCAACGTACTTAGCCAGACGGTGGCAGAATACGTTCATGGCACGGGTGGCTTCTTCTTTCTCACCGTAGTTGTCTTCAACGAAACGGCAGTCAGAAGTCACTTCAGTCAGACCCTGCAGGCCAGACTCTTTGGTCAGCATAGTGTTGATTTGCTCAACGCTGTAGCCCAGTGCATCGTGCAGGTGGAAGATGATTGCTGGATCGATGTCACCAGAACGGGTACCCATTACCAGGCCTTCCAGAGGAGTCATACCCATAGAAGTGTCTACTGACTTACCGTTCTTGATAGCACAAACAGAAGCACCGTTGCCCAGGTGGCAGTTGATGATGTTCAGTTCTTCAACTGGCTTGCCCAGACGCTCTGCAGCTTCTTGTGCAATGAAGAAGTGAGAAGTACCGTGCATACCGTAACGACGGATAGCATGCTCTTTGTACAGGCTGTATGGCAGCGCGTACAGGTATGCTTCTTCAGGCATAGTCTGGTGGAACGCGGTATCGAATACTGCAACGTTCTTCAGGCCAGGGAACGCAGCCATTGCAGCGTTGATGCCGATTACGTGTGCTGGGTTGTGCAGAGGTGCCAGAGTTGCACACTCTTCGATGCCCTTCAGCACATCTTCGTTGATCAGAGCAGAAGCAGTGAATTTCTCACCGCCGTGTACAACACGGTGACCGATAGCAGCCAGGCTCTCTTTCAGTTCAGGCTTAGAAGCCAGGATGGTGTCAACGATGAAGCTCAGAGCTTCCTGGTGTGCAGCGCCGGCACCCAGTTGTGCTTCGTGCTTACCGTCCAGCTTCCACTTGATGCGTGCTTCAGGAAGGTGCAGGCATTCAGCCAGACCAGACAGGTGCTCTTCACCGTTTTGAGGATCAACAATGGCGAACTTCAGGGAAGAGCTGCCGCAGTTAAGAACAAGAACCAGATTCGACATTTGAGACTACCTATATCACTTAAGCAGAATTGCGTCTGAAACGGAAAAATAGACCAGAATTTACCGGACAACTTTCCCATAAATAAAAAGGAACACCAGTTGCGTGGAGGCTTCTTCCCTGTGAGTTGAGTTTCCTTTATCTACCTGCAAAAGGTTGCGGTATGTCTCAATCCAAGCAACAATTGGTAAAGGTGCGCTAAGGATAGCGATTGTTATCACAGATAACAAAAAAATTTGCATCAAACTTGATTTAAATTAAACCAATTGCACCATTTTTTTATACTTTATAAAAAAATTTGAGTGTGAATTCCCGTGGTAACAGATTTGGCTGCAGTTGCTTTGTCTAAAACAATGTGAATACCTGATAGGTGTTTTCGTCCAGGACACAGCCATTGTCCCAGTTACAACCTTTTTGCCACAAACGATGTAGGGGGAAGACCATGAGCAAATCAATTTGGCAGACCTTCAGGGACGGTCAGCAATACATGTCTGAGTGGCCAGTGAGGAAAGAGCTTGCGCCGATGTTCCCCGAAAACCGGGTGATCCGGGCAACGAACTTCGCCATCAAAGTGATGCCTGCCGTCGCGGTCATCAGTGTGTTGATGCAAATGGTCTTCAATAACTATGACGCGATGCCGCAAGCCGTCGTTGTTGCCCTCTTTGCCCTAAGTATGCCGCTTCAGGGCCTGTGGTGGCTTGGTCGCCGCCGCCAGACTAACCTTCCTCCTGCACTCGCTGGCTGGTACCGGGAATTGCACCAGAAAATCACCAGTGCCGGTTATGCGCTGCAACCTATTAAAAGCCAGCCACGTTACAAAGAGTTGGCGGTTACGTTAAACCGGGCTTTCAAGCAGCTTGACCGTACCACGCTGGAACGCTGGTTCTGACATCAAACAGAGAAATATTAAACGAGATTGTTATAAAAAAGTCGGTTAATCCGGCTTTTTTACTTATGGCAGGTATATTTCCCGCTGTGGGGGCGCATAGCCTTGATTGCCCCACGCATTTCGTCATGACTGATATATTGCTCAGGCGGTGGAAGTACTTCGAGCCGATAGTCCGGGCTGGTTGCCGGAAGGGGGCTGTCTTTGGTTTCCGGAGTAATCATCACGATATTGAGTGACGGATCCAACCGGTGGATCCGGGCGGCGATGCCCAACCCTTCGCTGACATGGAAGCGTCCGGCGATATGAAAAACTTTACCACCCGGCTCTTTTCGGGCCTGCCGGACGATACTCTCAGCCATGGTTTCATCCCAGGTAACCTGCGCGGCAAACTGCTTTTCAGACTGGTCTTTGCTGCCATGGTGCATGGAAGCCATAAACCGGGTTTTATAAGCGGACTCCGTGGTATCGACGTGTTTGGCTACAAAACCCCGTTCTTTGGGTGTGAGCTTTTCGAGGTATGCCAACCCTTGCTGGCCAATGCAGCGAACAACTGATTTTGGGGCGTTGGCCGCGATGACATCTAACTTGGCCGCTTTGGCAATCTCAACCAGAGGGCGGTAGTCGCTGGGATAGTTGTTCCAGGCATTTCCTTTGCTGATCAACGCCTGCTCCCCGATTTTCCCCTTGAGGTATTCATTGATTAACTCCTGCCTGTCGCGGCTGAATTGTTCCATGGATAACGACACACCAGGATAGGTGCCGGCCAGCGAGGAAAACAACTTTGCCTGGAATAAGTGCACACCGGCATGGCCATGCCATTCACCCACAAGGATGACGTCTGCATCGTGGAGTTTTTGTGTTATTTGGTCGATACCAAGCGCCTCTCCCTGAGGTGTCGTCAACCGGTAGTCGTAGAGCGTGGGGAGAGAGGCAGCCAGGGAAGGAAAAACGGTCATACCTAGCAGTAAAGCAGCAAAGGTTGTTTTCATTATTTGCTCCATCCTTGTTGAAAGGGCCAGTAAAAAACTGACCCTTGAGCGCAGATACCCTCAGTGTGGCACGCATCAGTGCTTACGGTAGATCCTCAGCGTGAAATCGGCCTCGCAGTCAAATAACCCGGCATTTCGCACTGTCTCCCAGACTGTTTCTGACGCTCGCCATGCGAAAGGCGTCATTTGCAACAGCCATTCTGCCTGCTGTCCGGTCAGCTTCATCGGGTAATGCAGGTTTTCTTCGCTTTCCAGTGTGAACCCCGGCAGTGTTTCCGGCGGGATATCATGGAGGCGGACCTCATCATAGATTAGTCCCTTGAGCTGATAGAGGTGTCGTCCGGCCGGTGTCACCGTAACGAGGATGCCATTTTGCTTTACGACGCGGTTGAGCTCTTCGCCGTTGCAAGGTGCGTAGATGCGGACAACACCGTCCAAAGAATGATCCGGGAAAGGCAGGCGCTGGATGGATGCAACGGAGAAGTCACATCCAGGGTATCGCTTGGCGGCATAGCGGATCGCCGTTTTGGAGATATCCATCCCATATACAGTCGCATCAGCTAACTGAGAGGCGAAATAATGGGTGTAAAACCCTTCACCACAACCGATATCCAAAAGTGCTGCGCCGTTTTCAGGGAGGTTGTCTTTCAGGATCTTTGCCACGCCTTCACGCATTGGGTGGTAGTGGTTGCCTTCAAGGAATGCCCGGCGGGCCTGCATCATTTCCTTACTGTCACCCGGCTCTTTTGACCGTTTGTGCTGGACCGGCAATAGGTTAACGTAGCCTTCTTTGGCAATATCAAACTGATGACGGTTTTCACAGCGAAGTGTGTTTGATTCCTGGCTCAATGGAGCCTGACAGAGGGGACACAGGTAAGTCATGTATAGAGTCCGGATGCTTTGGGTGGCCTAAGGCTAACGGCAAGTGGTGTGATGCGCAACCGAATCAAGTAAAGAGAAAAATGTGAACCGTGTCGAGATAGCGAAATAAGTCCGGGATTTCCGGTCTTATTGAGAATTAAAGCAATAAGAGCGGTAAGGTGTTTCGTGTACCATTGCGGAAAATTTCATATTTTTCATATGGTTGT
This sequence comes from Parasalinivibrio latis, assembly GCF_036825535.1. Classification (GTDB taxonomy): domain Bacteria; phylum Pseudomonadota; class Gammaproteobacteria; order Enterobacterales; family Vibrionaceae; genus Parasalinivibrio; species Parasalinivibrio latis. Next base: position 1,053,393 of record NZ_CP098812.1, read on the forward strand.
TTCGAGGCTGTTATGCGAGCTTTTAGTGCTCTATCATTCAGAAAAAAACTATTCCTCCCCGTTATCCTTGTCAGCTCGGTTTTCCTTTCTGTGCTGGCTGTCTCATACCATTCTTTCCAGAAACAAACTGAAGCTACTGAACTGCTCAACCTGAAGGTCCGTCCGGTGATAGACAACCTGGAAGATGCTTACCGGGATTTATATCAGGTAATGGCCTCCGGACAGGCGCTGATTGCCAATGGTTTTACACCAGCGAACGTAAAGCAGCAGCAGTTTGAATTTGAAGACAATGCGCCAAAAATCATGCCGCGTCTGCAGTCTGTCCAGACACTGGTCGATGCCGGAATTATTGATGCTTCCTATCGTGGAAAGCTGGATAAGCTCGTTATTGATGCTGAGGAGTGGACATCGAAGATTGGCCAGATGGTGAATTCACCTACCACTGCCCGGTCTTTCTATATGAAGAATCACGTTGCGCTGGAGCAGGACTTTGCTTCCCTACGCAGCCAACTCAAGGTATTGAGAGGCCAGGTAGACAATGCCTCCAAGGCAATCAGCCAGGAGATTGAAGCATCAACCCTATTGGCTGAGAGAACAATTATTGGCGGTTCGGTGCTGGCGTTGCTGGTGGCAGTTGCAGGAAGCCTGGTGTTAAGCCGTTTACTTCTTGCCCCGTTGAAAGAGATGGGAGCTGCATTGAATGATATCGCATCCGGGGATGGGGATTTGACCCACCGTCTGGACGTGACCACGTCGGATGAAATTGGCCAACTTGGTGAGTCATTTAACCTGTTTGTTGCGAAAATCCATGCCAGCATTAAAGACGTTGTAGCGGCATCTGAGGAAGTTCGCCAACAGTCAGAGCAAATGTACGCGGCACTGAATAACTGTGTACGCGATTCAAAGAGCCAGCAGCGAGAGAGTGACCAGGTAGCTGCTGCCATCCAGGAAATGAGCGCCAGCAGTGAGCAAATCAGCCAGAATGCAGACGATGCAGCCGGTGCGACCCAGAAAGCCAATGATGAAATTGGGCAGGCTCAGGAAAGTGTTGTTGGTGCGGTTTCTTCAATGGATACCCTGCTGGCAACTATTGGCCAGTCCCAGGAAATGATTGGTGCGCTTAACAGTGATGTAGAGAGCATTGCCTCTATTATTGATGTTATCCGAGGTATTGCTGAGCAAACCAACCTGCTGGCACTGAATGCCGCCATTGAGGCTGCCCGTGCCGGGGAGCAGGGTAGGGGCTTTGCAGTCGTCGCAGATGAGGTGCGTAACCTTGCCAACAAGACCCAGCAGAGCACCACAGAAATACAGGACATGATTGGCCGCTTGCAGGAAGGTACCCGCCGTGTGGTTTCTGCCATGGATGAAAGTGCCGAAGCCAGTTCGGAAACCGTTCAGCAGGTGCAGCAGACGTCTGATTACCTGAGTGAAGTCACCGGCCTTATCGAACGTATTAACGAAATGAACAGCCAGGTGGCAACAGCCTCTTCCCAGCAGAACCTTGTTTCTGAAGATATCAACCGCAACATCCACAGTGTTGCAGAGAACAGCCTGCGGGTTCTTGAAAACCTTGAAGATATGGCGCGGGCCTGTAGCAACCTGTCTGATCGCAGCCTCCAGTTGGACAAGGTTGTCGGCAGTTTCAAAGTGTAACCTGACGCCGGTGACGGTACTGACAATGGCCCTGAAGGGGCCGTTTTTGCCTGGGCCTGTGAAAAAATTGCCGCATCCGGGATGCGGCAAACAGGTTTGTAAAGCGGAAGGAAAATTTACTTAAAGCTCAAATTTGCAATTAGTGCAGACCTACAACGCTGCACGGGTCAACATCATTACGGCAGAGTCATACCTGTTGGAAAGAACCACTAATCCAACGTCCAGGTATCAGTAAAAACTTCCATCGTCTTTTTTCATCTGGCATTCAGGTGCTTCAGACCCTTCGGGACACTCCTTCTTCTCGTCACCTCCGGTAGTTGTAGCGAAAGCCATTCCGGAAAACATCACAAATAAAGCCAACATCATTGTTTTGAGCATTGTCATTGCGAATCTCCTTCTCCTTATCGAGGGGAATAGTGAGTCTGAGTTACGCTGCAGCATGCATAGGGTTGCTAAAATTAGGTGCGAAATTGTTAGCTGAACGTAATATTCGTGTTAGAGGTGTGCAGATAAAAAAGCCGGGTCACAGTACCCGGCAAAAAATGACCAGCAATTGGTCGTTGGCAAAACGGTTAGCGAGCTATTTCGACCACTTCCTCCCGGGTAATGGAGAGAGATACTGAATCCCCTGGTTTGAGGTGCGAAGTTCCGCGTCGGTGGGCATCATCGGCAAGTAGCAGGGTATTTCCGACATCAACGCCATAGCGGACGATATGGCCAAGGAACTCTCTGTGCCGGATTTTTCCTTCCAGCCGGATGGCTGAACCTGCTGAGTTTTGATTAACCAGGATACTCTGGGGCCTGAACAGCAGGGTCATTGGCCCATGGTGATTGGTGTGGTAATCAAAGGTAATTCCATTGTCACTGATAAACATGGAGCCTTGTTCAACAGTTGATACCGTGCCGGACAACAGGTTTGCGGAACCGAGGAAGTCTGCCACGAACCGGTTGGACGGGGTGTCGTAAAGCGCCATGGGTGTGCCTACCTGTTGGATTACGCCGTCGTTGAGTACGGCAATGCGGTCAGAGATCGTATTGGCTTCTTCCTGGTCGTGGGTGACGAAGATCGTGGTCAGGCCAAGCTGGCGCTGCAGATCCAGCAGATCCCGGCGCATCTGTTCGCGCAGGTTTGCATCCAGGTTAGAGAGGGGTTCATCAAGCAGTAACACCCGTGGCTCGACGACAACGGTACGTGCAATGGCTATACGCTGCTGCTGCCCACCGGACAGTTGAGACGGCCGGCGGTTGGCGTAGTCCTGTAAGCCAACCAGTTCCAGCGCTTCCATAACCCGGCGCTTAATTTCCGGTTTACTGACTCTGCGCTCAACCAATCCGTAGGCGACGTTGTCAAATACCGTCATATGAGGCCACAGGGCATAACTTTGGAACACCATGCCGACATTTCGTTTCCATGGGGGAAGGTGTGCGATGTCTTCCCCCCCAACAAGTATTTCCCCCTCCGGTGTCGGCCCGAATCCAGCAATGGCACGAAGCAGGGTGGACTTTCCGGAGCCGGATGGCCCAAGGAAAGCAAAGAACTCCCCAGGCTGGATATCCAGGTTTACGCCTTTCAGTACTTCTGTTTCGCCGAACGAGAGCGACAGGTTGTTGATTTGAATTCCAGCTTTCTGTTGTTTCATGACTGACTCCTTGTAATGCCTTATCGCTCAGCCGCCTGTTCACGACGGGTTCGGTCAACGATGTAATGGGACAGGTAGGTGGCAAGGCCGACAATCAGCACTGCAATAATGCCGAGGGCTGCGCCAGGGCCGCGTCCGGCGGCGCTTTGCATAAAGAGGTAGAGGCCGTAGGCAAGAGGGGCATCCTGCTCGTTGGAAACCAACATGATGGTGGCAGAAAGCTCAACTGCTGCTGTGGCGAAACTGGTAACGAAACCGGCCAGCAGGCCTGCTGCCATCAGGGGGATGACAATTCGGCGGATGGTACTTGCTTTGCCTGCCCCGAGGTTTTCAGACGCTTCTTCCAATGAAGGGCTGACCTGGGTCAGGGCTGCAACACAGGAGCGCAAGGCATAGGGCAGGCGACGCACTGACAGGGCAATGACAATAATCCCCCACCAGGTTGCCATTGGGTCACCGGTAATCGGCATATCGATGTCATAGTAAGTACGGAGGTACCCAATACCGAGAACCACGCCGGGTACCGCAAGTGCTGCCATGGCACCATAGTCCAGCCATTTGCGGCCCTTGATCCCCGTACGGAACACCAGGTAGGCAATGGCCGTTCCGAGAATGACATCAATCAGGCCGGCAAGGCCCGCATAAATGAGCGTATTTTTGATAAAGCCGGAAGCCTGCTCAATCGCTGTAGCATAGTGAGCGACTGTGTAGCCGTCAGGCAGTGGGCTGAAGCTCCAGATAGTGCCGAATGAGAGCAACAACAGTGCGATATGCGGCGCCAGAACCAGTGCCAGCAGCAGGAAAATCACACCGTAACAGAGAGCCAGTTCCCCGGCTTTGAGTTTCCGCTTGGACAGACCCCCGCCACCTTTTTGGGTGGTGGAGTAGTCTTTGCCCTTTAATGCCTGGAATGACGCCCATAGGGCGAAAATTGAAAAACCGACAAGAATGACGGAAATCACGTATCCCATAGGGTCAGAGATGCCGACAGAAGAGATCCGCAGGTATGCCTGGGGAGCCAGCATATTGTTGACGTTCAGCAGCAGCGGTGTACCAAGGTCATCAAACACCTTCACAAATACCAGCGATGCCCCGGCAACATAACCCGGCATCGCAAGAGGGAAGACTACCCGGCGGAACAGGGTAAAGCCAGATGAGCCAAGGGACTGGGCCGCTTCTTCCATTGCCCGGTCAATATTCTGCAGGCTGGCTGAAAGGTTGATTAGGATAAAAGGGAAGTAGTGCACGCTCTGTACAAAGATAACGCCGTTCAGCCCTTCCATAAATGGCAGGGTGAAACCGAAATGTTCATCCAGGAGCAGGTTTACGGTTCCGTTGTCCCCGAACAGCAGCGTCATGGCGACAGCCCCGATAAATGGGGGCATGATGAGGGGAATAATCCCCAGCGTCTGGATAATTACTGCACCGCGAAATTCAAACCGGGTGGTGAAATAGGCCAGCGGCAAGGCAAAAATGGATGCCAGTACCACTGACATCGCTGAGACGTAAAATGAGTTGTAAAACGATTCCCGGAACAATGAACTGCTGAAAAAATCAATAAAGTTCACCAGGCTCAGGGAACCACTGTGTGGGTCCTGGAATGCAACATAGATGACCTTTAGAACTGGGATAATCAAAAAGGCCAGCAAGAACATCGCGATGGTCAGGGCGATGCTGTAAAGCCCAATATTATTTTTCACCCGGCTAAATACTGACGGACGGGAAGCCGCCGGTTTTCCGGATTCCTGAATGTTTGAAGCGCTTGTCATGGGTCCTTCCTCAGGAAAAACAAAAACAGGAAGCAGCGGCGGCAAAATTGCCACCGCTAAGGGCCGGGTTAGTTTCGTGCTGACGCGGCTTCAGCCAGTTTTTGGGCTCTCTGGTAGTTTTCGCTGACCATGTTGTCCCATTCCTGCTCTATTTCTGCCTGCCTTCCAACAATCTTGTCCGTGGATTTCTTGCGTTTTTTGGTGAAGATTGAAGCAAAGTCCGGATTCTGTGCCTGCTCAGCAGTAATCGGTAAAGTGGCGACAAGGGTTCTGGCCTGATCTACCATCTTTTGCGCTTCTGGGTCTGGGTTGCCGGACAGCTTGGACTCGGCTTCCTGAATGGCTTCCATGGCATTACGAAGCTCATCAAGACGGTAGGTAATCATTACGTCAAACAGTGAATTGACCACGTTGTAACGGGACTTGGAAAGGTCCAGATCGAATTTGACCTTGCCCATTCCTTCACCATTGAAGGGGTTCGGGAAGCCCGCCGGGGCTTTGGCGTAGACTGCCGGGTTGACCGGAAGACGCTGAATTTTCTTGTCCAACAGAAGCTCCTGGCCCTGTTCTGACAGAAGGTAACGCATGAATGCTTCGGCCGATTCAGGGTGGGGGGCGTTTTTCACCTTGGCGACGTTTGCTGGAACCATGGCGGTTACAGTCGGGTAGACAAAATCAACCGGGAAGCCGGATGCCTTGGAAGAGAGGCCAAAGAAGTCAATGACCACACCTACGCCAAAAGAGCCGGAGTTAACGCCATCGGGCACCCCGAAACTGCGTTCGGTGACGGTTTTTAAGTTGCCTGAGATATCCTTGAGCATGGTCCAGCCGTCCTGCCAGCCTTTACCCTGCAAAATGGCCTCAATGGTCAGGTGGGTTGTGCCTGAGCGTGAAGGAGCGGAAATACCGACGTGACCACGGTATACCGGGTTAGTGAGGTCAGCCCATTCTGTAGGCAGTGGCAGCTTTTTGGCCTTCATATAACGTTCATTCCACATCATGCCGTACCCGGACACCGCAAAACCTTTGTAGTAACCGTCGGGGTCATGGATGGGGAAGCTGCCGACTTTTTCAGGTAAACCGGAAAGGTCCAGCGTGACTTTGTCCAACAGATCGCTTTGCTTTAGGACCTCGAAAGCGTCCGGAGCAGATGCCCAGAAAATATCCGAGCGGTTATTGTCTGACGTCTCCTGCAGATATTTGATGCCTGCTGTGGTTTTCTTTGCCAGAACTTCTACCTTTACGCCCGGATTGGCCTGCTCAAACCCTTTTTTAAACACGTCCGTCACATCGGTTGGAAATGATGTGACGATGACAAGCTTGTCTTCCACGGCTACTGCAAATGCACTGGTTCCCATGGCTGCGGCGACCAGTGCCGACAGAGCAAATCCTTTAGCGACTTTGTTGCTCATCTTTTTTCTCCTTGTGTAGGGTGGGGCATGACTGACTTACCCGGAGATATCGCAACTGTTATGCCAATGTTAATTTGCTTGCGTGCTTGAGTTTAATCTCATGAATTAAAGGGGATTTTTGTTGAGGTGGGATTTGTGGGGGTCGGTCAGGTTTGACACAACAGGCAGGAAACTGCGGGTCAAACCTGACCCGCATTTCGCGCATGATCACAGATAGTCTTCTTTACGAAGATTGAATTTTTTCATACGCAGGTAGAGATTTTTCCTGGGGATGCCGAGGGCGTCCGCGGTATCGCTGACATGACCGTCATGTTGGCGGAGCATCTGGTCGAGAAGGTTTTTTTCAATCCGGGCCAGCTGGTCTGGCAGGCTGGTTGTGTCTGCCCCCGACGTATCCAGTTCAGTAAACGGGGAAATGTTAAGCACCAGCCGGTCGGCTTCATTCATCAACTCCCTGACATTGCCCGGCCACGGGTAGGCCATCAGGGCTGAAAGCGTATCGGCGGTGATGGTGGGGGTGGGACGTTGCAGGCGAGTAGCTGCAGCATCGACAAACTGGCTGAGAAGCTGGGGGATGTCTTCTGTTCGTTCCCTCAGCGGTGGTATATCTACATAGGCTACATTAAGGCGGTAATAGAGATCTTTGCGGAAATCCCCGCTTTCAGCCTGTGCCAGTAAATCCCCTTTTGCCGCGGAAACAACCCGAAGATCAACCTTTATGACTTCATTGCTGCCAACACGCTCAAACTCCTGTTCCTGCAATACCCGAAGCAGCCGGATTTGCAGGTGCATGGGCATACTTTCTATTTCATCCAGGAACAGTGTCCCGCCGGATGCATATTCAATTTTTCCGATCCGCTTTTTGCTGGCGCCGGTAAAGGCACCTGCCTCGTGTCCGAACAGCTCACTTTCAATCAGGTTTTCCGGGATAGCACCACAGTTTATCGCGACAAATGGGCCGGCTTTCTTGCGGGAGAAGTCATGCAGGCAACGTGCAACCATCTCTTTGCCGGAGCCGGTTTCCCCATTAATCATTATGTTCACATCAGTGTCAGCGATATTGATCAGGGTTCGTTTCAACTGGAGCATACTTTCTGAGCGCCCGATTAGGCGGCTGTCGAGCACACCCCGTGAGTGGGATGTTTCACGCAGTTTCCGGTTTTCCAGTACCAGTTCACGGTGACGTACCGCCGTGTGGACCACAGCAACCAGATGAGCCGGGTCTGCGGGCTTTTCAACAAATTCGAACGCTCCGTTTTTCATCGCATCCAATGCAATGGCTATGTCCGCATGGCCTGAAATGATAACCACCGGGATGCCGGCGTCCCGGTGCAAGAGCCGTTTCATCATTTCGACGCCGGTTTCACCCTCCATGCGAATATCTGTGACCACAACGCCGGGGAAATCGTCGGTCAGGCTTTCCACCACGCCATGTGCTGAGCTGAAACCGGTCACTTCAAAGCCTTCAATAGCAAACAGTTCTTCCAGGCTCTCGCGGAGCTCGGTGTCATCCTCGACGATTACGACCTGCTTTTTCTCAACCATACTGATACTTCCGTTCCCTGTTGAGGCGTACTGCTGATTTCAATGCTGCCGCCAAAATCCCTGATGATGTTATAGATAATACTCATACCAAGCCCAAGTCCGTCTCCGACCGGTTTGGTGGTAAAAAAGGGCTCGAAGACCTGGGTTTTAACCTCGTCGTCCATGCCGTGCCCGGTGTCAGTGACCCGCACAGCTACCAAGCCGGGCTGATGGCTGTGTTGTTCTTCGATACTGACGGCTATTTTTCCACTATCCGTTGCGTCTATCGCATTGCTCAGAAGATTGACCAATACCTGCTCAAGCCGGATTGGGTCAGCCTGGACAATTAACCCGGTTTCCGCCACTTCAATCATAAGGCCTTTTTTTATTGCTGCGTCATGGACCAGTTCTACGGCGTTGGCAACCGTTGAACTGAGCGGCGTTGCAACCAGTTTTCCGTCACTTTTGCGGGCGAAAGTCTTCAGGTGGCGGCTCAACTGGCTGGTTTTGGCAATCAGCCTGTCAATGTCCTTGAGCTTGGCGGTAGCCTTGCCTGGAAGACCGTTCTCTATGTAGTGCCGGGTGATATGGAGGTTGTTGCGAATGGCTGCCAATGGCTGGTTGAATTCATGGACGATCCCGGCGGTAAGTTGCCCGAGGATAGCCAACTTCCCGGCCTGTATCAGTTCATCCTGGGTTTCCCTGAGTTCCCGTTCGGTTTCAATTCGCTGCTGGATCTCGGTTTGGAGCCGGGTGTTGGTTTCTTCCAGCAGGTCTTTTTGCTGGACGATCTCCCTTGCGTTGTATTTAAAGACCCTCAGGGAATGGGCAAGCCGGGCTATCTCGTCATGTCCTCTGGTGTCAATGGAGACATAAAGGTCACCGGCGGCCAACCGTTGGATAGCTTCGATAATCTTCACCAGACGGCCGATAAGCTGGTAGCGGAGCACCCAACCGGTGACGGCTGCGATAATCAGTGCGGCTACAGCCACGAAAGCCAGCAACCGCTGGGCTGATGAAACACTATGGTCCAGTTGTTGGGTCAGTGACAGGGTATCTGCACGGGTTCTGGATACAACAGCTCCCACTTCCCTGTTCATCTCTATGAATGCAGCCTGAAGTGATCTCAGCTGTTGCTGGCTGTCGATGGAAAGCTGCAACGCTTCCCGTTTTACGGTCATAGCTGACTTTTCGTCGTAGACCAGGCGCCGAATTTCCGTCGTGATTTGCACCATGGTGATAGCACTGGGCAGTTGTGCCAGCGTAGTCAGCTGGCGGTCAAGTACGGGAAAGGTTTCATCGAGCCGGCTGGTTTGTGTCAGCAGTTCTGTTACTGTTTTTGCGCCCAGTGCCTGCTGCATATATTCAAACAGGAGGTTTACGGTTTCCTTGAATGAAGAAAGTAAATCCCGCTGCTCAAACTCCGCCAGACTAATAATTGTGACATTGCTGGATGTGCCGGATGACAGCGCATTTCGTGTGTAGTAGCGGGCTTCTTCCAGCATCGGGTCTATTTCCTGGGCAAAATCCTGCTGCAACCAGTAAAGTTCCTCCCGGTAGCGTTGAAGCTCTTGGTTCAGGCTGACGCGCTCTTCAGCACTTTGCTCCAGCCGTGAGAGCTGTTCTTTTACGTTTGTTATGGATGTGTTCAGGGTTGGGGTTTGTGCTGACAGTTGGTTCCCTGTTTCCTGGTCGAGCAGGGAGTGCAGGTTATCGCTGGCCTTTGTTCGCTGGGTCTCGTTGTCTGCATATACCAGCAGCGCAGCAGAAGCCTCAATGGAACCGGCCCAGTTAGCCAACTGGGCGACTGCTGCAGTAGAGGGGATATCCCGGTTGGCGACCTGTGAAACGGTTGCAGAAAGTTGCTGGAACAGGAGGCTGGATGTCACTGCGACCAGCAGTGTACCAAGCACAATAAAACTGATACTGGCATATAGCCTGAACCCTGTACTCTTCCACCAGTACGTTGTGGGTTGGGGAGACATGGTTATCCCTCCGTTGCGGCAGGGCTTGGTGCCGCGGTTTGGGGTGAGGTGTTGTTTACCGCTCGCGTGATATCCGCCAACAGTTCCCTGGCCTCGTCAAGCCGGGAATGGAGGTCTTTCCGCCACGTTTGCTCCATTTCGATTTGCAGCCTGGTTTTATGGGTCTGGTAGAGGAACTGCCCGCTGAAATCCGGGTCATTGGCCCTGCGCTCCGGTAAGGGAACCCTGGTCATCAGGCTATAAGCGCGCATCAGTTTTTCCTCCATTCGGGCGTGATCTGCTGGGGGAAGGTCGGGCTGGTGGGCAGACACTGCCCCCTTTACTTCTTCATACCACTCCCAGAAAGCCTGCAGGTCATAAAGAGGCAATGTTACCAACTGGTCAAACAGGGCATTCACCAGGAAATAGCGGTTGGCGGACAAAGCGATATCGAATTGTCCGGTTTCCAGTTCCTGTTCCTTACCCTCAGACGGCATTGCAGGAATCCGGCCCATTTTGTTTTCAAGCAGCGGACGTGCCTTGTCTGAGAGCGTAAAAGTAATGAAACGCTCCGCAGACCTGGGTTGGATGGATGTCGATGCAATTCCTATCGCAGCGCCAATTGCGGTGTTTTCAGGCCACTGGTAGAAGTCAAAATGCTCCCTGTTAACCAGTGTCCGGTAGAAAAAATCCACAACAGGTGCGGTGCCGAACCTGCCTTTCATTACGCCTTCACGCACGCCAAAACTGCGAGCGGTGATAACACTGAGGTTTCCGGCCAGACGCTGCAGGATCGCCCAGCCTCTTTTCCAGCCATAGTGTTGCAATACCTGTTCAATAATCAGGTGGTTGGTCCCCGATCGGGAAGGGGAAGACAGGGCAATATGTTGTTTCCAATTGAGGGATGTTAGTGCCTCCCAGCTTTCGGGAGGCTGCAACCCGGCACCTTCCAGGTATGCCCGGTTGGAAAGAAACCCAAACTGGGAGTAGGCGAAGTAAGCAAATTTCCGTTCGTTGTTCGGGCGTACGTTTTCCGGATAGGTTTTGGCCGGGAGCTCAAAGTGCTTCAGCATGCCGTGTTGCTGAAGCAGTGCCATGGCATCCGGGGAACTGGTCCAGAGGATATCGGGCTCAGGTTTCTGGGATTGGAGTATATGGTTAACCATGGCTGGTGTTTTTTTGTTTATCACCTTAACAGTGATACCGGGATTGTCTTTGGTGAATGCATCCACCATCGGTTGGTACTGTGCTGCGGGGTACGTTGTAAAAATCACCATCGGTGATGCAGGGACTTTAAAGCACCAGACAAGGAGAGGCAGTACCAAAAGAGAGGGGCGAATACAGCGGTGCATTCAAATGCCTTATGTTGCGAATTTGTTTCAAATTATGAGTTAAAGGCCGTGGGGAGCAAAGTGACTGGGATTGGATTTTCAAAATAAAAAGGCTTCCCCGGGGAAGCCTTTTTAGTAATAGATGGTTAAAAGGTGTCAGAAATTGAACGTCAGGCGACGGTTGTCATTGATGACTTCTACCACAGACTCTTTCTTGTTGGCTGCCAGGGAGTAGAAGGCATTCTGGCCGGCATTGACGGTGGTAGTGACGCGCTTTCCTTTGCCAATGTAGTCGCCGTTTACAAAGTGCTCTGCATCATCCCGGTTGCTGACAATTACCACTTCGAAGGCGTTGATGCCCAGAGTGCGGGTAATATTTTCATTGATGTCAGCGCTGAAAGTACCGGTGTAGCGAACGTTTACCGCGAAATCAGCATTGCCGTTCAGGTCAAGCGAGAACCGGGAATAGGTGTGGTCAAGAATATCCACCTTGGCAACGGGTAGGGCTTTCTTGGCCTCACTGTAAACCAGTTTTTCAAGCGGGACGGAGCGCATACACTCACGGATACTTGTATTGGTACCACAGCGGATTGAGCCGGAGTAGCTGAGATTTTTGGCAGAGGACACTTCCTTAATATAGCGGTCGCGAATGACATCACGCAGGGCCAAAAGTTGGGTGTCTTTCAGGTTTTGGGTGCGCTTGAGATCGCGCTTCAGGGTATCCAGCTTGTTGGTCAGTTGCGCCAGTTGGTGGGCAATGGTGACTTCGGCCAGTTCAAGTTGGCTGATATTGCCTGCCAACGTTTCAAGATCCTGGAAGAGAGATTTAGGTGTAGCGATACCGATAGGAGCTAGCTCTTCACTCATCTCCGCTCGTTTACTCGCAAGAAGGGATTCTTCCAGGTCGCTGATTTTTTGCTTGTAATGTGCTTGGTATTCCGTGAGGCGTTTGGCTTTTTCTTCACGCTCCAGCTCAAGGTTCCGTGTACTGTTTTGTACTTCATTTATTTCAATGAGAAGAGGCTCAGTATTGTACTTCTCATAGATTTCTGACTTGGTTTTCGCTTCTTGGGCGGTTAGCAACGCACCCTGGGAGTGAAATGCCACCAGAGCCAGTAACACTCCTATCCATCTCTTCATTTCCCTGCCTCTTGTATGAACTGGTCGTTAGAACTACACAACGTTAGAGCAAGATTAGCTTTATGTCCGGACTCGGTCAATAATTCATTATATTTCAGAGTGTTAGCGACGGACTTCTGACTTCGTTCTGTAAAAAAATGTCAATATACCGACACTATTATGCGTTGTATCACATAAGAGTATATCACCTGAATTCTCTATAAGAGCTCATTTGTATTGAAACTGTTACGCATGTCATTGAAATAAATCATCTAAAGGTTAGCGGGATCTGTTTTGGCTTATTGCCTGTTTGTTCGCTGTCTTGAGGTACTGTCGCTGGGACAAATATAAACCTATGTCACATATATAGATTTATGTGCAAAATTTAAACTAATGACTAATAAACTATGTTCAGGATTTGATTTTAGGTATCACTTTGTGGACAAAAGGCATACCAATTTTGTCAGAGCGGTTCAGGTTGCTGCTGAACTTGAAAAGGCAAGGTTTATAGCAAGGGAAATTACACTTACCGCGAGCAATGCGAGGGCCTTGTCATTGAGGGCAGGAACCGGCGCCGCCGGTTTCCGGGCTCTGACTGATTACATCCACCGCCTGGCAGACTCCACTGTTTGCGCATCAGACCTGATAAATCGTAACGCCATAGAAATCAGTAGGCTGGCAATGGACTATTTCAGGCTTTCCTTTTCTATTGCCCGTTATAAAGAGGCCCAGGATAAAATTGGCGGGGAAGGATTTGCGGCCAGTCTCGTGGAGCCTTTGGCTGATTTGACCGCCAGGCATGAAAAGTTGAGAAAGCACTTCCTGCAGGCCGTCGATAAGCTGCAGGAAGATGTAGACGAGTTAAGCCGGGAGCTGAAATCTGCCGCTATATTGTCATCTATGTCGCGGGTGGAAGCGGCTCAATCCGGTGAGTTCGAAGAGAGCCTGAATGTTGTCGCTGAAAGTGTTTCTGGTGCTGCTAGGCGTATAACAGGCCATATTGGGCGATCACAGAGACTTTGTATATCCATGTTGGAAACGGGCTAAGGAAGGATATGAAGACACACCATCTGTATAAGGGAAGCCGACACGATTGGTATATGTTCGGGAGGGATCCTGAAAAGGCAGAGAGTATCATTGACACCAACCAATACATGATTGTTACACCAAACCATGCATTCCTTCTGGATCCCGGCGGTATTGAAATTTTTTCGGCTATGTTGGCTAACGTGGTCAAAAAGGTTCCCATTAACAAGATCACCCACCTGTTTGCCTCTCACCAGGACCCAGACATTATTTCATCTTTGGGGCTTTGGGATATTTCCCTTGAGAAAGCCCAACTGCATGCACCATGGTTATGGGAAGGGTTTATCCGCCATTTTGGCATGAACCGGATCAGTTACTCCCCAATTCCTGACGAAGGAGGATCGTTAACCCTGGATGACCTGACATTTGAGTTTATTCCAGCCCATTACCTGCATTCTTCGGGGAACTTTCACTTATATGATCCCCAGGCCAAGCTTTTAATGAGCGGTGATATTGGTGCCGCACTTGAACCACACAATGCCCCACTTGAAATCGAAGACTTTGATGCGCACTGCGACAAAATGGCGTATTTCCACCAACGCTGGATGCCATCCAATGAAGCAAAAAATGATTGGGTAAAGCGGGTCAGGGAGCTGGACATTGATGTTATCTGCCCACAACACGGCAGGTTAATTAGCGGCGATAACATCCCTCGGTTTCTTGACTGGCTTGAGAACCTTGACGTGGGAATTGCTATAGGCGGAGGAAAGTGAGCGTCAGATGGGCAGGAATGTCATTGACGCAACGCTGTGTACGACCTTATTGATCGTGCGGTTGGTACTGTCTGATATCATGGCCGCCATCATGTCCTGGATGACAATCATCTGGCTGAGAACACGTTCATAGCTGTAATTAGGCACGCCGTTTACGGCTATGCCGTTACTGAGAAGGAACAGTGTACCGTCCCCTTTTTTCCTGTTGTTCAGCAGCCAGCTGACAGATTCAAGGTTGCGGGCACTGTTGTAGAGCTTTTGCTGATCGAGTTCATCAAGCAGGTAGAACTCGGTCTGGTTGTTGTAGGCATTGCTCAGCATGCCTGTGACACCGGCCATTAGGGCAAAAACCCTGTCCCCGTGATATTGGTCATCAAATGCGATGGGCAGGGCATCAACACCGTCATGGAAATTCAGCTCTTCAAAACCGGCACTGGGGCGTTGAACAGACATCAACTGTTCCAGCCTCATTTCCATTGTCATACCGGGGACTTTAGCCAGCTCGCTTGGGTTGCGTTTATAAAGCTTGATGATGAGTGCTTGGGTGAGGGTCCTGATGCGCTCGACGTGAATATCAGTGATCATATCCATGTCGGACTTAACAAGGTTTTCAATTTCAAAAGGGCGGCTGCTGCCACATCCGGAAACCAAAAGCAGCGTTAACAGCACTGCAAACACCCTTGTCATCTTCCACTCCACAACAACCAATTTCTAAGACGGCTAAAAGAATAGCCCCAATGGAGGGACAGACTCAACCTGAAGGAGGGGAAGGGGGACGCGGCTCGAAAAAGAAATGGGAGGCCGCTGCCTCCCAAATTTCCCGGTATGCCGAAAATCAGGCGTTCAGGATCTTGCAGATTTCGGTTGCACTCAGATGGTACTGGCGTGGGCAATTGCGCCAGGTTTTCAGCATGCGGGTATATTTTTCCAGCATCGGAACCTGAGCATTAAAATGGTGCTCAGTTTTATCAAACTGCGGGTACAGGCCCTCTGAATCAGTGAGGAAACGCACGTAGTGCATCAGGTGGCCTTCAGTTGCGGCGTCAAATCCCCAGAATTGGAGGCGGCGCTGGTCAACCTGTGGCTGGTCTTTTTCAGCCAGCATACGGAAAGATTCCTGCAGGGCGTGGTACATCTCCATATAGTCAATAATATCCCGGCACTGCTGCTCTGGCAGTTCGCCAAAATCTTTTTCCACTTCGCGCATTTGAAGCGCATAGCCACGTTCTACTATTGTCTGCAATCGGCGGTACTTCTTGGCATTTTCAGGATCCAGTTGCGCCAATAAAGAGTATTGATTAGACAGGATAAGGCGTTGTGCGTGAGTCATTTCCATTATGAAGGCCTCAATAAATGTCTCAATATAGATGTCGATTTATGCAACTGAGGTTAGCATGTGGCACCATCCTAAAATATGATCTGATAACGGTTGTTGCACGAATAAACCCGTTTTGCGATGGAGGTTTACAGGGATGACCAGTTGGCATTGGCTGGGGTGGGGAGTAGCCATTGTGATGTTGATCGCAACTTTCCCAAGGGAGTTTTTACCGAAGCTGAAATCGGATAAACCATACCAACATCTTGTGTTTGCGACAGCCGTATTTCTGTTTGTGTTGTGGAGCCTGCAAGCCGGGGTCCGGGATGGGCTTTCCATCCATTTTCTTGGTGTTACTGTGTTAGTCCTGAGCCATGGCTGGCGGATCGCCAATTGCATTTGCTTGGCACCAACTGCTCTGCTGGTTGCTTTTGGCCTGTTGTCGTTGGGCGATGCTGGGGCATTCGCTGTTACATCATTTTTGTTACCCGGTCTTTTCAGTTACCTGGTTTTCCTGCTTTCCTACCAATACCTGGCCCGCCACCTTTTTATCTATATTTTTGTAGCCGGGTTTATTAATGCAGCCCTAACCATGGTGTTGAGTATGTTGCTGACGTCTCTCTGGCTGTGGATGGAAGGCCGTTACCCATGGGAAACTATTTCCCACGATTACCTGCAACTTTCTTTGTTGGTGTGGTTCCCGGAAGCCTTGATGAATGGGATGGCCATTACCCTGATGGCCGTGTACCGGCCTCATTGGCTGAGGACTTTCTATGACAGGGAGTATTTGTCACCTGAGAGGTAGCGGGCTTCCTGCCGGGACAAGAAAAAAGCCAGCGAGGTGCTGGCTTTCGTTGGTCAGTATGCGGCTTTGAGCCCGTAACCTTCCAGAATGTTTTTTACGCGTTCCATGGTTTCTTTTGACGGTGGTTCAACCCCTGGCAACGGGTAATCGTAGCCCATGGCTTCCCACTTGTGTTCACCCAGTTTGTGGTAAGGGAGCATCTCAATTTTCTCGACGTTATCCATATCTTTCAGGAATTCACCGAGTTTATGTGCAGATGCATCGTCGTCAGTGTAGCCGGGCACTACGACATAGCGAATCCAGGTTGTCTTGCCAATCTTGTTGAGGTAGCGGGCAAAATCCAGCGTGCGCTTGTTGGACACACCAACCAGGTCCTGGTGGATTTCGTCATCCATCTGCTTGATATCCAACATAACAAGATCGGTGACTTCCAGTGCTTCGTCGATAACATCCGTAAACTTGCGAATGTGGCCATTGGTATCAAGGCAGGTATGGATACCTTCGGCCTTGGCTGCACGGAACAGGTCTCGCACAAACTCTGGCTGAAGCATGGCTTCACCGCCAGACGCTGTTACACCGCCACCGGAAGCGTTGATGAAGTGGCGGTAGGAGCGCAACTCCTTCATGATTTCTTCTACCGTCGCATCCCTTCCGTCGTGAAGATCCCAGGTATCCCGGTTGTGACAGTACTTACAACGGAACAGGCATCCCTGGAGAAAAACGATGAATCGAATACCAGGACCATCCACGGTACCGCAGGATTCGAAAGAGTGAATACGGCCTATTGCTGACATGACGTTTATTTCTCCGCTTGTGCGTTTGGTCGTTATTTTATTACAAAACGTAGGGATAAAGTAGCATACCGAGCCCGATTCAACCCGGCAGCTGACAACGGGTTCAAATGTGTGCCTGAATCCATACTGTGGGCAAATGTCTGCAAGTATTCTTGGGGATTCCCACTATCAATTGCTATTCAGCCCTTCAGCTACTCTGGCACATGGGTTGCGGACAACCCAATGCCGGTGCCAGGCTGCAAGTTCGGATGCTGGCATCGGGCGGCCAACAAAGTAACCCTGTGCCATGTCACACCCTTCACTTCGAAGGGACCACCAATGGGATTCTGATTCAACGCCTTCTGCTACAGCTTTCAACGAAAGACGGTTGGTCAGCAAAAGGCAGGCCTCGATAATGGTTGCTGAGGCTTTGCTGTTATGGGATGACTGGACAAAATCCTTGTCAATTTTCAGGGACTCAAACGGCAGGCTTTCCAACTGTTTCAGTGAAGAATAGCCGGTGCCAAAGTCATCGATTGAGAGCTTACAGCCGTGCATGCTCAGCCGGGATGCCGCTTCCAGGGCTTGCCCTGGTTTGTGTGCCTGGTTGGATTCGGTGATTTCGAAATAGATCTGTTCATTGAAATCCGGGGTCTGTTCGATGATCTGAATAACCTCGTCGACAAAACCCTCACAGACCAGGTTCATTGGGGTGATATTGATAGCGGTGCGCCTGCCCGCCAGTTTGTCGCGGTTTGCCAACGTAATCCGGATGCTGTTGATTGTCTGGGGGGCTTCTAAACCGGCTTCTTCCAATTGGGGCAGGAATGCCCCCGGTGGTATCACTCCGTGCTCGGGGTGTTCCAGCCTGAGCAGCGCCTCGCTGGCAACCCATTCTCCGTCTTTCAATGAGACAATGGGTTGATACCAAGGCTTAATCCAGCCTGCATTGTAAGCAGCTTCCACTTCAACCGTGGTCAGCATGGTGACAGGCCGTTGCTCGGACAGCATGTGCTTGCGCGCCAGTTCAACTGTCTCTGAGAGCTCTTCTATGGCTGCCGGCTTTGGCAGGCAGCCCAGTATGTTCAACCGGTAGCTCTGGCACATGCGTTCTACGGTGTTGATAACCTCCAGGCTGGCTGCGCTGGTGATGACCACACTGCCTTTAAAAGCCTTTTCAGCAATGCAGCCAAGGAACTGAATGCCATCCATTTCCGGCATGTTGAGGTCACACAGTATCAAGTCCGGCTGGAACGTCTTCATTGCATCCAGGGCCTCAAGGCCGGTGGCGGCATCGCAAATCGAGTCTTCGGCTGTAATAACCCGGTTCAATTGGGTGTGCAGAATATTACGCTGGAATGGATGGTCTTCAATTAACAGTATTCTCATCACAGGTTTTCCACTTCTGCTTTTAACTGAACGACAGATGCGCCCAGGCGCATCAGGTTTTCTGGGATTTTATGCCCCTGCTTCTGGCGGGCAGAGTCTTCGATAACCAGACAAACATCGGCAATGGCATGGCAATCCATCATTCTCGCCGCGCCCTTGATACGGTGACTTAGTTGGGCTAGCTGGTCGTAGTCTTGCCTGTCAACACTGCACAGCTGGGCGTAATCGTCCTGGCAAGTCACTGCGAACTGCCGGGCCATTTCCCGTCCCATTTCTTCATCCCCGAACAGGGCTGACAACTGGTTCATATCCAGTAGATGTGCTTGAACGTTGGTTGTTATGTTCGCATCATCTGCCTTTTGTTCATCCGGGATAGATACATGGAGAAAATCACCCAGATCCCATTCGTCATCCTTTTGTTGTGGGCCGTTGCTGCCCGGCAGCCACGTATTGAGGGCTGCCTCCAGATCCGGTATTGAGATTGGTTTTACCAAAAAGGCATTAAAACCATAAGTCTGGCAAGGTTCTCCCTGACTACCAGCTGCGTTGGCAGTGAGCGCAAGGATTGGCAGGGGTGGTGCACCGGACAGCCGCTCAGCATCGCGGATTTTTTTCGTCAGGGTGTAGCCATCCATCTCGGGCATATGGCAGTCGGTGATAAGAAGCGGATAGGCAAAGGACGAAATGGCCTTCAGTGCCTCTATGCCATTTTCAACAATATCTGCAACGTAACCGAGTTTTTGCAACTGGCGTCGGATGATTTCCTGGTTGATAGGATGGTCTTCAGCCACCAGGAGCAACTTACCCTGGGCTACGGCTTCATCCCTGCTGAGTAATACCTGCTCTGCGTCGGCAGTTTCTTTCGTGGTATCCACTGACTGGAAGTCGTTCTCAATCGCCAGCCTCAGGTGTTCAGGGAGCAGAGGGTTGAGAGAAACCTGCCACCCAAGCTCACAAGGTTCCGGCGACAGCATACTGCGCTCGCAGAAGGTAACCCACAAGGCCCCCGGAAGACGGGTCTTTAACTGTGCTTGCATGACTTGCTGGGTTTCAAGCCAGGTATCAGTGATAAAGATGTGTGAGGCACGCATGTCCAGCGCTTCCTGGACAACGCCCTGCCAAGGGTTGGATGGGACAAACCGGACGGTTTCAAAAAATGCTTCCAAATACTGGGCGAGGGCAATGTCGGCACTGAGTTGATCTCCGACACACAGGCAAACCGGCCTCTTTTTGAGTGCCAAAGCGGGCTCAACGACCGGAAATGCCAGTATAAAACTGAAACAGGTGCCCACATTAGGCTCACTGGAGACCTGTATTTCACCACCCATCAGGTGTACCAACTCCCGGCAGATAGACAAACCCAGGCCGGTACCACTGAACCGGCGGTTGGCATGCCCTTCCGCCTGCTCAAATGGCTGGAAAAGGCGCTTACAGTCATCGTGGGAAATACCGATGCCTGTGTCAGAGACAGAAAACCGGAGTGACTGTTTTTCACTGTCTGATGACAGGCAATCTACCAGCAGGGTAATTTGTCCTGTCTGGGTAAATTTAATGGCGTTGTTCAGAAGGTTATTCAGGGTCTGTTTAAGGCGCAGATCGTCAGCCCAAACCTTATGGGCAACGGCCGGATCCAGCCAAAGTTTGAATCCTATCCCTTTCTGGTCGGCATGGATAACGTGTGGCCGGACAACTTCATAGATGGTTTCTGAAAGGTTGGTATCCCCCGGAATCAGGGACAGTTTGCCTGCCTCAATCTTAGAGAAATCCAGTACATCATTGACGATATTTAGCAGGTTGTGCGCTGACTGGGTGAGGTTGACATGGAGGCTTCTTGCATCCTGGTCCTTCACTTTTGGGGCCATGAGTTCCAATAGCCCCAATATGCCACTGATAGGTGTGCGGATTTCGTGGCTCATCATCGCCAGGAAGCGGGATTTTGCCTCAGTGGCTTCTTCTGCCTGAGCTCGGGCTTTTTCTAACTCCAGTTGCTGAGCCTTTACCTTGGAAATATCGGTTATCAGGGTATTCCATTTCCAACCGTGATCGATGGGCTGGATCTGGCTCCGGATCAGCACCCAGGCATCAATTCGTCCCGGAACAGACTCAATCTGCACTTCCTGGTGCCAGTAGCCGGTAAGGATTGCTTCGGATACCGAGTGAATAAGTTCCTTGCCATCATGACGTGCCCGAGCCATCTCGAACAGGCATTCCGGGTTGGCAAAAAGTGTTTTGGGCGAGACACCCAACAGGGACTCTATTTTTTCGCTGACATACATCAGGGTGATGTCTGTTGGGTCTGCACTGTGCTGAATGTGCTGAACCAGTGCCCCGTCTATATTGTTGGTAAGGTAAGTAAGCTGCTGTTCAAACGTTTTGCGTTGTTCCACTTCGCGGGAAAGCTTGCGGTTCCAGTAAAAAATAATACCCACAATCAACGAAATAACGGCACAGATAATGGCTCCCCAGAACAGGATCTCCTTGTAAGGAATTCCCTGGGAAAGGGTGACAGTGTTCCAGCGGTGCTCCAATTCTGAGTAGCGTGTCGGCGGGATGGCATTCAGTGCTTTGTTGAGCAGGTCCCGCAGCATGTCATTATCTTTCTGCACAGCAAGGCCTACCGGCTGGTACATGTGGTCCAGTGTACTGGGGATAACAGTAAGCTTGCCAAGGTAGCGGCTTTTCAGCAGTTCCGATGCACTGGACAGGGAAATGACGCCCGCATCGACTTTGCCGTCTGTCAGGGCGTCAAGCAGCTCCGAGCTGTCTTCGTATGCAAATATTGGATTGTGCGGGTAGACCTCATTGGCAAGTACCTGCCCATAACGGTTGGTTACCACTCCAATCCGGGTTTTATTTGAAAGGCTGCCCATTGGGCGCTGAGTTGAACCAATCAGTACCCATTGTTCTTCTGTGTAGGGCTGGCTGCATGCAAGGATTTTTTGGCGGTCGGGAGTACAGGTAACCGCAGCAACCAGATCTACCTCTTCAGTGTTGAGTCCAGTAAGGATAGTAGACAGGGCCGCCATTTCGACCGGGCGGATTTTGATATTGAGAGACTGGCCGATTTCTTCAAGTAAGTCTGCTGCCAGGCCCCGGAAGTTGCCATCTTTGTCCGTGAACTGGAAAGGGTAGTCACCGGGGTGGTATGCCACTCTCAGCTCGGCGGTATCCGCCAACCACTGCTTTTCTGACGGGTCAAGGTTCAGGGTATTGTGGCTGCCAAGCATCAGTTGCTGCCGCTCGGTCAGCCATTGGCTGTACAGGCCGTCGAGCTGGGACTTGGTCAGGGATTCAAAAGCGGTATTGAGCTTGTCGATCAGTGTGCTCTGACCTATCTGGGAGACGATAAACAGCCTGTCGTATGGCAGTGCCGTGAGTACGGTGAAATCGAGATTCTCGGCATCACTGTCATTCATTTTAAGGGTGCTGAGGGTCAGGGCATTACTGACGTAGAGATCGACGGTCTGGTCTTTGATTGCCTGCAATGCCTGGGTTGACGTGGGAAAGGAAATCAGCCTCGGAGTATAGGGGAGCAGGCCATCAAGTTGCTGTTCCAGCGCAACACCTTGCTCGACAGCAAAAATCGCAGAACTGGAATTCTCCAGGTCATAGTTTTCGTCCGAACGTGTAACCATCCCTTGGGGGGCGGACAGTATCGGATGGCTGAAAAGCATGTATTTCTGGCGGTCAATGGTGGATGACACACCAATCAGGGCATCAACTTTGTTTTGCCGGAAGGCGTCGAACATTGCGTCGAACGTCGGGTAGATAACCGGTTCAACCCGGTATCCAGCATGGTTTGCGATTAGCTCCATCATGGAAGGGAGTAAACCGACTACTTTCCCGCTGGCTGAAAGCTGGGAGAACGGGCTCCAGTTAAATGCCGGGTATCCGACACGGATAACATTTGAGCTGTCTTCAGCTTCTGCGGGTTCTAAGGATGCGGTGGCGGAAACTGATATAAAAGACATCAGAATGCACAAAAGGAAAAAGCCTTTTCTCATGCGATGGCGTCTCCAGTTGGGTGAAGGCCCAGGGGCTGTTTTAGCAAATCGTATTTCTGGACAAGGGCTTGGTACCAGTCAGGTAAGGTGTGTCGAGCCTCGAATGTCCACCTTGCCTCGGTGATCAGCGTGCTGTGGTGTTCTGGTGTGAGGATTTTCTGGCAGGCAAGGGCAACGATACACCGGGCGAGGGTGATATCAAAACGGTTGTCTGGCCAGATTGAAATGATTTTACGTGCTGCCATTCGGAACTGCTTGTCCCGGTAAAATGCCATTGCTTCATCGTATTTTTCGTTGGTTCTCAGGCGGGCAACTTCCTGTTTTACCCAGCACTGCTTGATGGTTTTCAGCGTGGCGTTCTGTTCTTCAGTTGCGAGTTTACTCAGGGCAGACATCGCTGAACGCATACCCTGGAACATACCTAGGTGGCAGCATGTCTGGTAGGACACAAAGTGAAATTCAAAGCTTTGCTGGGTAATGTCTTTGGCTTCTTCGCTCTTTGTCGCGATCAAAAAACGGTAGGCAGCCAGCTGGTTACCCTGTATGGCTGAGTTGTGTGCCCGGACAATATTGAAAAAAGGCCGCTCCTGAGGGGAGATGGCTTTTTGCTGGGACAGTCGCAGCCAGATCTCGGTTGGCTGCTCTTTGACCAGTTGGCCTTCCAGCATCACTGCTGCCAACAAACAGTAGTAGTCGGGCAGGTTCCACACAGATTTGTGCAAAGTTGCTGCTGCTTCGAGAACATATTTGTCAGCTTCGTTGGAAAGGTACAGTGTCTGCCCCAGCCATATAAGGCAGAAGAGCCGGGTCAGGTTGTATGGGCAACTCTGGTGGGCTTGCTGAAGCGTAACAAAAGCACTGGAAGCTTTGCCTTCTTGGATTGCCTTTCGGGCATTCAGGTCCATCACGCTGATGGATTTATTGTTCTGTGCCCACAAGGCATCAATAACTATTTCTGCTTCCGGCAGCCGTTTCTCTCCCATAAGAAGGTCAGCAAGCAAGGTTTTGGCCGGGAGGTAATCGTGCTTTTGAATAAAACTTTGCAGCATGGATATGGCCGCAGGGCGTTCGCCTTTCCGCACCATGTACTTTGCCAACATGGTGGCCGACTTTTTAAATGCGTCAGGGGTCTTTGCTAGCTTCAGGGTTTCCCTTACTGCCGGAATTCCCCCGTTGCGATATGAGGTAATGACGGACGCATCGAGGTCGTGCTGGTGGAATGCAGCCATCAGGCGTTGCTGCATCATATCCGGGCGGAGAGGTTTTACCAGGTAGTCAGTCGGTTCGAATTCTGCAAACCCCATGACCACCGAAAGTGACTCTTCGGCTGTGATAACAAAAAGCAGAGGATTGTGGCTGAGCATGTTATCCCGGCGAAGCCGCTCAAGCAGCTGCAGGCCGGTGCTGCCTAATCCCAGGTTGAAATCAACCAGCAGGATATCGAATCTGCGTGTTTGGCACATGCGAACGGCATCTGCAGCAGAGGATGCCGAGACGATAAGGTTAGGTTTGAATCCGCATCTTTGCAGGACGAGGCGGGTAGCACTTTGAATTATAGGGCTGTCATCAATAATCAGTACGGACTTGCTCTGATACATCCACGAGGTACTTCAAATCAGTCATTACATGCTTCCTGCCTCGAAATTTTTCACGTCCGGTATGAAAAGATTGGCAGTTCTATGTGGGGAGTATATGACAATTGTCTTACAAACAAAACGGAGCAAAATGAAGTAATTCGGCGAATAGCTTGTTAATCACAATGAAAAGTTATGGTCTTTAACCAAATATCTATTCATTTCGTAAATATATACAGACATAAAAAAACACCCGGCAAAACCGGGTGTTTTTGAAGCCGCAAGGGCTATCTCTGGCCTAAGCCACCATTACATAGTAGTGGTGAAGGTACGAGAGATAACGTCTTGTTGCTGTTCTTTAGTCAGCGAGTTGAAACGTACTGCGTAACCAGATACACGGATAGTCAGCTGAGGATATTTCTCAGGGTTTTCCATTGCATCCAGCAGCATTTCACGGTTCATAACGTTAACGTTCAGGTGCTGACCGCCTTCGATGCCTTCTTCGTGGTGGAAGTAACCATCCATCAGGCCAGCCAGGTTAGCACGCTGAGAGTCTTCGCTCTTACCCAGTGCGTTAGGTACGATAGAGAAGGTGTAAGAGATACCATCTTTCGCGTGTGCGAATGGCAGCTTACCTACTGAGGTCAGAGACGCTACTGCACCTTTCTCATCACGGCCGTGCATTGGGTTTGCACCTGGTGCAAATGGAGCACCTGCTTTACGGCCGTCTGGAGTAGTACCAGTCTTCTTACCATACACAACGTTAGAAGTGATGGTCAGGATTGACTGAGTTGGGATTGCGTTGCGGTAAGTGCGCAGTGAACGGATCTTGTTCATGAAACGCTCAACCAGGTCACAAGCGATGTCATCTACGCGAGCATCGTTGTTACCGAACTTCGGATAATCGCCTTCGATTTCGAAGTCAACAGCAATACCGTCTTCGTCGCGTACTGGCTTAACAGTTGCGAACTTGATAGCAGACAGTGAGTCAGCTGCAACAGACAGACCAGCGATACCACAAGCCATGGTGCGCTTAACGTCACGGTCATGCAGAGCCATCAGTGCAGCTTCGTAGCTGTACTTGTCGTGCATGTAGTGGATGGAATTCAGTGCGGTGACGTACTGAGTAGCCAGCCAATCCATGAAGTGGTCCATTTGATCCATTACTTTGTCGTAATCCAGCACTTCATCCATCATAGGCGCGTGCTTAGGACCAACCTGCATCTTCAGTTTTTCGTCGATACCGCCGTTGATTACATACAGCAGGGTTTTAGCCAGGTTTGCACGGGCACCGAAGAACTGCATTTGCTTACCAACAACCATTGGAGATACGCAACAAGCGATCGCGTAGTCGTCAGATTCGAAGTCAGGACGCATCAGGTCATCGTTCTCATACTGGATAGATGAGGTGTCGATAGAAACCTTGGCACAGAACTTCTTGAAGCCTTCTGGCAGCTTCTCAGACCACAGTACAGTGATGTTTGGCTCTGGGCTTGGGCCCATAGTGTACAGGGTGTTCAGGAAGCGGAAGTTAGTACGGGTAACCAGAGTACGACCGTCCAGACCCATACCACCCATAGATTCTGTTGCCCAGATTGGGTCGCCAGAGAACAGCTCATCGTACTCAGGAGTACGCAGGAAGCGAACCATACGCAGCTTCATTACGAAGTGGTCGATCATTTCCTGAGCTTCTTCTTCAGTCATCTTGCCAGCAGCAATATCACGCTCGATGAAGATATCCAGGAAAGTAGAAGTACGGCCCAGAGACATAGCAGCGCCGTTCTGAGACTTAACTGCAGCCAGGTAGCCGAAGTAAGTCCACTGGATAGCTTCTTGTGCGTTTTCAGCAGGACGAGAGATATCGCAACCGTACTTGGCGGCCATTTCTTTCATCTGGCCCAGAGCACGGTGTTGTTCAGCGATTTCTTCACGCAGCTGCATAGTCATCTCAAGGTTTTCACCTTTTTCGAAAGCAGCTTGCAGAGAAGTGAACTGAGCGTACTTGTCCTTCATCAGGAAGTCGATACCGTACAGAGCAACACGACGGTAGTCACCGATGATACGGCCACGGCCGTAGGCATCTGGCAGACCAGTCAGGATGCCTGACTTACGGCACTTCAGGATGTCTGGAGTGTAGATATCGAATACGCCAGCGTTGTGAGTCTTGCGGTATTCAGAGAAGATCTTCTTGACCATTGGGTCCAGCTCGCGATCATACGCTTTGCAAGAACCTTCGATCATGCGGATACCACCGTTAGGGATGATAGCGCGCTTCAGAGGAGCGTCAGTTTGCAGACCAACGATCTTCTCCAGAGATTGCTCGATGTAACCAGCGTCGTGAGCAGTAATGGTAGAAATCAGAGAAGTATCAAAATCAACAGGCGCGTGAGTCGCGTTTTCCTGCTTGATACCTTCCATTACTTTGTCCCAAAGCTTGTTAGTAGCTTCAGTACCTTCGCTTACCAGGAAAGACTCGTCACCTTCATATGGGGTGTAGTTCTTCTGGATGAAGTCACGTACGTTAACTTCGTTCTGCCATTCACCGGCTGCGAAGCCTTCCCACGCTTTAGCAAATTGCTCTGCCATGATGTACCTACCTGTTTACATTCAGTAGAAAAGTAAGAGATTTCGACGTGTCGATTATGTTCAGCTAATACCCAGAGGCTTAGCTGTGACTGTGGTCGCCACGAAGATGAATCAGCCAGTAAGTCATGCCCACCAGCAGGCCACCACCAATGATGTTGCCAATGGTTACTGGAATTAAGTTATTCAGGATGAAGTGACTAACAGTCAGATCGGCGAAATCAGCCGAAGTATATCCTGTTGCTGCCCAGAATTCAGGGCTTGCGAAAGTTTTAATTACGATGCCCATTGGAATCATGAACATGTTTGCGATGCTGTGCTCAAAGCCTGATGCAACAAACATAGCAACAGGGAGAGACATCGCGAGAATTTTGTCTGAGACACTGCGGCAAGAATAGGTCATCCAAACAGCCAGACAGACCATCAGGTTACACAGGGTACCGAGTACAACGGCCTGGATGAAAGTATGATGAAGTTTGTGTTGCGCAATCTTCATGGCGTTGATGCCCCAGTCACCGTGACCGGCCATGTGCTGGCCAGCAAGCCAGATCATGGCAACGAAGAAGAATGCACCAACCATGTTACCGAAGTACACGGTTACCCAGTTGCGTCCAAGTTGGAACCAGGTAATGCGGTTACTTGCTTTCGCGACAGTGGTTAAAACTGTGGATGTAAAGAGTTCACCACCGCAAACAACAACCAGGACCAAACCGAGGCTGAATGCCAGACCACCGGCAAACTTAACCAGACCCCAAGGCGCATCACCTGCACCGGCAGTTACGGTTGTATAGAAAACGAAAGCAATAGAAATGAATACGCCAGCAGTAATGGCAAGGATGAACGATTGGAAAGGCGCTTTAGTTGCCTTGTAAACCCCGACTTCTTCGGCTTTTTCTGCCATCGCGGGCGGCATAAGTGCGTCAAAAGGATTGGATTGAGTCTTCACGATAATGCCCGTAGGTCTCCAAATTTTTGCTGAAAGGATAGTAGCAGAGTTAACTCGCGACAAAATTGATCGAGATCATTGCTGTGAAAATTTATAACAAATATCCCGTTCATAATTTTTCACAATCAAATTAAGTGTATGAAATATAAAAATATAAAAAAATTGCGAACACTCAAAAAAAATTGAATTGTAATAAAATTACGTATTTTTAACGAATCATAAGACAATATTCTGGGGTGAAATGTTGCATATGGGAAGATTTTTTTGCAACCCATGAATACCTTTGTGGAAAGGTATTCATGGTTAGTACAACTTACTTATTAATTTTAGCGAAATGTCTCGCTAAATTGACCATTCAGCCTCAACGCCTGTCTCAGGCTTGTTTGGCCTTTTGGAGTTTTTCGTAAGATGCCAGCAGTTTTTGGTGGGCACCGAATGCTTCCAGTGAGTCATCGGCAGCGGCAAGGCCGTGGAAGCGCTTGCTGCCGTCAATACTTGCCCAGGCAGCGTCTACGGTTTCCTGACCGAACATCCGGTCAAATACTGCACGGTATTGTCCATTGTCGCGAGTTTCATCCATGTACAGCTCCAGGCTTGCCTTTAGGCTTCGGAAGAATCGCTGGCGATCGGTGCTGTAGACCGACGCATTGAAATCAAGGCACCAACCTGCGTAATCCAGGGCTGATTCATGATCACCGGCGGCAAGGGACAACAGGCATTTCAGCTCACCGATTCGCAGGGTTGACCAGGCAGTACCTTTATCCGGGGCAACGCCAATCAGCTCGGCTACCGGGTTGAAATCATCAAAACCTTCTTCCTCAAGCTCGCTGATAAGGGCTGCGTATTCTTCACTGCTCCAGTCTGACTCTGGCAGTGAAAGAATGGTGTCACGCCACTGGGCACCCATGTTGTTGTTAGCCAGCAGCAGTTCTTCAGGTGGGTAAATTTCTGACCAGCCCGGTACGATGATACGGCAGCAGGTTACGCCAAGGTGATCATAATCGGTAATGTAGACGTCTGTGTCTTCTTCACGGAATTTGTCCATCAGGTAGTGGAATTCTTCTTCTGAGGTACCTTCGAAGTTCCATTCCGTAAATGGGAAATCTGGCGTGGATTTGAACAAATCCCAGGAAACCACACCGGAAGAGTCAATAAAGTGGGTTTCAAGGTTGTGGTTGTCGGCAACATCTTCGTTATCGAAAGACGGCTCAGCGAAAACATCGAGTTGCTTGAGGCTTCGACCCTGCAGCAGCTCAGTTACCGTGCGTTCGAACGCGACTTCAAAGCGAGGGTGTCCACCGAAAGATGCAAAGCAGGTACCGTTTTCAGGGTTTAGTAGAACCACGCATACAACCGGGTAGCGTCCACCCAATGAAGCATCGTAGCAGTAAATTGGGAAGCCTTCTTTTTCCATGGTATCGATGGCTTCTTTGATGTGCGGGTAGCGTGCAACAACTTCCGCAGGCATTTCCGGCAGGCTGATTCCTTCTGCGATAATACGGTTTTTAATCGCGCGCTCAAACACTTCTGACAGTGCCTGGGTACGTGCTTCCGTCTTGGTGTTACCGGCTGACATGCCGTTTGATACATACAGGTTGCCAACGATATTCATAGGAATGAATACCGTTTTACCGTCAGACTGGCGTTCAAACGGCAGTGCGACAATTCCGCGCTCATTGTTGCCGGATTGCAGATCAACCAGGTCTGAGGCCAGCAGTTCGTTTTCCGGATCGTAGAAAGCGGTCAGACGGTCATCAAGAATACCTTCAGGCAGAAGATCATCCTCCGGTATATCAAACCACTTTTCATCCGGGTAGTGGACAAACGCACTGTTAGAGATGTTGCTGCCCAGATAGTAATCAGCGTAGAAGTAGTTACATGAAAGGCGCTCGAAGTACTCACCTAAA
This sequence comes from Parasalinivibrio latis, assembly GCF_036825535.1. Classification (GTDB taxonomy): domain Bacteria; phylum Pseudomonadota; class Gammaproteobacteria; order Enterobacterales; family Vibrionaceae; genus Parasalinivibrio; species Parasalinivibrio latis. The sequence goes on from NZ_CP098812.1 coordinate 1,082,903, forward strand.
GCGGAAGCGAGTGCGGCTTTTTTTGTCGCTCCTTTGCCGTTGGTGAAGTTCATCGGTGCATCCTGGTCCCGGATATGCACTGACCACACATATGGGACAGGATTAAGCCAGGAAACCTCTTCTATATTAAAACCATGGGATTTCAGGGTTGCCTGAAAACGGGAGATGCTGTCTTCAAGTGCGGCATCTTTACCAGGAATAAAAGTCTTCATTGGTTTACTCATTGGTTGTTTAGCCGGGAAGTATATATCAATGCCGTTATCACTGTGATCTGGCAATGCTAAAACGCATGAGTTATGTGGTAGAGTCTTCGGCAATCACTATGTAAGGAATTGATATCTGTGAGAATAAGGGTGCTGTTGAATATTACCGTTGCGTTGTGGCTGGTAAGCACCAGTGCGCTTGCCAATCTGCAGCGTGATATGGGTAGTGTTGAGTTTCTTATTGAATCGCGGAATTACAGCCTGGCGTTAGAAAAGAACCTGATGCTAAAGGCAAAAAAGACGGAAGATGAAGCCAAAATCTATTACCAGAGAGGGCGCATTTACCTTGCGCTTGATCGGGATGGGGATGCATACACCTCTTTGACTTATGCCTTTTTACTCAATGCACTTCACCCTGCACAGCAACGGAACCTTGCCCGCATCCTTGCGCCTTATGCGCTGGAGCACCAGAACGAAAACCTGATACTGAAACTTGCCGACAGCGGGTTTGTTTCTTTCCGGAATGATGATGAAAGGGCGGTTTATATCAATACCCTTTTCCGAAAAAACCGCTGTGATGAAGCGTTGGAAGAAGCCTATGTGGTTACCGAAACCCGGTCCGGTGCCTGGCCTGGAATCTGGCAGGTTCGGTTGGAGTGTGAAAGAAAGCTCAGCCGATGGCATGAACTCCAGGCAACCATTGCCGAAATGAATGCCTTGTTCGGCCCATCCCGTTCAAGGGTTCACTTATCAGTACTGACCTACGACAAATTGGGAAAGCCCGGTGCCGCTGCATCAGCGTTGCACGAGGGCATCCAAACCGGACTGCTGACCAAAGACGGTGACTATTTCAACCTGGCTTACTACCTGTCACAGGCCGACTTATCAAGCCGCGCCGTTAAAGTGCTTTCGGATGCAGTAGCGAGCGGACAGATCAATGACACCCAGGCAGCTTATAAACGGATCCTGAAATACCAGCTGGCCACACAGGATCTGAAAGCTGCCCATACTACGCTGGATACACTCAACGAAACCGGGACTGATACTGAGCTGGCATGGATTCGGGCCCAACTGGCCGCGAAGGAAGACAACTGGCGGGAAACGAAGACTTATGCGGCACTGGCGGTTTCAGGATTTGCCCGTAACATGCCTCCGGCCTGGGAACTGTACGGGTATGCAGCCTTTAAACTGAAAGATTACAAAGCGGCGCGTTATGCCTTTACCCGCCTGGCTGAACTGGAACCAGGGGGCACCGCCGGGGACTGGCTGAATACTCTTGATATTATTGATAAAAAATGACTTGAAATTGTTATAAAGTTTCTCTCGGTGAAGGTTGTCACAGTTATATTTTTCCACTTGTTCCACGATGGGATTTGTTAGTGTCCTGTTGTTGTCCCTGCGTTTTAAGCGTGTTGGTGACAGGGAGTCCGGTTTACCCGGTTGTCGTAATAATTGGTGGGAAAAATGATGATAACTGACCAACTGAACGTTGAGCGATACAAAGAACCCTACCTGGAAGCGGTGTCCCGACTGATAGAAATACCTAGTGTGACTTCGTCTCCCTTGCTGCAAAAACCCTTCGGTGAAGCAATTGATCAGTGCCTGAACAAAGCTCTTGGGATTTGCGAGACCCTCGGATTCAAAGTATTTAAAGACCCAGAAGGTTACTACGGCTACGCAGAAATCGGTGGCTCTGACCCTGATGGTGAACTTCTGGGAATTTTGGGCCACCTTGATATCGTACCTCCCGGGGAGCTGGGCGCTTGGACAACACCCCCATTTGTTCCCTCTCTCAGAAATGGTCGTTTATATGGCCGCGGGGCCCAGGACGATAAAGGCCCAACGCTGGCGGTTGTGTTTGCAATTAAAGCCCTGGTCGATGCCGGTTATGTATTCAGGCATCGCGTTCGCGTTATCTTCGGTACTGATGAGGAAAACCTCTGGCGATGTATGGAACGCTACAGTGCAAAAGAATCCATTCCCTCCGCCGGTTTTGCCCCGGATTCGGGGTTCCCCCTTACTTATGCTGAAAAGACACTGATACAGGGCTGGCTGGCAGGACCGGGCAGCGAAGAGCTGTCAGTTGATATTGGTGGCACACTGAATGCGGTTCCTGGACTTGCTTGTTACCGTGGTGGTTACCGTGAAAGGCTGATTGATGCTCTGAACGAGTTGGGGTTCGACTTTGCCTGTGAAGAGGATGAGATCCAGGTCTATGGTAAAGCCGCGCATGCTGCTTCATCTGATACCAAAGGCGTCAACGCTATCACCCGGCTGTGCATTGCCCTGAAGAAAGTTGGCGTTGATCATCCGGCTGTGGAATTTATCGCAGAGCAAGTTGGGGAAGATGCCAATGCCCAGCAACTTTTTGGCCCACTTCATGATGAAAGCGGCCGGCTGACCTGTAATATCGGTGCGTTGATTATTAATGAAGAAGAAAGCAAGGTTGGAATTGATCTTCGGGTGCCGGTTTCTGTCGATAAAGAACAGATTGACGGGGATTTGAAGGAAGTGTGCGGTGAGTATGGGCTGACATATTCAGAATATTCCTGCAAACCTTCGCTTTTTGTTCCTGTCGTTTCTGATCTGGTGGGATGTCTGATGGGAGCTTACCAGTCAATTACCGGAGACAAGGATGCTGCGCCGATAGCGTCCGGCGGAGCAACTTATGCCCGTGCATTTCCTAACTGTGTAGCATTTGGTGCAATTCTTCCAGGCCGGGAGAAGGTCGAGCATATGTCAGATGAATTCCTGATTATTGAAGATATGATGCTCGCCATCCAAATTTATGCAGAGGCACTGGTGAGAATGGACGGCATCGATAAGTTCTAGCGTTGTGACAAATGCAGTGATCGTGTGTTTAAAAAGGGCCGGTTCGGCCCTTTTTTTATCCTACCGTTTCGCTAAAACCGGGCATTTCTGATGTTAAGTCGGGCTCAACAGGCCTCAACGCCAGCACCTGCAAGAGACGTTCCTGCCATTGTGGCCAAACCAGGGGGACATCCGGTGCCCCGTTTTTTGTCCGGAACCAACCGGTGAAACGCTTGGTACTGTACTGGACAGATTCGACCGCATTGAAAAGCGGGACAGTTATAAGCTGCGTGGCTGTTTCTTTCTGGAGTGCGTGGATAATCTGCCGCTGTTTATCCAACGTGTCAGCCAGTAAGTAGTCCTGCAGTAAGTTATCGATATACGGACTTTTATAAAAGTGGTGTGCATACCGCGGATGCTCTGGCCCCTGGTTTCGGCTGTAAAATGCTGCAGTGAAATAGCGGTAGGGCGTTATACCATCGGGGTAGTTAGTAATTGCTAACGTATAGTCACCTGCACTCAACCGCTTGAGGTAAGTGTTGAAGGGTACCTTTTCGGTAGTGACCTGAATTCCCGCAGTTTGCAGTGATTCTGCAACCAGTTCTGCTGCCGTATTGAAGTCAGTCCAGCCTTCCGGTGTCATTATGGACAGAGCGAGTTTGGATCCGTCAGGCAAATCTCTCCATCCGTCCCCGTTACGGTCTGAAGTTTTTGCTTTATCCAGGCTTTCTCTTGCCGCAATAGGATGGTGGCGAATATAAAACACAAACTGCTCCGCAATATTGCGGTCAATCCAGTCGACGTACTTCTGGCTCATTCCTGACGCAAAGTGGGCTGCTTCTGCCTGACCATAGGCGGCGATATTGATAAGTAAGTCACGTCTAATCGCCATAGACAGGCCACGCCGAAAATCGATGTTCTGCATAACTTTTCGCAACACAGGGTTTGCGTGCCCGAAGTTCATCATCAGGCTTACTGTGCTTGATGGGGCGTGATAGTAATGAAAGTCCTGAGAATAAGAAGCGTAGTTTCGTTCGATATCAGGGACAAATGCGCTGGTCCAGTCATAACGTCCTTGGGCGAGGGCACTGATGAGCGCATCGTTGCTCGCTTCACGGCGGTACGAAATACAGTCTATGTGTAGTGCTTTTTGTTGCCAGTAGAATGGGTTGCGGCATTGCACCACGTCATCTTGCGAGAAAGATGTTATTTGGGTAAATGGACCGGTTCCAACCGGATCAGAGTTGGTGAAAGTCGCCGGGTCTTTTACGAATTTCCACTGGTGTTCCGGCACGACCGGCATGGAAACCAATTGGTAAATAAACTGTGCGTTGGGCTTTTTCAGGAAGACCTTAATTTTATTGCCGGGCAGTACCTGTGTACGTTCCACCCATTCTGAAATACCGTTGTAGTCCAACTCAGGGTGTTTACGCATCATTTCGATGGTAAATGCCACGTCCCGGCCACTGAAAGCGTAACCGTCTGACCATTTCACTCCATCTCTCAGTGAGATTGTCAGCACTTTCAACGCTTTGTTCATAGCGTATGAGGTGGCTAGCCGATATGCAGGTGGCACGGTTTTGCCCTCCCTGAAAATGATCAGCGGCTCAAAAACAAACTCATGGGCGGTGCCAATAACATTGGGAAGAAATGGATTGTAGTTCCGCTCAAATCCGGAAGACAGTTCTGGAAGTATTGTCAACGTTACCGGTTTGGCTGAAACACCCCAAGAAACCAGTACCAGCATGCAGCAAATATAACGAAATAAAAACAACATAATTCAACGTGTTACTTGCTTTTATGGACGTAATCCTTCGTACGTTAATACAATGGCGCATAGGATTCAACGATGGTAAGCAGAGTTATATCTGAAAAAAACAAACTAATGAAATATTATTCAAATTAATTGACTAAATTTTGCAAAACTTCATAGTTAACAAAATGTTGCCTGACAGGGTTTGTGGTGTTATTTTCCTATAAGTCGTCATAAAACAGATTATCGTTTTGCGGCACGGCGTTATGAATTGCCCCCTGAACACTGAAATTCCAAATTAAGTCGATGGCCGCAGGTAAAGGAGATACAGCGCATGCCAGATGTAGTCGCGCTTCAGGTAAAGGATTTACACAAAAAATTCGGCTCAAATGAAGTACTGAAAGGCATTTCGCTTGATGCCCATACCGGTGACGTTATTTCCATCATTGGCTCCTCCGGTTCGGGGAAAAGTACGTTCCTGCGTTGCATTAACCTTCTCGAAACCCCATCCAGCGGAGAAATCCGTGTCCATGGTGAACTGATCGAGATGAAGACCAACAAAGCCGGTGAATCAGTACCGGCAAATGCTAAGCAGGTACAGCGTATCCGCTCGCGCCTGGCGATGGTATTTCAGGGCTTCAATCTGTGGTCACATATGACGGTGATGGAGAATGTGATCGAAGCCCCCATTCATGTGCTTGGTATTCCAAAAGCTGAAGCGATTGAAAATGCAGAGGCACTTCTGCACCGCGTTGGCCTTTATGAGCGACGTGATTACTACCCGGGGCATTTGTCAGGAGGCCAGCAGCAGCGTGCCGCAATCGCACGTGGTCTGGCTGTTGATCCTGAAGTCCTTCTGTTTGACGAACCTACGTCTGCTTTGGATCCAGAGCTTGTCGGCGAAGTTCTCAACGTAATGCGCAGCCTTGCTGAAGAAGGACGGACCATGCTGGTCGTCACCCATGAAATGGCATTTGCCAGAGACGTTTCCAATCATGTCATGTTCCTCCATCAAGGAAGGGTGGAAGAGCAGGGACATCCGTCAAAGTTGTTTGAAAGTCCCGAATCAGAGCGACTTCAACAATTTATCTCTTCTATTTACTAAGATTAATAAGTCAGAAAACAAGCGGTGGCGTTTTGCCATAAAACCGCAGATACACAACAGGAGACAGGAAGATGAAAAAATGGTTAGTTGCCGCAGCGGTAGCCGCTGCAGTAGGTGCGACTGCTGTGCAGGCCAAGGAATGGACCGATGTGCGTATCGCGGTTGACGTTCCTTATGAACCTTTTGAGTATAAAGCGCCAGACGGCACCCTGACGGGCTTTGAAGTCGATCTTGGTAATGCTGTTTGTGAGAATGCCAAGCTGAAGTGTACATGGGTTGTGCAGGCGTGGGACGGAATTATTCCGGGCCTTCAAGCACGCAAGTATGATGTAATCTTCTCTTCTATGTCCATCACCCCTGAGCGCGCCAAACAGGTTGCTTTCTCCGAACCATACTACAACACCCCAAGTGGCTACTTCGCGCCTAAAGGCACCGGTATTAACCCGGATGACGCTGCATCTATGAAGGGCAAGCGTATTGGTGTTCAACGCGGCACCATCCAGGACGGACACGTGACCGATACCTTTGGCAAGACGGCTGAAATCAAACGTTACACCACAGGTGATGACCTGGTTCTGGATCTTCAGGGCGGACGCCTGGACGTAGTGCTGATCGACTTCCCTGTCGGTGAGTCTTCTATCCTTGGTGCTTCTGACGGTGACAAGTACGAAGCAGTTGGTGAAACCTTCCAGCTGGGTGGCGGTGTGGGTGCTGCGTTCCGCAAGCGTGACAAGGATCTGCTGGCTATCTTCAACAAGTCCCTGTCTGAGGTGAAAGCCAACGGTACTTATGAAACCATCATGGATAAGTACTTCAGCTACAACATCAAAATGTAAGCAGCCTCTGTGGCAAACCGGCATAACTGCCGGTTTATATCAACCGGGCAGGCTTTCGGGCCTGTTCGGCGTTTCGTGCAGAGGAGGAAAGGATGTTAGATCTGCATGGTTATGGCCCCTCGATTTTTAAGGGGGCGATTCTCACCGTTGAGCTGGCGGTATTCTCCGTTTTAATCGCTGTATTTCTTGGATTGGTGACGGCCCTTGCCCGTCTATCGAAGAACTCGGTTGCCCGCAGTATTGCTACAGTCTATTCGACGGTTGTCCGTGGGGTGCCAGACCTCGTTCTGATGCTGCTGATTTTTTTTGGCGCCCAAATCATGCTCAACAACTTCTCTGACTGGCTTTATGAGAAATTTGAAATCGACGTGTTTTTCAATGTCGATGAATTTACTGCCGGTATTTCAACCATCGGCTTTATCTTCGGGGCCTACATGGCTGAAACATTCCGCGGTGCCTTCCTTGCGGTCGACCGGGGACAGATAGAAGCGGGTACAGCTTACGGTATGAGCCCATGGCTTATTTTTCGCCGTATCCTGTTCCCGCAGATGATGCGACACGCTCTTCCGGGTATTGGTAATAACTGGCTGGTTCTGGTTAAAACTACGGCCCTTGTGTCGGTGATAGGTCTTGCGGATATGACACGCTTGGCCAAGGAAGCAGCCGGTGCAGTGAATGAACCGTTTAAGTTTTTCATCCCGGTTGCCATTGTTTATCTCGCGATTACCTCCCTTTCCGAGTTGGTATTGAAGCGGCTTGAGCGCAAGTTCAGTGCCGGTGTGGTTCGGGGATAAGGGGACATGACGATGATGGAATCAATTTACGCGTTGCTGGATCAAAATGAGATCTTCAACTCAACCACCATTCTTCATTACTGGGACGGCCTGACGGTCACTGTACAGTTGGTTTTCCTATCCCTGGTTATCGGTCTGGTTTTGTCTGTTCCCCTGGCGGTTGCCAGAACATCAAAGAACCCATGGATTAACCGCCCGGTATGGTTTTACGTTTACGTTTTCCGGGGGACGCCGCTGCTGATCCAGCTCTATATCATTTACTACGGTGTGGCGACGATAGAAGGGATCCAGGACTCCATGTTCTGGGCGGTGATAGAAGATGCATTCTATCCGTGCCTGCTGGCATTTGTGCTGAACACGGCTGCATACACTACCGAAATCCTGCGTGGTGCCATTATGGCAACATCACACGGAGAAATAGAGGCAGGCAAGGCATATGGAATGTCTCCATTTACTATTATGCGCCGGATTATCCTGCCCTCAGCATTCCGCCGGGCGCTGCCGGCTTACAGCAACGAAGTGATCTTTATGCTGCACGCCAGTTCCATTGCCTCTGTGGTGACCATTATTGACCTTACGGGTGCTGCGCGGGATATCTATGCCCGGTTTTACGCCCCCTTTGATGCTTTCCTGTTTGTCGCGGCAATCTACCTTTGCCTGACGTTTACCATTGTGTATGCGTTTAAGCGCTTGGAAGGGAAGTGGCACCGGCATTTACGCCCGCTTGAAACTAAGTAGGCCGGAGTCATTCAGGCACCTTATAACTAAAAAGCCAGCTGGATAGCTGGCTTTTTAGTGCAACTAGATCACTTTACTCAAACGTTGACCAAATCGGGGCATGGTCAGAAGGCTTTTCGATCCCACGCAGTTCGTAATCAATGCCGGCATCTTTTAATCGCTCAGAAAGCGTATTGGTTACCATGATGGAGTCGATGCGAAGGCCACGGTTGTCGTCAAAGCCTTTAGAGCGGTAGTCAAACCACGAGAACCTGTCGTTCACTTCCGGGTAGAGCTTGCGGAAAGAATCCGTAAAGCCCCAGTCAAGCAGGGTTTTCAGCCATTCACGTTCTTCCGGCAGGAAAGAACACTTGCCGGTGCGCAGCCAGCGTTTGGCATTTTGTTCACCGATACCAATGTCGAGGTCGATAGGGGAGATATTAATGTCACCCATCACGATAACATCGTCTTCCGGTTTATGGTGATCGTTCAGGTAGGTCATCAGGTCTTTGTAGAACTTTTCCTTTGCCGGGAACTTGGTTGGGTGCTCACGGTTTTCACCTTGAGGGAAATAACCATTCAGAACCACCAGATCCCGACCGTTTTCCTGTTTGAAACCGCCGATGATCATCCGGCGCTGGGCATCTTCGTCATCGGTCGGGAAGCCTTTCAGGATAAATTCCGGCTCTTGCTTACACAGCATGGCAACACCGTAATGGCCTTTTTGACCGTGAAAGTACACCCGGTAACCCATGGCTTCAACATCTTCGACCGGAAAGGCGTCATCGTGAACCTTGATCTCCTGAAGGCCGATAATATCCGGCTGGTGTTTGTCGATAAGAGCCTGAAGCTGGTGAAGGCGGGCGCGCAGGCCGTTAATATTGAATGAAATAACCTTCATTGTTGTTTTTATCCTTGTTGTCAGCGTGTCTCTGTCTCGGTGAGACTTCTCTGTTGTCCCTACTGTACCAGCCTTGCCGGGCACTGCAAAAATTGAATTTGCGTATTCTGTTAATAGGTGGTTTCAGAGAAAAGTGATGAAGCAATTCATCCTCATTCAAATTTTTTGACCAAATCCGCCAGCTTTATCCCACCGACTCCAATTCGTACTGCTTTTATACTGAACGGAAGGTCAACTCACAGGGAGAGAAAGCATGGGTAAGCTGGTTGAAGGCGTTTGGCATGATGTCTGGTACGACACCAAAACATCCAATGGCAAATTTGTCCGGGAAGATGCCGGGTTCCGATCATGGGTAACCGCAGATGGAGAGCCGGGGCCGACAGGGCAAGGCGGGTTTAAGGCTGAGTCCGGGCGATATCATCTGTATGTTTCCCTGGCCTGTCCTTGGGCGCACCGAACCCTGATATTCCGGGAGCTGAAAGGATTGGTGTCGCACATTGATGTGACCGTCGTAGATTCGCTGATGATGGAAAAAGGATGGGCTTTCTCCACGCCGGAGCCATTGTATGGTTTTACCCATCTTTATGAGCTTTATGCCAAGGCGAAACCGGACTATACCGGGCGGGTGACTGTACCTGTGCTTTGGGACAAGAAAACTGAAACTATTGTCAGCAATGAGTCGTCAGAGATTATCCGGATGTTCAACAGTGCCTTTAACGGCGTGACTGGAAATACGTTGGATTTCTATCCGGGAAGCCTGCAGGAAACCATTGATGAGTGGAACAGCTTTGTCTACCCGAATATAAACAACGGCGTTTACCGGTGCGGGTTTGCTACTAAGCAGGAAGCGTATGAAGAGGCTTTCGAAAATCTGTTTTCTGCCCTGGATACACTTGAGGCGCACCTTGGGCAGTCAAAATACCTGGCCGGTGAGCAAATTACTGAGGCAGACTGGCGACTGTTTACCACATTGATCCGTTTTGACCCGGTTTATGTGGGGCATTTCAAGTGCAACAGACAGAGGATAGCGGACTACCCGAACCTGTATTGCTACATGAAGGCGCTGTATCAACATCCGGGTGTGGCTGAGACGGTCGATTTCAAACATATAAAAGACCATTACTATGTCAGCCATAAAACCATCAACCCAACCGGGATTGTGCCGAAAGGGCCGGAGCAAGATCTGTGGGCACCGCATGGCCGGTAATATGTGATGTTTGAGTAGTGTAGAAACGACAAAAGCCGGTGAAAATCACCGGCTTTTGTCTTAAATAATGGTGGTGGGAGAAGGATTCGAACCTTCGAAGGCTGAGCCGTCAGATTTACAGTCTGATCCCTTTGGCCACTCGGGAATCCCACCACGGGGTAACGCAAATTGTAAAGATGGTGGTGGGGGAAGGATTCGAACCTTCGAAGGCTGAGCCGTCAGATTTACAGTCTGATCCCTTTGGCCACTCGGGAACCCCACCACGGGGTGTCGCTAATTGTAAAATGGTGGTGGGAGAAGGATTCGAACCTTCGAAGGCTGAGCCGTCAGATTTACAGTCTGATCCCTTTGGCCACTCGGGAATCCCACCACGGGAGAACGCATTGTATCAAAAAATGGTGGTGGGGGAAGGATTCGAACCTTCGAAGGCTGAGCCGTCAGATTTACAGTCTGATCCCTTTGGCCACTCGGGAACCCCACCACAAGTGCGGGGCGAATATTAACAGACAGATTGATCCTGTAAAGGGATTTCTTCGCAAACATATTTCGTTTGCTGTTTTTTTCGGCGTAAGGGTGAGAATTTGAACCAACTGGATGATTTCGACGCATTTCTCCGATTTTTCTTTTCTACTGGCATCCTGTGCACCAAATTTAGTACGCGATAAAGCTCTCACATTGGGATCGCGTAAGTATTTGTAAATCCCGGCGTGATTTACACTTCTTTACCCTATTTGCATAAGGTCTTGGGTAAACTCGCCGAAGTCTTATATGTCATGGTTTCCACCGATGAAAAAAGTCCTTGTCTCTTCACTGTCCATCCTGGCCATATCCGGAGCCGGTTGGTGGTATTACGCATCTGCTGCCAACTCGCCGAAACCCGGTGCCCCAAAACGTCCGCCGGTGCAGGTTGCAACGGCGATGGTCGATGCACAAAGCCTTTCCTCTTCACTCAGTCTTGTCGGTAACCTGGATGCCGTCCGTTCTCTGGAAGTGGCTTCAGAAATCACCGGTAAAGTTGAACGTATCGCCGTCAAAGCCAACCAGCAGGTGAAAAAAGGCGATCTTTTGATAGAAATTGACCCGGTGAAAGCCAAGGCAGCATTGCTGGAAGCCAAGGCGTACTACACAGACGAACAGCGCAAGCTGGAAGACTACCGGAAGCTTATCAAGCGAAGCGCCATTACCCAGACTGAGCTGGATGCCCAACAAGCGAGCGTCGATATTGCCAAAGCACGTATGGACGTAGCGCAAGCAAACTATGACGACCACTTCATCCGTGCTCCGTTCAGCGGGGTAGTTGGCCTTATCGATTTCAGCGAAGGTAAATTGGTAAGTGCCGGCGAAACCCTGTTTACGCTGGATGACCTCTCCTCCATGCAATTGGATGTGAATGTGCCGGAGCAACACCTTGGAGATCTCCACCCTGGGTTGGTGGTAGAAGCCGGCAATCAGGCGTGGCCGGGAGATACGTTCAGCGGAAAGCTGGAAAATGTGGATACCCGGGTAAACAGTGACTCCCTGAACGTGCGTGCCCGAATTTTGTTTGCCAACCCGGAAATGAAACTCAAGCCGGGAATGATGATGACCGCGACGCTGACCTTTGACCCGCAAACCGTACCGGTTATTCCGGTACAGGCCATTGAGTACTCCGGTACCCGCCGTTATGTGTATGTGGTGGGGACTGAGGGTATCGCCAAGCGTACCGAAGTTGACCTGGGTGCCCGGTTCGACAACCAGGTACAGATCGATGACGGTGTAACGGTGGGTGATCGCATTGTGGTTCAGGGGCTGGTGAATATGCGTGATGGCGCTAAAGTAAAGGATCTTTCCACCGCCAAGCTGGATGCGAAGGCGCCGGTTGAAGAGGGCAAGTAAATGTGGCTCTCTGATATTTCCGTAAAACGCCCGGTTGTTGCGGTCGTACTCAGCCTGCTGCTCTGTGTGTTCGGTCTGGTGTCATTTGACCGCCTGCCGGTGCGTGAAATGCCGGATATCGACAGCCCTGTCGTTTCGATTGGCACCCGTTATGCCGGTGCGTCGGCCAGTATCATGGAAAGCCAGATTACCCAGGTACTGGAAGATGAGTTGTCCGGTATCAGCGGTATTGAGGAAATTACCTCGGTAACCCGTAATGGTTTCTCACGTATTACCGTTGAGTTTGAACTCGACTGGGACCTGATTGAAGGCGTTAGTGACGTTCGGGATGCGGTAGCCCGTGCCCAGCGACGCCTGCCGGATGAAGCGGACGAACCGGTTGTTTCCCGAGATAACGGCTCTGGTGAACCGGCGCTTTATATCAACCTTGCATCCTCTGAGATGGACCGTGCCCAACTGACAGAATATGCCGAGCGCACACTGGAAGACCGGTTCAGCCTGATTTCCGGTGTCAGTTCTGTCGGTATCTACGGTGCGCTTTACAAGGTGATGTATGTAGAGCTGGATCCGGTTTTGATGGCAGGGCGTGGCGTCACCACCAATGATATTTCCGCCGCGCTGCGGTCTGAAAACATTGAAAGCCCAGGCGGTGAGATACGAAATGATGTCACCACCATGCCGGTCCGCACCAAAAGGCTTTACATGACACCGGAGGATTTCCGCTATCTGGTGGTGCGGACGGCAAATGACGGCTCCCCCATTTACCTGAAGGATGTTGCCAAGGTCTTTATCGGTTCTGAAAACGAAAATGCGACGTTCAAGAACAACGGAGTTAACAACCTCAGCCTGGCAATTGTGCCTCAATCTGATGCCAACCCGCTGGATGTAGCGAAGAATGTCCGAGAACTGGTGGACTCGCTGCAAAGCTTCCTCCCGGACGGGACTCGCCTTTGGGTGGACTATGACTCTACCGTCTTTATCGAACGCTCTATTTCAGAGGTTTACAGCACCTTGTTTGTCACCGGCCTGCTGGTGGTGCTGGTGCTCTATATCTTTATCGGGCAGGCAAGGGCAACGCTGATACCGGCAGTGACTGTTCCGGTTTCACTGGTCTCCGCCTTTATTGCTGCGTACTTCTTCGGTTTTTCCATCAACCTGCTGACCCTGATGGCGCTTATTCTGGCTATCGGTCTGGTGGTGGATGACGCTATCGTGGTGGTGGAAAACATGTTCCACCATATAGAGAAGGGTGAAACCCCGTTGGTAGCGGCGTACCGGGGAACCCGTGAAGTGGGTTTTGCGGTCGTGGCTACCACTGCCGTTCTGGTGATGGTGTTCCTGCCGATTTCTTTTATGGAGGGCATGGTCGGCAAACTCTTTACAGAGTTTTCAGTCCTGTTGTCCGTGTCCGTAATTTTCTCCTCGGTGGTGGCGTTGACCCTCACTCCCGTGATGGGCAGCAAACTGCTAAAGGCGAATGTCCGCCGTGGTCGCTTCAACCAGTTGGTAGATAGTGGCTTTACCAAGCTTGAAAATGGCTACCGCTTTATTGTTACCGGGGCAGTAAAAGCGCGTTGGGGTGCACCTTTGGTGATTGCTGCCTGCTTAGGTGGAAGCTACTGGTTTATGCAGCAAGTCCCGGCTCAGCTTGTCCCACAGGAAGACCGAGGCGTATTGATGGCGTTTGTGAAAGGTGCTGAAGGGACGGCATACAATCGCATGGTGGGAAATATGGAGCAGGTGGAGGATCGCCTCCTGCCATTGGTTGAGGAAGGTTTGCTGCTGTCTATCAGTATCCAGACCCCCGCATTTGGTGGAATGGCAGGGGACCAGACCGGTTTCGTCATCATGCAGCTTGAAGACTGGCAAAAACGTGACCTGTCTGCGTCAGAAATTCTAATGAAAGTCCGCCAGTCCCTGGGTGGGATTCCTGATGTCAGGGTATTCCCGTTTATGCCGGGCTTCCGTGGGGGCTCCAGTGAGCCGGTCCAGTTTGTACTGGGCGGGGCAGATTACGAAACCCTTTTCAAGTGGGCAACGGTACTGAAAGAGGAGCTGGAAGCCAGCAAGCTGGCAAACGGGGCTGACCTCAACTATGCGGAAACCACGCCGGAGCTGGTAGTCAACATTGACCGTCGGCGGGCAGCAGAGCTGGGTATCAGTGCCCAGGAAATCTCCAACACGCTTGAGGTGATGCTGGGCGGAAAGAGTGAAACGACCTTTGTCGATCGTGGTGAGGAGTATGATGTTTACCTGCGCGGTGACGAAAAACGTTTCAACTCGTCAGCCGACCTGAGCCAGATTTACCTGCGCTCCCGAAGCGGCAAGCTAGTAACACTGGATACGGTAGCCAGCCTTGAAGAGGTTGCCTCAGCCCAGCGTCTCTCGCACACAGACAAACAAAAGTCGATCACCCTGAAAGCCAACCTGGAGCCGGGGCATACCCTTGGTGAAGTTCTGGACTTCCTGGATGCCAAAGCGATTGAGCAGTTACCGAAGGACATTACCATCTCCTACGCTGGTGAATCCCAGGAATTCAAGGATAACCAGAGCAGCATGCTGATGGTGTTCGGGCTTGCTATGCTGGTTGCCTATTTGGTGCTTGCAGCGCAGTTTGAGAGCTTTATCAACCCGCTGGTGGTGATGCTGACTGTCCCTATGGGAATATTCGGTGGTTTGTTCGGCCTGTGGCTGAGCGGACAGGGTCTTAACGTGTACAGCCAGATAGGGATGATCATGCTGATTGGTATGGTGACCAAGAATGGCATCCTTATTGTTGAATTTGCCGGCCAACTCCGTGATAGGGGGATTGAGTTCCAGCAGGCGATTATCGATGCATCCGTGCGTCGCTTACGCCCAATCCTGATGACGGCGTTTACCACGCTGGCAGGCGCCATTCCGTTGATCATCTCGACCGGTGCAGGCGCAGAAAGCCGGATTGCGGTGGGTACGGTTGTATTCTCTGGTATGGCATTTGCCACCATGGTAACGCTGTTGGTCATTCCTGCTATGTACCGACTGATGGCAACCCATTCACACTCTCCGGGCTTTATTGCCGATAAGCTGGAAAAAGAGTTGGCGAAGGACAAAGTACACCGTCCGGGACACGGCTGAAGCTAAAAGCAGAGAAATAAAAAAGCGCGGATTTCGATTCCGCGCTTTTTTTCGACTGTTAGACTGTGACCTTAGAAGTTAGCACCAATTGAAAACTGCAGGCCATTGATATCGCCTACATCCATAAGTTGTCCTTTTCCATCTAAATCACTGGCAATGACATGAACGTACTCTCCGCGAAGCCAGAATTTCTCATTCAGGTCATACTGTACGCCGCCACCTACTTCAAACATAAAAGTATTGTCATCGGTTACCTGGGTAATGGTGTTACTTGTCCTGTATTTTACCTTGGCTTTACCGCCGATGACTGTCCCGCGGGCAAACAGGCTCAATGGCGTATCAAAAAGTGGTCCGGTTGTGGGGACAATGGAGAAACCTATCTGGTGAATATCAACCTGTGCATTGTCTCCGCTGGGGTTGTACTCGCCAAACTCAGTGCTGACGTAGCGGTAATAGGCCTCCATACCAAAGTTAGGGTGGAGCTGGTAACCCATCCCGACATGAAAACTCGGGTCTTCATTTTTGCCCTTATAGGTGGTTTCACGACTGTCAGATGAGTAGGCCACGGTGCCCCCACCAATATACCCGTAGCTGTAGGCTTCAAATTCCTGCTCATCCGCCAAAACGTTCCCCGTCGACAATGTGAGCAATAAAGCGGGAATGGCATAAGCAACTTTCACAATGAAATCCTTTTAGATATGTTTGGTTACGTAAAGTCTTATAAGAGAGAAAGCATTATGTCAGAGAAATTAACCAGCCAACAACAAGACCAGTTAGATGCAGCAGCATTTCGCAGGTTACTTCAACATCTTGATGAGCATAAAGAAGTTCAGAACATTGATTTGATGATTTTGGCCGATTTCTGCCGGAACTGTCTTGGCAAGTGGTACAAGGCTGAGGCAGATAAACTGGGCATTGAAGTGAGCGATGACGAAGCTCGCTCCCGCGTGTACGGAATGCCTTACAGTGAGTGGAAAGAAAAGCACCAGCAACCGGCAACGCCAGAACAAATGGCAGCATTTGAAGCGCGGCAGGCAGCGAAGAAGAGCTAATACCGGTCCTCGGAAAATCCGGTTCTGGGAACTGGGAAAAGCAAGAGCGAAGAGCGTGACTGAACATATTCAGACGACAAACTCTTGCAGGACCCAGGACCCAGGACCCAGGACCCAGGACCCAGGACCCAGGACCCAGGACCCAGGACCCAGGACCCAGGACCCAGAATTTACAGCTTAGAGTTTTATAGCCGAAGGGCGGGTTAGTCCTTCCCCGCTTTCTCCCGGTAACTAGCCATCACCGCCTCTTTATCTGCCAGATAGCCATCCAGACCCTTTTGACGAAGGTCACACGCCGGGCAGGCACCGCAGCCGTTTCCTCGTACACCGTTATAACAGGTCAGGGTTTTTTCGCGCACAAAGTCGAGTTTCCCACACGCATCTGCCATGGCCCAGGTTTCTGCTTTATTGAGCCACATCAGTGGCGTTTCAATGGTCAGTGCACGATCCATACCCAGTACCAGTGACTGGTTTATGGATTTGACGAACTCATCCCGGCAATCCGGGTAACCGGAAAAGTCTGTTTCGCATACACCGGTAATCACAGTATTTGCACCGATTTGGTAGGCGTAGATACCCGCCAGTGTCAGGAAAAGGATATTACGGCCGGGTACAAAAGAGTTTGGCAGACCGTTTTCCTGCAGTTCATGGGACACCGCAATGTTATCCCTGGTCAGGGAACTGATAGCCAGTTCATTCAGCAGACTGACATCCATGACCTTATGGGCAGAGACTCCCAGTTCTTGAGCAATGGCCTGCGCCACTTCAATTTCTTCGCGGTGACGCTGGTTGTAATCGAATGTGATGCAGTGGACTTCATCGAAGCGGGTCAGAGCTTCAATCAGGCAGGTCGTTGAATCCTGGCCTCCGCTGAAAACAACAACGGCTTTTTTCATGGACGTTCTTCCATCTGTTTCTGTTACCGGAATTGTAATGTTATTCGCGGGAATAACCAGCTCCGGGATGGAAATCGAATTAGAGAAGAAAAAGCCCCGGGTTTTACCCCGGGGGTGCAGAAAGGTGCAAGGAAGAGAGTTAAATCGAGTAGGTTTTCAGTGCTTCAAGATGGGCTGAGATATCACCGATGTGGCTCTCAACCCAGGTGTCATCAAAATAGGTATCGAGGTACCGTTCACCGCTGTCACACAGCAGTGTCACGATGGAACCCTGTTCACCACGTGCTTTCATTTCTTCAGCCAGTTTCAGGGCACCCCAGAGGTTTGTACCAGTAGATGCGCCGGCTTTGCGGCCAATAATGTTTTCCAGCCAGCGAATAGTGGCGATGCTGGCAGCATCCGGCACGGTTTCCATGCGGTCAACTACACCCGGAATAAAGCTCGGCTCTACGCGTGGGCGGCCGATACCTTCGATGCGGCTGTAGCGGTTGAGGGTCAGGTTGGCGTCACCGGTTCTGAAATAGTCGTGGAACACAGAATCTTCGGGGTCAACAACCATCAGTTGGGTAGCATGGCAGCGGTAGTGAATGTAGCGGCCGATGGTGGCGGAAGTGCCCCCGGTGCCTGCACTCATCACTATCCAGGCAGGAATCGGGAAGCGTTCATATTCCATCTGGTTGAAAATGCTGTTGGCAATATTATTGTTGCTGCGCCAGTCGGTAGCCCGTTCAGCGTAAGTAAACTGATCCATGTAATGGCCGTTCAATTCTTTCGCCAGACGACGGCTCTCGTCATAAATCATGTCTGAGCGCGGTACAAAGTGCGCTTCACCGCCATAGAAGGCAATCTGCTCAATCTTCTTGCGGGAAGTACATTCTGGTACAACCGCGATGAAACGAAGGCCCAGAAGACGGGCGAAGTAGGCTTCAGAAACCGCAGTGCTGCCGGAAGATGACTCTATGATAGTGGTGTCCTGGTTGATCCAACCGTTACACAAGCCATAAAGGAAAAGGGAGCGGGCGAGACGGTGTTTCAGGCTGCCGGTCGGGTGGGTGCTTTCATCTTTAAGGTAGAGGTCTATCCCTTCGAAATAGGGGAGGTCCAGCTTAATCAGGTGGGTATCCGCAGAACGCTGCATATCTGCTTCGATCTTGCGGATAGCCTGGCATACCCACGCCTGTTTGGTCATGGTCTCTTCAATCTGGCAACAGCCGGTGTGGAATTCGGTTCTCATAGACAGCCCTGGAACAATGGTTGTTGTTATAGGTTCAATCTACTTTCATCAAAGGAGAAAAACTTTTCTCATTTTCCTCCATATTTGCTAATTTGGAGGAAATAATTCTATCAAATTGTGTTTTGTGATGAAGATCAATCTAGATAAAACCGACAGGCTGCTGCTCGGAATGCTTCAAAAAGATGCAACCCTGTCTCTGGCCGATTTGGCTGAGGCCGTAAACCTTACTACAACCCCTTGCTGGAAGCGGTTAAAACGTCTGGAAGAGTCCGGTGTACTTCGCCAGAGAGTGGCACTTTTAGACCCGGAAAAAGTCGGGGTGGCATTTACTGCCTTTGTTCAGATAAAAACCAGTGACCATTCTGAAAAATGGTACCGGCAGTTTTCTGAAACCGTGGAAGACTTTGCAGAGGTCATGGAATTTTACCGGATGGCCGGTGAATACGACTACATGATGAAGGTGCAGGTTGAGGATATGGGGGCTTTTGACCGTTTTTATAAGAAACTGGTCAACAGCATCGAAGGTTTGACGAATGTGACCTCCACCTTTGCGATGGAATCGCTCAAATATACAACAGCGTTACCAGTGTGAGGGCCAAATTTAGGGTAAAAAAAGCGATAAAAAGGACTTTTTTACCATTGAAACCCGGATTTTTGCCCCCATCTCACAGAAAAGTAACGATTGACTCGGGGGCAACTCGACTCCCGAAGTACGTGTCGCTATAATAGCGCGTCTTAAATTTCGGCCTGAAGGCTGACCTCAGTGCGCTGAGGTTCAAAGACACGTACCACTTAAGGGTGAACAATCGTGTCCCGTTTTACAGGCACTATTGCTTACGAATTCTTGACTGATTGCTGACTCGCAAGGTTGATTTTTCTCGCAGTAGTAAAGGATGCCACCGGCAGTTGCCGGTACCCAGCACTCAGAATTCCTGAGACAGTTTTGAGGTTATATACATAATGCAAGTTACCGTTGAAACCAAAGAAGGCCTGCAGCGCCAACTGACCATCACTGTTCCAGCAGCAAACATCGAAGATGCTGTTACTGCTGAGCTTCGCAACATCGCAAAAAATCGTCGTTTCGATGGTTTCCGTAAAGGCAAAGTGCCTATGAAGATGGTTGCGCGTATGTACGGTAAAGCTGTACGCCAGGACATCCTGGGTGAAGTGATGCACCGTCACTTCATCGAAGCGATCGTTAAAGAAAAGATTAACCCAGCTGGTTCTCCAACTTTTGCACCAGTTGAAATGGAAGAAGGTAAAGACCTGGTATTCAACGCGACTTTCGAAGTTTACCCAGAAATCGAACTGAAAGGTCTGGACCAGGTTAAAATCGAAAAGCCAGTAGCACAGGTTACTGACGCTGACGTTGAAGGCATGGTTGAAACCCTGCGCAAGCAACAAGCTAACTGGATCGCTTCAGAAGGCGCTGCTGAAGAAAACAGCCGCGTAACTATCGACTTCACTGGCTCTATCGACGGCGAAGAGTTCGAAGGCGGTAAAGCTGAAGACTTCAAACTGGTTATGGGCCAAGGCCGCATGATCCCTGGTTTTGAAGACGGTATCCTGGGCAAGAAAGCCGGTGAAGAATTTACTATCGACGTAAACTTCCCAGAAGACTACCACGCTGAAAACCTGAAAGGTAAAGCAGCGAAGTTTGGTATCGTTCTGAAGGCTGTTGAAGCTCAGGAACTGCCAGAACTGACTGAAGAGTTCGTACAGCGTTTCGGCGTTGAAGATGGTTCTGTAGAAGGTCTGAAAGCAGAAGTTCGCAAGAACATGGAACGCGAACTGGCTCAAATGCTGAAGAGCAAAGTTAAAGAGCAAGCTATCGACGGTCTGATCGAGCAAAACGACATCGACGTTCCTGCTGCACTGATTGACCAGGAAATCGACGTACTGCGTCGCCAGGCTGCACAGCGTTTCGGCGGCCAGGAAAATGCAGCGATGGAACTGCCACGTGAACTGTTCGAAGAACAAGCTAAGCGTCGCGTAGTTGTTGGCCTGCTGCTGGGTGAAGTAATCAAGAGCGAAGAAATCAAAGCAGACGAAGAGCGCGTTAAGGCTCTGATCGCTGAGATGGCTTCTGCATACGAAGATCCAACAGAAGTTGTTGCTTACTACGAGCAGAACGAACAGCTGATGAACAACATGCGCAATGTTGCTCTGGAAGAGCAAGCAATTGATGCGCTGCTGGCTAAAGCTCAGGTTTCTGAAGTAGAAAAAGGCTTCAACGAGCTGATGAACGCTCAAGCGTAATTGTTCGCTTTATCAGCGGATTAACTACGCAACAAATTGAGTGAAAAATTGACTTAGGATTCACTCTTTTGCTAACAATGGTCCGTATGAAGCAATTCATCCGGACCATTACTTTTAGGGGAATACAATATGAGCTTCCATGACAGCAACACCGTGCCTTCGATTATGGACGCGCTGGTACCAATGGTGGTTGAGCAAACATCACGTGGTGAGCGTTCTTATGATATCTATTCCCGTCTTCTCAAAGAGCGTGTCATTTTCCTGACCGGTCAGGTAGAAGACCACATGGCAAACCTTGTGACAGCCCAGTTGCTATTCCTTGAGTCAGAAAACCCAGACAAGGATATCTTCCTGTACATCAACTCACCGGGTGGTTCTGTAACTGCGGGTATGTCAATCTATGACACCATGCAGTTCATTAAGCCGGATGTAAGCACTGTATGTATGGGCCAGGCTTGCTCAATGGGCGCCTTCCTGCTTGCAGGTGGTGCACAGGGTAAGCGTTACTGTCTGCCAAACTCCCGCGTGATGATTCACCAGCCTCTTGGTGGCTTCCAGGGACAGGCATCTGACATTCAGATCCATGCTCAGGAAATTTTAACCATCAAAAAACGGTTAAATACATTACTGGCCGAACACACCGGTCAGCCAATGGAAATCATTGAGCGTGACACCGACCGTGACAATTTTATGTCTGCTGAACAGGCAGTTGAGTATGGTCTGGTCGACGCTGTACTGAGCAAACGAGATTAAGTATTAGGTTAAGTTGCATCAATGAACCGGACACTGCCGGACATTCGGTGCAACTTGATATAGACTTAACCTATGGTTTACACGGGCGAATAGCCCTGAGAGGTTAGCGAATGACAGAGAAGCGAAAAGACGGTGGTAGCGGCAAGCTGCTTTACTGCTCTTTCTGCGGAAAAAGCCAACACGAAGTTCGCAAGCTGATCGCGGGTCCTTCTGTCTATATCTGTGATGAATGTGTCGATCTTTGCAACGACATTATTCGTGAAGAGATCAAAGACATTGCACCAAAGCGTGACAGTCGAGAGCTTCCGACTCCCCATGAGATCCGCTCTCACCTGGACGATTTTGTTATCGGTCAGGAGCAAGCGAAAAAAGTTCTCGCGGTGGCGGTCTACAACCACTACAAGCGCCTGCAAAATGGCGATGTGAGTGCGGACGGTGTTGAGCTTGGCAAGAGTAATATCCTGCTGATTGGTCCAACGGGTAGTGGTAAGACCCTGCTTGCAGAAACCCTTGCCAAATACCTGGATGTACCATTCACCATGGCTGATGCTACCACCCTGACTGAAGCCGGTTATGTGGGTGAAGATGTAGAGAACATCATCCAGAAGCTGCTTCAGAAATGTGATTATGACGTTTCCAAGGCAGAGCGCGGTATCGTCTACATCGATGAAATCGATAAGATTTCACGCAAGTCTGACAACCCTTCCATTACCCGTGATGTTTCGGGCGAAGGCGTGCAGCAGGCTCTGTTGAAGCTGATCGAAGGTACGGTTGCTTCTGTACCACCTCAGGGTGGCCGTAAGCATCCACAACAGGAATTCCTTCAGGTTGATACTTCGAAGATCCTGTTCGTCTGTGGCGGTGCGTTTGCCGGTCTTGATAAAGTGATTGACCAGCGTGTAGCCAAAGGTTCAGGTATTGGCTTTGGCGCGGAAGTCCGTTCTAAAGACGAAGCCGAAAGCCTGTCTAAGCTGTTCAAGCAGGTAGAGCCTGAAGATCTGGTTAAATATGGCCTGATCCCAGAGTTCATCGGTCGTCTGCCGGTTGCTGCTGTACTGGATGAGCTGGACGAAGACGCACTGATCCAGATTCTGCGTGAACCAAAGAACGCACTGACCAAGCAGTACTCTGCACTGCTGGAAATGGATGGTGTTGAACTGGAGTTCCGTGATGATGCGCTTGTGGCGATTGCCCGCAAAGCAATGGAACGCAAAACCGGTGCGCGTGGCCTGCGTTCAATCGTAGAAGCAGTACTGCTCGATACGATGTACGATCTGCCGTCTAACAAGAGCGTTAGCAAGGTTGTTATCGATGAGTCAGTTATCAAGGGTGAATCCGCACCTCTGCTGATTTATGACAATGCCGAAAATCAGGTTGCTGGTGGTGAGTAATTCATCACTTTTGGCTTGAAATTCAATCGAAAAGGAGGTGTATGCCTCCTTTTTTGTTTTCTCTGCTTCGTTCCATTGAATCTCAGAAGTTTAACCCCATATACTCATAACTATGTTCCAACGGAAGAGAGACGAATATGAACTTGGAGCGTTCCGAGCGCATAACGATACCCGTACTGCCACTGCGTGATGTAGTGGTGTACCCGCATATGGTGATCCCACTGTTCGTTGGTCGGGAGAAATCCATCCGTTGCCTTGAAGCGGCAATGGACAACGACAAACAGATTCTGTTGGTAGCGCAAAAGGACGCGGCAACGGATGAGCCCGCCGTTGATGATTTACATGGTGTAGGTACTGTTGCCTCCATACTGCAGCTTCTCAAGCTGCCTGACGGCACGGTTAAAGTACTGGTTGAAGGTTTGCAGCGTGTGAAGGTTAATGCCTTCCATGAAGATGATTTCTTTGTTGCTGATGCGGAATACATGGTTACGCCGGAAATGGACGAGCGTGAGCAGGAAGTCCTTATCCGTACCGCAATCAGCCAGTTTGAAGGCTTCATCAAGCTTAACAAAAAGATCCCGCCAGAAGTCCTGACTTCCCTCAATGGCATCGATGAAGCTGCACGTCTGGCAGATACCATTGCCGCCCACATGCCACTGAAACTGGCAGATAAACAGCATGTTCTCGAGTTGGTCGACATCAATGACCGTATTGAGTACCTGTTGGCTATGATGGAATCTGAAATTGATCTGCTTCAGGTTGAAAAGCGTATTCGCGGACGCGTTAAGAAGCAGATGGAGAAGAGCCAGCGTGAATACTATCTGAATGAGCAGATGAAGGCGATTCAGAAAGAGCTTGGCGAACTGGATGACGCACCTGACGAATTCGAATCACTGAAGAAGAAAATCGAAGACGCCAAGATGCCGCAGGAAGCCCGGGAAAAAACCGAGCAAGAACTGCAGAAATTGAAAATGATGTCGCCAATGTCGGCGGAAGCGACCGTAGTCCGTGGCTACATCGACTGGATGATCAGTGTACCTTGGCACAAGCGTTCCAAGGTGAAAAAGAACCTGGCGAAAGCCGAAGAGATTCTCAACGCTGACCACTATGGCCTCGAGCGAGTTAAAGAACGCATCGTTGAATACCTGGCCGTCCAGAACCGAATCAATAAGCTGAAAGGCCCTATTCTGTGCCTCGTTGGTCCTCCTGGTGTAGGTAAAACCTCTCTGGGTCAGTCCATTGCCAAGGCAACTGGCCGACAGTATGTGCGTATGGCGCTGGGTGGCGTACGTGACGAAGCGGAAATTCGCGGTCACCGCCGTACTTACATCGGCTCAATGCCGGGTAAGCTTATCCAGAAAATGGCGAAAGTTGGTGTGCGTAACCCATTGTTCCTGCTGGATGAAATTGACAAGATGTCATCCGATATGCGTGGCGATCCGGCTTCTGCACTGCTTGAAGTCCTGGATCCTGAGCAGAACAACGCGTTCAACGATCACTACATGGAAGTGGATTACGATCTGTCCGACGTAATGTTTGTGGCAACGTCGAACTCCATGAATATTCCTGGCCCATTGCTGGACCGTATGGAAGTGATTCGCCTGTCCGGTTATACCGAAGACGAAAAGCTCAATATTGCCAAGCGTCACCTGGTAGACAAGCAGATCCAGCGCAATGGCCTCAAGCCGGGCGAGCTGGTAATCGATGATTCTGCCATTCTGGGTATTATCCGTTACTACACCCGTGAAGCGGGTGTCCGTAGCCTTGAGCGTGAAATCTCTAAATTGTGCCGTAAGGCAGTGAAAGAGATTCTGTTGGACAAGGATTTGAAGACCCTGACCATCTCTCAGGAAAACCTGAAAGCCTACCTGGGTGTTCAGCGTTTTGACTACGGAAAGGCGGAAGAGAACAACCGCATCGGTCAGGTCAACGGTCTGGCTTGGACAGAAGTGGGTGGTGACCTGCTGACTGTAGAAGCGCAGTCTATGTCTGGTAAAGGTAAACTGCTGCACACCGGCTCATTGGGTGATGTTATGCAGGAATCTATTCAGGCCGCCATGACAGTAGTTCGTACCCGTGCTGAGAAACTGGGTATCAACAGCGACTTCTATGAAAAGCGTGATATCCATATTCACGTTCCAGAAGGTGCCACACCAAAAGATGGCCCTAGTGCTGGTATCGCAATGTGTACCGCTCTGGTATCAAGCCTGACAGGTAACCCGGTTCGTGCCGATGTTGCCATGACCGGTGAAATTACCCTGCGTGGAGAAGTCCTGCCAATCGGCGGCCTGAAAGAAAAACTGCTGGCAGCCCACCGGGGTGGCATTAAGACAGTAGTGATTCCGAAGGAAAATGAGCGCGATCTGGAAGAGATTCCAGACAACGTTATTGCCGATTTGGATGTCCGTCCGGTTCGCTGGATAGATGATGTCCTGACCATTGCCCTTCAGGAGAATCCACTGGGCATGCAGGTTGTCAGCACTGAAAACAGTGATGTGCAGCAAAAATAAGGGATGAGAAAGGCTGACAACGCCCAAAAGGCTTGTCAGCTTTTTTTTTGCTCGCTAAGTTAGGAAAACTTAGTTGCAAACCTTGATGTTGTGGTATTTCTCAGAAATTTAAGGTTTCTTTTCACCTCTTGTTTTGAGAAATAATGCCAGGCGCTTGCAGCTGGTTAGCAGGTCTCTTGACGAGCATTGAATGAAGCCGCACAAAACAATGCGGCATAGAGAAATAATGAGATAGGGGAATAAGACGTGAATAAAGCACAACTGGTAGATAAGATCGCAGAGGGTGCAGATATCTCAAAAGCATCTGCAGGCCGTGCTCTGGATGCATTTATTGAAGCAGTTTCTGACTCTCTGAAAACCGGTGACCAGGTTGCTCTGGTTGGTTTCGGTACTTTCTCTGTACGTGATCGTGCAGCCCGTACCGGCCGTAACCCACAGACCGGCCAGGAAATCAAAATTGCTGCTGCAAAAGTACCTGGTTTCAAGGCAGGTAAAGCGTTGAAAGACGCAGTAAACTAATTCCCGCTCATAAAGGGTGTCTGATTCGCCAAAGTGGAACGAAAAAGCTGAAAAGCCCACTGGCAAAACGTATAATCAGGATCACTCGGCGGACCAAGGCGCATCGTGTCGATGCGCTTTTTTGCGTTTAAATATGCGGGTTATTTTTTATTCATCTCGCTGCTTAGCCGCTGAAAATATTATAAAGATGTATTAGCCAGTTCCAGATACAGGAGATACGGCAGACTATGATGGAGCGATTGCGCGAAGGCGCTAACAATTGGGTGATCAAGGTCATTCTCGGCCTGATAATTATCTCCTTTGCGTTTGCAGGCGTTGGTAGCTACCTTGCGGGTGGGAACGATGTACCGGCAGCAACGGTAGGTGATCAGGATATCAGCCGTGCTCAGTTTGAGCAGGTTTATCAAAATGAGCGTGCGCGTATGCAGCAGCAAGCTGGAGAAATGTTCAGCACGCTGATGTCTGATCCTGCTTATCTGCGCCAGTTCCGCCAGAATGTCCTGGACCGAATGGTTAATGACATGCTGCTTGAGCAATATGCCAATGAGCTGAATCTGCGCGTAAGTGATGTGCAGATCAAGCAGGCGATTGTGGATATGCCTCAGTTCCAGCGTGACGGTAAGTTCGACAATGAGCTGTATCAGGCAGGCCTGCGCCGTGCCGGGTTTACGCCGGATCAATTTGCTGAGTATATGCGCAAGGATCTGGTTCGTCAGCAACTGGTAAACGCCTTGCTGAGCAGTGAATTTGTTCTCGGTGATGAAATCCAGTCTCAGTACGATCTGGTTGCCCAGACCCGTGCAATCCGCACTCTGACCCTGCCGGTTGCTACCTTTGCTGAGAAGGCAAATATCACCGACGAGGAAATGAAAGCGTTTTACGACAAAAACAGCGGAGATTTTGTTCGTCCAGAGCAAATCAAGGCTTCTTTCGTAGAGCTGTCTGGTGACAAACTGGCTGACAACATCAAAGTAACAGATGAAGAAGCCAAAGCGTATTACGACGCGAACAAAGCAAACTATGAATCCAAGGCCAAACGCAAAGTCAGCCATATCCTTATCCAGGGTGATGATGCTGATGCGAAAGCCAAGGCTGAAGCTGTTCTGGCTGATCTGAAAGCTGGCAAGGACTTCGCTGCAGAAGCCAAAGCCAAGTCTGATGATACTTTCAGTGCCAAAGACGGCGGTTCTTTGGATTGGATCGAAAAAGGTGTCATGGATCCTTCGTTTGAAGAAGCTGCGTTTGCTCTTAAGAACAAAGGTGATATTTCGGGCCTGGTGAAGTCTGAGTTCGGTTACCACATCATCAAGCTGGATGACGTGGAACCAGCCGTAGCTAAACCTTTCGATGAGGTGAAGGACAGCATTGTCGCTGCACTTAAGCAGCAAAAAGCTGCTGACCGCTTCTATGAAATGTCTACAGAACTGTCAGAGAAAGCCTTTGAAATGCCGGACAACCTGGATGACGCAGCTAAGGCTGTCAACGCCAAGGTTCAGAAGACTGACTTCTTCTCCCGTCAGGATGCTCAGGGTGTAATGGCGAACCCGAAAGTGCTTGAGGCGCTGTTCAGCCCTGAAGTCCGTGAAGATGGCCTTAACTCTGAAGTTATCGAAATTGCCCCAGAGCACGTTGTTGTGGTCCGCGTAGACGACTCCCGTGACGAAACTGTGCTGCCATTTGATGAGGTAAAAGCACAGGTTAAGGCTAAACTGGCGGCTCAAAAAGGTGAGCAAGAAGCGCTGGCTCTGGCTGACAAAATTGTTGCTGGTCTCAAAGAAGGCAACAAGGAAGCACTGGATGCATCAGGTTACAGCTTTGGTGATGAAGAAACCGTTGGTCGTGTAGGTGCTGACCGCGCGGTTACCGAGTTGGCATTTACCATGGCCAAGCCTGTTGACGGTAAGCCGGTTTATGGCCGCACTGAAAACGCAGCCGGAGATGTTATCATCGTTGAGCTGGATAAGGTCAATGAGCCGGGCAAGGCAGATATGAAGCCAACTGACCCAATGGCACAAAGCATGGTGCGCGCTAAAGCCAATGCAGATCTGGACTCTACGCTGGGACAACTTCGCAGCAAAACTGAAGTGACTGTTCCCGCTCAAAACCAGGAAGAGCAGCTTTAATTTTCTCGACTCAGTTACATTATTGATGTAACTGATAAGCAAAACGACGCAGTGACGTTAAGTACTGCGTCGTTTTTGTATCTATTGATCAGTGAAATGCTATGTGCCGAACCTATACCATTTTCTGTAATTCAAACAGGAGAACAGAAATATGAGAAAGTTGGTTAGTGCAGTAGTTACCGCATTACTTTTGACATTGGCACCTGTGTCCTTGGCTGCTGACGACAATGCCGTAGATGCCGGAGCAAGCTCAAGCACAACGGTTAATATCAATACGGCTACTGCCGATGAGCTGGATAAGAAATTAAAAGGGATTGGCCCGGATAAAGCTCAGGCTATTGTCGAGTTCCGCACATCAAACGGAAAATTTGCGTCGGTTGATGATCTCAGCAACGTAAAAGGTATCGGTAAAGCGACAGTAGAAAAAAACCGTAGCCTGCTGGCAGTACAGTAATCCAGTTACACGAGTTTTCTCTCCCTTCTCGAATTGAGGCCGCTGGCCTCTTTTTTTATTTACTGGCTTTGCTAATCTTGAGGGATTGTTGTTTATCTGTAGAAGTCTATGAAAGACAAGGATCACCCCCAAATTTCTCAAAGTCACTTCTTTGCCCATCTTGCCAGGATGAAGCTGATATACCGCTGGCCGTTGATGCGCAATGTCTTCAAGGAAAATATTTCTGAACACAGCTTGATGGTGGCGTTTGTCGCCCATGCACTGGCTGTGATCGAGAACAAAAAGTTTGGTGGAGGGCTTAATCCCGACCGTATTGCAGTCATGGCGATGTTCCATGATTGCAGCGAAGTGATTACCGGCGACATGCCAACCCCGATTAAGTACTTCAATCCGACCATTGCCGCCGAGTACAAAAAGATTGAACGCGAAGCTGAACTCAAATTGCTCTCCATGCTGCCGGATGAGTTGCGTGATGAATATGTCCCATTTCTGGACAGTCTGAAAGGCGAGCCAGTCATGCACCGAATTGTTAAGCAGGCCGACTCTATTTGTGCCTACCTGAAGTGTATTGAGGAGCAATCAGCGGGTAACCATGAGTTTGCCAAAGCCGAAAAGCGCCTGAGGGAAACCCTTGAAGAGCGGAGCAGCCCGGCGATGGAATATTTTATGGAAACGTTTGTCCGCAGTTTCGAGCTTACACTGGATGAGATTAGCTGATGCAGATACCTGATGAGGAGTTGTGGCAGGCACGTATTGCAGAAGAGAAGAAAAAGCGCCGGGACGACAGGCGTTCCCCGTTTCAGCGGGACCGGGCGCGTATTCTACACTCTGCTGCGTTTCGCAGGCTTCAGGCTAAAACCCAGGTGTTGGGAGCCGGCCTTCATGACTTTTACCGTACCCGGCTGACTCATTCGCTGGAAGTTTCCCAAATCGGTACCGGTATTGTCGCCCAGTTAAAAGAAAAACAGCCGGAGTTCCGGGATATCCTTCCAACAACCAGCCTGCTGGAGAGTCTGTGCCTGGCCCATGATATCGGTCATCCACCCTTTGGGCATGGTGGTGAGATTGCCCTCAACTACATGATGCGTGAGCATGGCGGATTCGAAGGCAACGCGCAGACATTTCGTATTGTTACCCGTCTGGAGCCTTATACTGAGCATGATGGGATGAACCTGTCACGCCGAACCTTGCTTGGCCTAATCAAGTATCCAGCTCAAATATTTGATGTCAGGGCAAAGGAATTGCCCCCGGCAGTTACCAACTTCCGTTTGCTGAAAGCGTCGGACTGGGCGCCGGCAAAAGGAATTTACGATGAAGACCGGGCGTTGTTCAGCTGGGTTTTGGCTCCTTTTTCAACGGCTGACCGGGAATTGTTTTCTTCCCTCCGTGAAAACGCTGACCCAGTCCACCATCATGGCAAAACCCGGTTCAAATCCCTCGATTGCTCCATAATGGAGCTGGCAGACGATATTGCCTACGGTGTCCACGATCTCGAAGATGCAGTGGTAATGGGCATCGTCACTCGCAGCCAATGGCAGGAAGCGGTAGCCAGCAAGCTTGCAGAGTGCGGTGACCCGTGGCTTGAAGCCAATATCGGGGAGCTCAGCGAACAAATGTTTGGTCCGCATCATGAACGTAAAGATGCTATCGGCGCTCTGGTAAACACCCTGATCACATCCATTGTAATTGAACCGGCTTCAACAGACGGGGTAAACGTATTTAAGTCACCGCTGCTTGCGTGGAATGCGTCTTTACCGGATACCATGCAGAAAGTGCTCGATGTGCTCAAACGGTTTGTGTCGGAATATGTGGTGAGAAAGCCTGAAATCCAATTGCTGGAGTACAAAGGCCAGCAACTGGTGATGGAACTGTTCCAGGCATTCAGCGGTGATCCGGAGCGGTTACTGCCGGAAGACACCAAAAAACGCTGGCGTATCCAGTGTGAAAGGGGGCAGGACGGCCATCGGGTTATCTGTGACTACATAGCCGGTATGACAGACGGTTTTGCTCAGCGCCTGCATGCCCGGATGTTCAGCGCTGACCATGACAGCGGGTGGACAGATCCGCGTTAGCGGTGAAGTCAGTTGTCCGATTTTCCATAATGCCGTTCGTAAACACCGGGCGGCATTTGGTTTATCTGGAAGTCGATCATTTTATTGAATGTTTCCAGCATTGGGTAGTAATCCTGCGGTTTCCCGGACAGTTCACCCAGTGCCAGGCAGGCCGCTTCTACTGTGGAGAGCCCTTCAGCTTTTGGTGATTTTCTTATACGGTAATTGCTCGGAGCGATACCGCCCAGGGAAATGCAGGGCAGGGGATGCAATGACGTTGACAGCTGGAACATTTTATATGCCTTGCGCCAGGTACCATCAAGCAGGATCAGTCCTGTTTTGCGGCCTTCTGTAATATGCAGTTCGCCTGCCGGTGTCGCGTGGTCTGCTGGATAGAGGAGGTGCCAGTTGATTTCTGGTTTTTCCAGCAGGGCCTCCAGTTCCTCATTTTGTGAAAAGTCCTCACCCACGAGCAGGTAGCAGTGTTCGAGGGACAGATTTAAGATGCGCGCCGTACCGAGAGGCTGGGAAACTTCATCCGGATGCTGTAGTACTATCACAGGAATGTCATTGGAAACCGGTGTAATCCACTGGCAAATACAGGCTTTTTTTGCTTTACCGCAGTGCGGACAATATCTGCTTATCATCGGGAGATGCCTTGAAAACCTATCGTGCAGTCGGGTTAATTCTAGTTGTGATGTGTTTGGCGCAGTTACCCACTTTTAGCCCTTGGCTGGATTGGCAGCGGCAGGCTATCGAACACGGCCAGTGGTGGCGAATCCTAACAGGAAACCTGACCCATACCAACTTCATCCACCTGGTAATGAATGGGGCGGCATTGACGGTCATCACTTTTATTTTCCGCGCACACTACCGGGAAAGCACTTTTCTGATCCAGATCTCGCTGCTGAGCGTTGCAGTGGGCCTGGCAATGTTCTTTTCTGATTACCGACAGTATGCCGGGTTGTCCGGGGTATTACATGGTTTGTTTGTTATCGGTGCGGTTGCTGATATACGGGGTGGTGACCGGGTAGGCTGGCTGCTGCTGGCCGGCGTCTTCGCCAAAATACTTTGGGAGCAGGTATTTGGTGCATCGGCAGATACGGCTGAACTTATTGGTGCCAGTGTCGCAACCGAGGCCCATCTGGCCGGGGGGATTGTTGGGCTGGCCATTGCCGCGCTAAGTGGCATGGCAGCAAATGCGGCTCTGGGAAAAGAAGGCCCTGGGTACTGGGATAAGGAAAAATAACGTACTTGTTGAGACGTATGTGAAATGAACATTTTTGCAGAACCCAGAACCCAGAACCCAGAACCCAGAACCCAGAACCCAGAACCCAGAACCTAGGACCGCACTTGTCCCTTGATCAAAAACGGCGAGCCAATGCCCGCCGTAATATTGTCTAAGCTTTAAATTGTTACTGCTTGTAGCCCTGGAGGAAGCGTTCAAAGCGGCTGATGGCTATCTCAAGGTCATCGACACGCGGCAACGTCACAATCCGGAAGTGGTCCGGGCGTGGCCAGTTAAAGCCGGTTCCGTGCACCATCAACACTTTTTCCTGTTGCAGGAAGTCCAGCATCATCTGTTCGTCGTTGATGATGTTGTATTTCTTGGTGTCGATTTTCGGGAACAGGTAGAGTGCGCCTTTAGGTTTTACGCAAGACACACCCGGAATCGCATTGATCATCTCCCACGCCTTGTCCCGTTGTTCAAGCAAACGGCCCCCCGGCAGGATCAGTTCATTGATGCTCTGATATCCGCCAAGTGCTGTTTGTATAGCGTGCTGCATGGGCACATTGGCACAGAGACGCATAGAGGCGAGCATATCCAGCCCGGCGACGTAACCTTTCACATGGTGTTTCGGACCGGACAGCATCAACCAGCCGGCACGGAAACCACAGACGCGGTATGATTTTGACAGGCCGTTGAAGGTTACGACAAAAAGATCCTGTGCCAGAGCCGCAATGGAGTGGTGCTGGGCACCGTCATAGAGGATCTTGTCGTAGATTTCATCTGCGAAAATGATCAGGTTATGCTTACGTGCGATCTCAATAACCTGCAGCAGGAAATCACGGCTGTATACAGCGCCGGTCGGGTTGTTCGGGTTGATGAGTACAATGCCCTTGGTGTGCTTGGTAATCTTCTTCTTGATATCTTCCAGATCCGGATACCAGTCAGATTCCTCATCACACATATAGTGCACAGGGTTACCACCGGACAGTGACACTGCTGCCGTCCAAAGCGGGTAATCAGGTGCAGGTACCAGCATTTCGTCACCGTTGTTAAGCAGTGCCTGCATGGCCATCACAATCAGTTCGGAAACACCGTTACCGATATAAACATCTTCAACATCCAGATCCAGCATGCCCCGCTTCTGGTAATGTTGAACCACAGCCTTGCGGGCAGGGTAGATACCCTTGGAGTCGCAATAGCCCTGTGAGGTTGGCAGGTTCCGGATAACGTCGACCAGAATTTCATCCGGGGCGTCGAAACCAAACGGGGCCGGGTTGCCGATATTGAGCTTGAGAATTTTATGCCCTTCTTCTTCCAGGCGTTTTGCGTGCTTTGTTACCGGACCACGAATGTCATAACAGACATTGTCCAGCTTGTGTGACATCCCGACTTCGTTCATTGATGGACCTGAATGTTGTTTTTTATTGGTTTTTGATAAATTACACGATTTAATCCCGCTGATGAATGGCAAATCAGTAAGTTATTGTGAAAAAGTGAATTATTCACAATTTAATCCTGCGTAGTGGTTTAATATCCTGTGCCACTTCGTTTTCCTCATGGGATATATGGATGTACAATAACGGATTCCGCAGATTGTGTTTAGGTGTCACCGGCGTAACCTTCTATGCCACTGTTACCAGGGAGAAAAACCGCTGCTATTTCGGGCCAGAACGCCGACTTTTCGGCAAACTTGCAAATAGAGTGAGGGTATTTTGACCGAATTGCAAAAAGCGATTGCTTCCTTGCTGGATCTCATCGCATCCAGCCATCCTGACACATCCCGACTGATGGTACCGCTGGTCTGGGAAGCAAACTGTGATCCTGTCGACTGGCTTGAAGCGCAGCCGCTGTTTCCAAAGTTTTACTGGCGCAGCCGTGACGAGCGCGAAGAAGTGCTGGCTATCGGTCAAATCCGTACCTTTACCAGTGCCCGCTCCGCCGAAACCGCATTGGGTGAAGGCCAGCGTATCTGGGGTGGAAGCTCCTTTGACGGCCGCACAGAAAGGGCCAGTCGCTGCCTGCAATCATTCTTTTTCCTCCCTCGGGTTGAAATTGCCCGCCAGGATGGCCACTGGATGCTGGCAGTAAACCTTTGTGAAGACCGCCAGCGTATTATTTCCGCCCTGCAGTCACTAGTGGAAAATGTTGAGTGCAAAGGTGAAATCCAGTGTAATGTTCTAAGTAAGGACTATTCGCCATGCTATCCAGAATGGGAGAACATGGTCGAAACGGCACTGGATGCCATTTCAGATGCCAAGTTTGAGAAGGTGGTGCTCGCACGCCGCACCACGGTAACACTGGACCAGCCTATTCCTCCGGCACAACTGCTGAAAACCAGCAAACAGCGCAATGCCCGCGCTTTCCACTTTATGTTTGCCCTGGATTCCAAACACTGCTTTGTCGGTTCGACCCCTGAACGGCTTTTTGCTCGGCAGGAAGGGGAACTGGCAACTGAAGCACTGGCCGGTACTATCGGCCGAGGCAAAAGTGAGCAGGAAGATGACACCCTCGCCGACTGGCTGATGAATGACGCCAAGAATATTTATGAAAACAAGCTGGTGGTTGATGACATTCTCAGCCGCCTGACCCCTTGGTGCCAGGATCTGTATGCAGATGACACCCCGCATCTGGTGAAACTTCGCCATGTCCAGCACCTGCGCCGTTCTATCCGCGCGACACTGGAGCAAGGAATCAGCAATTCCGCATTACTGGAGAACCTGCAGCCGACAGCGGCAATTGCCGGTCTCCCCCGGGATAAAGCACTTGATTTTATCAATCATCACGAACCTTTTGCCCGAGGCTGGTATAGCGGTGCAGTGGGATATATCAGTGATGAACGGAGTGAGTTCTGTGTGGCGATCCGCAGTGCCCTGATCCTTGAAAATGAACTTCACTTATTTGCCGGTGCGGGCATCGTTCCCGGCTCCCAGCCGCAAAGCGAGTGGAAAGAACTCGATCGTAAAACCGCCACACTGCTCAACCTTATTCCACAGAATGATGAGCTGGTTGCGGAGCAGGTAGCATCATGACCTCAATGCCAAACCAGGTCTCAATGAACCGCACCTGGGCAAAACTCACTCTTGAAGCATTAGTCCGTCACGGTGTCACCGATATCTGTATTGCCCCTGGT
Organism: Parasalinivibrio latis; assembly: GCF_036825535.1. GTDB lineage: Bacteria > Pseudomonadota > Gammaproteobacteria > Enterobacterales > Vibrionaceae > Parasalinivibrio > Parasalinivibrio latis. The sequence goes on from NZ_CP098812.1 coordinate 1,117,822, forward strand.
TCCCGCTCTACTCCGCTGACGCTGGAAGCGGGCGAACGGAGTGATTTAACCGTTCATACCCACTTCGACGAACGGGGTCTTGGCTTTTTGGCGCTCGGTCTTGCCAAGGCCAGCCAAAAGCCGGTTGCCGTGGTAGTCACATCCGGGACGGCTGTGGCTAACTTACTTCCTGCGGTTGCAGAAGCCGGGCTGACCCGTGAAAAGCTGGTGATGTTGACTGCTGACCGCCCGGTTGAGTTGATTGACTGCGGAGCCAACCAGGCTATCGACCAATACAATATTTTTGGCAGTCACGCTGTCGCGGCCGTAGACCTGCCTTCCCCCTCTGTCACTGTCCCGGCTTGCTGGCTTTTAACAACCATTGACAATGCGATGGCAAAACAGGCTCGCGATGGAGGAGCTGTCCACTTCAACTGCCGGTATCCGGAGCCTCTTTACGGTGATGTTTCAGGGGTTGAGCCCTATCTAGAGCCGGTATCTGACTGGCTTGGCGGAGGCAGACCGTACCTTGAATTCCCTCTGCACTCGACGCTGGCCGGCGTAGACCTCAATGAGTGGGAAACCCTGCAAAAACAAAAGGGCATCCTGATTGCCGGACGCCTGTCTGCAGGCGAGTTTGCACATGTCGAAGCACTCTCCAAAACCCTGGGCTGGCCTCTGTTGGCTGATCCGCAGTCCAGTGGCGGCACTGACTGGCAAGGTTATGACAGTTGGCTGCAACATGTTGAAAGTGCAGCAGCGTTAGCCGAAGCAGATGTGGTAGTGCAGTTTGGCGCCCGTCTGGTGTCCAAGCGTCTGGGTCAGTTTATTGCCGGTTTCAATGGTACCTACTGGATAGTTGACCCTCATCCGGGCCGCCTTGATTGTGCCCACCGTCCGGCTGTGCGTATCAGGCTTAGTGCCGGGGATGCAGCCTGTGTTTTAGCTGAGGATGTCCGCCATGTTGAAAATGCCGGGTGGGCGGATTCGCTGAAATCGGTAGCTGCTAAGTCACATAAGCTGGCACAGGCTTATGCCCAAGAGCGCCTGACCGAAATTGGCGTTGCATCCCGTTTGCCGGGCTGGCTTGATGATCAGACCGATCTTTTCCTCGGCAACAGCCTGGCTATCCGGCTGGTTGATATGTTCAGCCGCATTGAAGGCCAGACGGTGTTCGCCAACCGCGGGGCTTCGGGCATTGACGGCCTGTTTGCCACTGCTGCCGGTGTCCAGCGAGCCCGAATGCGTAAAATGTGTTGCCTGATTGGTGATACGTCCGCACTTTACGACCTCAACTCCCTTGCATTGCTGCGCCAACAACAGCATCCGATAGCTGTGGTTCTTTTCAACAATGACGGGGGTGGCATTTTCGATATGCTGCCGGTGCCAGGTGCGCAAAAAGACCAGTTTTACCGTATGCCGCACCAGTTGGATTTTTCTCATGCTGCTGCCATGTTCGGGTTGGGTTACTGTCGCCCGGAATCACTCGCTGAGATGGAAAGTATGCTTGGCGAAGCAATGGAAAAGGCTGGGACAACCCTTATCGAAGTGGTGACCCCGCCGGGTGAAGCCGGTGAGATGATGAAACAGCTTTTTTCAGCTGTGAAACAGATTTAACCGGACTGCAAGATGCTGGGGTTTACTATCCATACTATTCCGGAGACAGGAAAGCCTATGCTGGTTTTCCTGCACGGGTTGCTCGGCAGCGGTAAGGACTGGCAGGCGGTACTCAGCAACCTTTCTGGTGGGATAGGTGCTGCAACCCTGGATTTGCCCGGTCATGGGGAGAGCCGTTCAGTTGCTGTGTCCGGCTTTGGGGAAACCCGGCAGCAGTTGGGTGATACCCTCAAAACACTTCAAAACTCGCTTCCTGCAAAAACACCACTGTGGCTTGTGGGGTATTCACTTGGCGGCCGTATAGCGATGGACTATGCCTGCCACACCCTGCCTTTAAGCGGGATCAGCGGGTTGGTTGTCGAAAACAGCCATTTCGGCCTGCTGAGTGAACAAGAGCGAAATACCCGCCGCACCAATGATCACCGATGGGCTGACCGGTTTGAAGAGCAGCCAATATGTGCCGTGCTCACAGACTGGTATTGCCAACCGGTTTTTTCTTCCCTGAAACCTGAGCAAAAACAAAGACTGGTTGAAAAACGCAGTGATAACCTTGGCATGACTGTGGCTATGATGTTACGTGCCACATCGCTCGCTGAGCAGCCATACTTGCTGGACAAGCTGAAAACTCTTCCAATTCAGGTTCATTACCTGTGTGGGGAAGATGACAAGAAATTTTTAGACCTGGCGGCACTTTCCGGTTTGCCCCGCCGGGTGATTGCCGGGGCTGGGCACAATGTTCACGTTGAACAGCCTGAAAAATTTGCCCTCGCATTGACGCAATTGATTCATGCTTCCTGACAGAAGCGCACAACCTTATTGAAAATATTGGGAGCCTGACTATGGCCAGAACCATTGGACTTACCGAAGAAGAACTGTACGCACCAGCCGTCTGGGAAGACTGTTCAGAGGGTTACGAAGACATCCTGTACCAAAAATCTGAAGACGGCATTGCCCGAATCATCATTAACCGTCCGGAGGTGCGTAATGCATTCCGTCCCCAGACCGTTAAAGAAATGATTAAGGCGCTGGCTGATGCCCGCTATGACGAAAAAGTAGGTGTGATTGTACTGACCGGCCAGGGCGAATACGCATTCTGCTCAGGCGGCGACCAGAAGATCCGCGGTGATTACGGCGGTTACAAGGATGACGAAGGCACACACCACCTCAACGTTCTCGACTTCCAGCGCCAGATCCGTACCTGCCCTAAGCCGGTTATCGCAGCCGTTGCCGGTTATGCGGTTGGCGGCGGTCACGTTCTGCACATGATGTGTGACTTGACCATTGCGGCTGACAATGCCCAGTTTGGCCAGACCGGTCCGAAAGTGGGTTCATTTGACGGCGGCTGGGGTGCTTCTTACATGGCGCGCATTGTGGGCCAGAAAAAAGCCCGTGAAATCTGGTTCCTGTGCCGATTCTACGACGCCCAGGAAGCACTGGATATGGGCCTGGTCAACACAGTTGTGCCTTATGCAGAGCTTGAGCGCGAAACTATCCGCTGGTGCCGTGAAGTACTGCAACACAGCCCAATGGCACTGCGCTGCCTGAAAGCCGCACTGAACGCTGACTGTGACGGCCAGGCTGGTTTGCAGGAACTGGCAGGAAACGCCACCATGCTGTTCTATATGACTGAAGAAGGTCAGGAAGGCCGTAACGCATTCAATGAGAAACGCCGTCCGGACTTTGACAAGTTCCCGCGTAACCCATAATCCGGAAGACGTGATGCGTACAGCAGCCCTATACCGTTACACCCTGCCAATGGACAGTGGGGTGATTTTACGCAACCAGCGCCTGCAAACCCGCGAGGGCTGGATTGTCGAACTCAGGGATGGAGAGAAAACCGGCCGGGGTGAAATCGCCCCGCTTCCGGAGTTCAGCACAGAAAGTGCCGAACAAGCTGGTGAGCAGGCCCAGACTGCATTGGTGGCATGGCAAGCCGGTGAAACTGTCGACCTTAACGCTCTTTACCCGTCAGTGGCTTTCGGCATCAGTATGGCAATGCTGGAGCTGGATGGCGGATTGCCTAAGGAAGGTAACTATTCCGCCGCGCCACTGTGTTCCGGCGATCCGGACGATCTGGTGCAGAAACTGGCCGAACTTGATGGTGACAAAGTCGCCAAGATCAAAGTGGGTATGTACGAAGCCGTGCGCGATGGCATGGTAGCGAACATGTTCCTGGAAGCCATTCCCGACCTAAAGCTTCGCCTTGACGCCAACCGGGGCTGGACACCGCTCAAAGGCCAGCAGTTTGCCAAGTATGTGAACCCGGCTTACCGCGACCGCATTGCCTTCCTGGAAGAGCCTTGCAAGAAGCCGGAAGACAGCCTGGCATTTGCCGCAGAACATGGTATTGCCATCGCCTGGGATGAGACGGTGCGTGAGCCGGGCTTTGAGGTGGAAGCGTTGCCGGGTGTTGCGGCGATTGTTATCAAGCCAACTCTGACCGGTTCGGTGGACTACTGCCTTTCACTGATTGAGCAGGCGCATGAAAAAGGACTGGTTGCAGTTATCAGCTCCAGTCTGGAGACCAGCCTTGGATTAAACCAATTGGCCCGTCTGGCAGCATGGAAAACACCGGGAACCGTCCCTGGCCTGGATACCATGCAGCTGTTCAAAGCACAATTGGAGACACCGTGGCCGGGCTGTACGCTTCCGGTTACCCCCCTGCAAGACCTGGGAAAAATATGGTGCAGCGAGCAATAACGCCTGCGGTACTGACTTTCCATGACTGGCCCTGGCAAGCCTGGGCCAGCCACAAGCCTGAACAAACCGCACTCTTTGATGGTGATACCGCGCTGAACTGGCAGCAGGTATGCGAGCGTATCAACCGATATACCCAATGCTTACCGGAAAACCCTGCCGGGAAAATCGTCTCCTTTACCGCCAACCCTGGTATTGAGAGTGTTTACTTACTGCTGGCACTGATTCAGTCAGGTGCAAACGTGTTGGCGGTTAACCCGAAAATGCCCAGTGCAGACATTGAGGCGATCGCCGGACGTACAGGGGTTGCCTTTCATATTGAATCCCCCGCAGAGCTTGTAGAATGCCGGTCAGAAACGCTGGTGTCGGCTTATGCCAGCCATCACATTGCTACGCTGACGTTGACCTCCGGTTCAACTGGCCTGCCAAAGGCGGTCGCCCATACTGTAAGCAACCACTTACACAGTGCAGCCGGTATTTTGCAGGTGATGCCTCTCAGTCACGACGATTGCTGGCTTCTTTCGCTGCCAATTTTCCATGTTTCCGGGTTGGCTATAATCTGGCGCTGGCTGCTTAGCGGTGCACGGATGAAAGTTGCTCCGGTTGCCGGGGAACAGCTGTTCTCTGCCTTCGATAAAGTTTCCCACGCTTCGTTGGTTCCTACCCAGTTACAACGCCTGTTGGTGCAGGGTAAACCAGATACGCTGAAGGAGGTATTGCTGGGGGGCGCAGAAATACCTGTAGCACTGACGGAAGATGCCGAGCGCGCTGGCATTCGCTGCTGGTGTGGCTATGGAATGACAGAAATGGCGTCGACCATCACCGTAAAACGGGCGGATGGAGAGCTGACGGTCGGTGCCCCAATGGCTTACCGGCAGGTGGAAATATCCGGGGAGAGTGAAGTTCTGGTGGGTGGCGGCCCATTGTCACCGGGCTATATGGTTGAGGGAAAGCTCAAACCTCTAGTGCTGGCAGACGGGCTTTTTGCGACCAGGGATCGCGGCGAATGGTTCGGTGAACAAGGTGATAACCTTCGCTTGCTTGGCCGACTCGACAACATGTTTATCTGTGGCGGTGAGAATGTCCAGCCGGAAGCGGTTGAGCGCATTCTGGCAAAACACCCCGATGTCAGCCTGGTATTTGTCTTACCTGTGGCTGATGCCGAGTTTGGCTCACGCCCGGTCGCAATAATCGAGCCGCTGGAGAGCGAAACCGTTTTGGACAAACTCCCGAAATGGGCGGCTGACAAACTTGCCCCTCACCAACGCCCCATGCGTTATTTCCTGATGCCGGATTCGGTAAAGGGAAACGGGATTAAAATATCCAGAGCAGCGTTGGGAGAGTGGTTGAAATTGGAACTGACGACTTAGCCAGATTGTTCTGAGGTGAAGGGTGCTGGGAAGAGCAGGATCTGGGAACTGGGAAAAGCAAGAGCGAAGAGCTTGACTGAACATATGCAGATGACAAACTCTTGCAGTACCCAGTACCCAGTACCCAGTACCCAGTACCCAGTACCCAGTACCCAGTACCCAGTACCCAGTACCCAGTACCCAGTACCCAGTACCCAGTACCCAGTACCCAGTACCCAGTACCCAGTACCCAGTACCCAGTACCCAGTACCCAGTACCCAGTACCCAGTACCCAGTACCCAGTACCCAGTACCCAGTACCCAGTACCCAGTACCCAGTACCCAGTACCCAGTACCCAGTACCCAGTACCCAGTACCTAGTACCCAGTACTTGCTTATCTCCCTTCCTCTCCCCGCAGCGCTATCACCCTCTCACGCAACACGGCAGAGCTTGCATCTTTGGGCTGAACAGGTTCACCGGCAACTATTTCAATGCGCGACCAGAAACGCTTAGGCATTTTGGTAATGGCCCGGCCACGTTCACGGCTGAAGAAACTCCCCCACAGACCTCGCAGTGCCATTGGCACGACAGGTACCGGTGTGCGGCGAAGGATAACATCCATCCCCCGCATAAACGGGCCTACTTCGCCGTCAGGTGAAAGTGTCCCTTCAGGGAAAATGCAAACCAGTTGCCCCATTTCAAGTTCCAGACGCACACTTTCCAGCGCCTTCCTGATTGCGCCTCCGGTAGTGTTGATGGGGATAACCCGGGCAACATGGAAAAAGTACTGCAAGCCCCGGATATGGTAGTAAGACTCATCCATCACAAACCGGATTGGACGGCGGCTTGCACCAAGCAGCAGCAGGGCGTCTACAAAGCTGACGTGGTTGCACACCAGGAGTGCGCCGCCTTTTTCAGGGATATGGTGAAGGTTGTGGCATTTGATCCGGTACATTACCCGGCACAGGATCCATATCAGGAAACGCAGGGTAAACAGCGGGATCTGGCGGAAGATATAAACCGCAACCAGAAGGTTGAGTGCAGACAGAATGCCGAAGAACTGTGGAATGCTAAGCTCTGCAATGCCAAGCAAAACAATTCCCATAACGGCACTGCCCACCATGAACAGGGCGTTGTAGATATTGTTGGCGGCAATAACCTGAGAGCGTTCTTTTTCATCCGCGCGTTGCTGCATGATGGCATAGAGTGGGACGATAAAAAGACCGCCTGAAACCCCCAACATCGTGAGGTCGAAAAATGATCGCCACAGTTCCGGCTGGCTGACAAACTGGGTAAAACTCTCGACTACAACCGGTGCGTCCGGTACAGAGAACATCAGATCCAGCCCAAATACCGTGATACCGAAACTGCCCAAAGGCACGATGCCCGGCTCAATCTTGTGACCGGAGAGTCGGTCACACAACAAAGAACCCACAGCAATACCGATGGAAAACAACCCGAGCAGGAAGGATACAGCAGCTTCATTCCCGCCGAGGTGCAGCTTGGTAAAGTTAGGGAACTGGGTCAGGTAACTGGCACCGAGGAACCAGAACCAGCTGATACCCATAATTGCCTGGAAGATAATCAGGTCCTTACGGGCAATATCCAAAGTGGTTTTCATCTGCCTGACAGGGCGGACACGGAATTTCAGGTTCGGGTTACCAGCAGGGGCTTCGGGGATAGCGCGTGAAGCCAGGTAGCCCAGCACAGCAAGTACAACAACGGATACTGCCGCGATTTCGTTCGCGCCTGCCTGGTTGGCAATCACGCCTGCTATCAGGGTGCCAAGCAGGATTGCCAGGAAAGTGCCCATTTCGACCAGCGCATTGCCCGGCACCAGTTCGTTGGTTTTCAGTTGTTGGGGCAGAAGGGCGTATTTTACCGGGCCAAAAAAGGCGGACTGGGTACCCATCAAAAACAGCAGCAGAAGTAAAACTGTGTAACTTTCAGTGACAAAGGCTGCTGCTGCCAGGGACATAATAACGATTTCTGCCAGTTTTACCTTACGAATCAGGGAAGACTTTTCGTACTTATCTGCAAGTTCCCCTGCCATGGCGGAGAAAAGGAAAAAGGGCAGTATAAAAACGCCGGCAGCCATGTTGATAAACAGGTTTGACGACATCGACAGTGTTCCCGGTGCAGCAAAAGCAACCAGGATAAGCAGGGTGTTTTTATAAACATTATCGTTAAATGCACCGAGCGCCTGCGTCATGAAATAAGGCAGGAACCGGCGTTGTTTCAGTAGCTCGTGAGTCTTAGCCATCTCGATGTTCCTGGGTCCAGGCTGGGAGGTAAGAGTTCAGAAGGTTGTCTATCAGGTTCTTGCCGTTTACAGGCTGATCTGTAAAGAGCTTGTCATCCACGCTGAGCAACGTAATACCGTGGACACCTGCCCACAATACGCGGCTTGCCTCAGTGACTTCCTGCTGGGAGCGACTAGGGGAAAGGGCTCTCAGCAACCCCTCAAGAATGCCGGTCATGCCGTTTATGCGGTCACTTTGCCATTGGGGCAGGCGCTCCCCTTTCATGTTGTGTTCGAACACCAGTTGCCAGCGGTAAGGGTTTTGTGCGGCAAATTCCAGGTAGCAATAGGCCAGCTCGCGAAGCTGCGCTTTCGGGTCGTTCAGACCAGATAGGCGACTTCTTGCCTGGATTGCCAGTTTATCGACGGTACGTGCAACAACGTGGAGCAGCAGAAGGTTGTAATTACCGAAAACGTTGATCAGGGTGCTGGGTACATACCCGATAAGACCGGCAATTTTCCGGAGACTCAGGTCGTGGAAAGAACGGGTTTCAAGGAAGTTTTCGACAGTGGAAAGGGTTAATTCGGTGAGTTCTTCTCTGCTGTGGTCGTTGCGTCGCGCCATGTCATTCGTCTCTAGTGAACAATGTTCAATAGTGTAGGAATGGCAAAACTAAAGGGCAAGGTGAACTTGCCCTTTGACGGCAGATCTCGGGGAATTAATCCCTGTTTTGGGAGCTGTTAATATGCGACCCGGGCGTTTTTAACCGAAACCTGCTCGTTAAGTGTCCAGAAGTCATAAAGCACGCCAATCAGGAAAAAACCACCGGTAAACAGATAAAGGATACCGGTCAGCCATTTACCCATGTACATGCGGTGCACACCGAACAGGCCGAGGAATGTCAGCAACAGCCAGGCAATGTTGTAGTCAGTTTCACCGGCATGGAAGCGCAAATCCGCCTCGCGGTCCATTGACGGGATAAGGAACAGGTCAATCAACCAGCCAATACCGAACAGGCCAAGGGTAAAGAACCAGATAGTACCTGTTACCGGTTTGCCGTAGTAAAAACGGTGAGCACCGAGAAAACCAAAAATCCAGAGGATGTAACCAAATAGCTTGCTGTGAGTATCGTTCATTATTATTTCTTCCTGCCTGATATACATCTGTTTGGTTGCATGACAGTTAAATAGTTCCGCAACAGCCAAAATCCTACCACCAAGCAGATTAACCCACGATGAAAATGTGCAAGACGGATTGAGAAATATACTATTCGTAACATTTTGATGCCCGTCGCACATTGACTTTTAACCTTGGCTGTCTAGCATGATGACAGCGTGGAACAATCTATAGGTTCAAAATGAAGAAACTCTTCTCTGTGATTGCGCTTATGTTCGTGATGGTGGTTTCGGCCCCTCATGCAGAAGCGAAGAAATTCGGTGGTGGTAAGTCTTTTGGCAAGAGCTTCAAGACTGCGCCGGCACCTAAGTCCCCGACTCAGAACAATACACTGCGTCAAAACGATCCGACCAAAGCGTCGGCGACAAAAAGCAGCAGTAAAAAAGGCCTGATGGGTGGTATTTTGGGCGGCCTTCTGGCTGGTGGCCTGTTGGCAGCTCTGTTCGGTTCGGGTGCTTTTGAAGGTATCCAGTTTATGGATATCCTGATTATTGCCGCACTGGCGTTTATCCTGTTCAAGATCTTCCGCAGCATGCAGCAGGCTAAGGCGGGTTCCCAGAACCACAACAGTGGCCATGCTTACGCAGGTTCAGCCCAACAGGGCAGCCGTGGTTATTACCATGAGCAGAACCAGAACACAGCTTTCCGCCAGGCCGAACAACAGCCACAGGCTTCTGCTTCAGAAAGCGGCTTTGGTGCGGCAGCCAGCGACGTACCGTTTAATTTCCCTCCGGGTTTTGACCTGTCAGGTTTCCTGAACGGTGCCCGTGAGCACTACCGTGTACTGCAAGGTGCATGGAACTACAATGACCTGGACAAAATCCGCGAGTACGTCAGCCCGGAACTTTACAAGGATCTGGTTGAGGAACGTGCGAAGCTGGAGGGTGAGCAACACACCGAAGTAATGTACGTGGACGCAGAAGTGGTTCGTGCTGACTACGACGGTCAACGTGCCCAACTGTCAATCCAGTTCAGTGGCCGGTACATGGACCGCAAAGAAGGTGTTGAAGAAGATATCACTGATATCTGGCACCTTGAGCGTGATACCCGGACACAAAATGCGCCTTGGCTGATTGTCGGCATCCAGGCGTAAAACCGAATTACAATAAAAATTATTCACTGATCCCCCTCAGTGTCCGTTTTGGCGGCTCCTTACATTAAGGAGCCGTTTTCTTCTTTAGGGATTTTGCCCAATTGGATTACAGGAACCGGACCAAGTGACTGTTAGGATTTCACCTCAGGTTTTGCTTATCGCCCTGGGTTTTGTCATGGCTTCCACCTTTTCTGTGTGGAATGTACTGCTGAATAACTTTGTGGTTGAAAGAGCCGCATTTACCGGTAAGGAAATCGGTATCCTGCAAAGCCTGCGTGAAGTGCCGGGCTTTCTGGCATTTACTGCAATCTACCTTTTGCTGTTTATACGAGAACAGCGTTTTGCCCTTTTATTCCTTGCAGTAATGTGTGCCGGTGTCGCCGTAACCGGATGGTTCCCGAGTGTTTATGGGCTCTACCTGACCACTTTGGTGATGTCCGTGGGCTTTCACTACTTTGAGACTGTGAACCAGTCACTGACACTTCAATGGGTACCCAAGGGCGAGAGCGCAGCCTTTATGGGCCGGGTGCTGGCCTGGAAAGGGGCGGCAAGCATTCTGGCATATGGAGCCGTGTGGATGCTGATGGAAGTCCTGGGTACAAGCTATAACACCGTGTATATGTTGTTTGGCCTTGCCGGGCTGGTGGCGGTTCTTGCACTTTGGGTGGCGACGCCAATGTTTCCGCAGCACCACGCACAGAACAAGTCTCTGGTACTGCGTAAACGTTACTGGCTCTATTATGCGCTGACCTTTATGAGTGGTGCCCGTCGACAGATCTTTATCGTATTTGCCGGTTTTATGATGGTGGAGAAATTCGGCTACAGCGTCGGTGATATCAGCCTCCTGTTTATCGTTAACTACCTGTTCAACATGGTATTTGCAGCCAAAATTGGAGCCTGGATTGGAAAAGTGGGGGAGCGCCGTGCACTGACAGTTGAGTATATCGGCCTGATAGTAGTATTTGTTGGCTACGGGCTGGTGGATAACGCGATGCTGGCAGGCGCGCTATATGTGGTAGACCACCTGTTCTTTGCGCTGGCAATTGCGATTAAAACTTACTTCCAGAAGATTGCTGACCCGAAGGATATTGCGTCGACGGCTGGTGTAAGCTTTACCATTAACCATATCGCGGCGGTGGTGATCCCGGCATTGCTGGGAATGCTGTGGCTGGTATCACCGGGGGCAGTATTCTTTATCGGTGCCGGTTTTGCTGGTTGCTCACTGGTGCTTTCGCGGTTTGTCCCGCTTATTCCGCAACCCGGCTATGAGGTAGAGCTTCGCAACGCAAGTGCATCGGCTAACAGCTGAGTGTTCGATTGTTTGGAAGTCGCAGATACAAATAGGCGCCGGTTTTCCCGGCGCTTTTCAGTTTGAACTCTTAAACCGTGAAGGTTGAAACCTTGGCATTAAGCGAATCTGCCTGGATGCTGAGGCTTTCAGCCTGTCGGCGGGCATCTTCTGCATCTTCAGCCAGACGGTCAGTGACATCCTTAATTGCAGTGGTGTTCTGGGTGATCTCCAGCGTAACGTGGGATTGTTCTTCCGCAGCTGTCGCGATTTGTGTCGCCATATCACTGATAATGCGGATGGACTCGCTGATCTGTGTCAGGGATTCACTGGCAGCCTGCGCACCGTCAACAGAGGTGTTCGCCATTTCCGAACTGCGCTCCATAATTTCCACCGCTTTGTTGGTTGTCGCCTGAAGCGTGGTAATCATCGACTGGATCTCTTCAGTAGAAGAGTGCGTGCGCTGTGACAGAACCCGGACTTCATCCGCTACCACCGCAAAGCCTCGGCCCTGTTCGCCGGCACGGGCGGCTTCAATTGCTGCGTTCAATGCCAGCAGGTTAGTCTGCTCGGCAATTCCCTGAATGGCAGAAAGAATACCGTTGATGTCCTGTGCATGCTGGTTAAGTTCGCGGATAACGCCGGTAGCAGTTTCCACTTCACCGGCAAGATCTGAGATCTCACAGCGACTCTTTTCTACCAGATGCTGGCCGTGTTCTGAGTAAGTTGCAGATTCCTGGGCGGCTTGGGCTGCATTTTCAGCATTGGCCGCAATTTCCTGCGTTGCGGAAGACATTTCGGTAACTGCCGTAGCCACCATGGTTACTTCCTGCTGCTGGTTACCCAGGGCATCTACCTGCTTGAGGGCGCGAGCCTGGCTTTCAGAAGACTCGCTGTTTAACTGACGGGCCTGGCTGCCGATGTCCTGGATAAGTGCCTGCAGGCTGCCAACAAAACTATTGAAGTTTTCTGCCAACTGGCCCACTTCGTCCTTGCTGGTAATTTCCAGACGGCCGGTCAGGTCACCACCTCCCTGTGCGATGGTTTCAAGGGCGTTGGAAACATTGCGCAGGGGTTTGAACAGGTAATTACACAGCAGGTTAAACGCAACCATACACGCCGCAATGACAGCGATGGCAATTATGGCCTGCTCCCACAACATACGGATAAGCGGTGCGACTACCGAGTCGTGGTCGACAACAATCACTGTCAGAAGGCCAGTGTCAGGAATGGCATCAACGGTAACATTACTGTCTATGCCATTGACCTTCATTTCTGTCATGTTCCCGCTTTGTGCAAGACGGTTGAGGATTGCCGGGGTAAGACCTTCTGCTGCGGTGTTAGCGAACTGGTTCAGCAATCCGGTATCGGCATGGGCAAAGATTTTGCCGTCACGGGTTGTAATGAACATATGCCCGTCACCTGGTAACAACACATTTTTCAGCTGTTGCAGAATGGCGTTGATTTCAACGTCTGCGCCAAGAACCGCTTCGCCTTTGTCCGTTTTTATAACCTTACCCACCGAGACCACATTGGCACCGCTGGCGGCAGCCACAGTCGGGTTATCCATAAATACCTGGCCCGGCATCGCTTTGGCGTTGTTGTACCAACCCCAGGTGCGAGGGTCATTGTTCTCCGGTGGCAGTTTAACGTTGTTGGCATTGATCTGGCTGCCATCGTTAAACGCCAGGAAGACATTATCAAACTGACCGGAATCGCGAACCTGGCGAACGTGTTTGTCATAATGGGCAGGATCGGCATCTGTCGGGAAAGATGAAAGTGCATGGCCTTTGGATTGGATCCAGTCGGCAACGTAAGTGTTGTAAGACTCGGCGGCACTGTGCAGTCGTTCCTTCAGTTCGGTGTCCAACCGGTTCAGCGAAGAGATGAAAGAGACGGCCATAACAAGTGAACTGCCAACCAGAATGGCAGCGCTGGCAGAGAAGGCCAGTTTTTTTCTGAGTGAAAGCGAACTCGTAAACATGAATATGTTGCTCCAATTATTCCCTGGAAGTCTGGCAGTGCCAGAATGAAGGCTTCGTGGTAAACCAGATGTAATACCAATCAGATTAATTCGATGCACATCCCGGCAGGTTGAAACCATTTTTCCCCCACCTTACGCAGTTTGACGTTGCAGTCGCTGGTATCAGCAACATGTATACAGGGTTGGATGATTTCCCCGGCGTCATTTCAGACAAATGAATCAATCTGTTTGGTATTAGCGGCAAATATGAAGCGGACTTGATATAGAAATCGCACAAATCATATGACAAATTTTCATCAGGACAAAGGTGCTTATCGATAAATCTAATAATTATGCATCTGTATGCTTAATTAGACGCCAGCCGGGAAATCTACACTTGCATCACAGCGCCAAGGGAGCGATCATTCCCGGTTTGCCGCGACGGGATCATCCCGTAGTGGAGAGAAAACCTTCGAAAGCCTGTGAGAAAATCATGAAATGCCATGCCGGGTGCGGTGCATGTTGTATCGCACCTTCTATCAGTTCACTGGGGAAGCCCGCCGGAGAGCGGTGTAAACACCTGACTGCAGAGAACCTGTGTTCTATCTTTGGGAAAAGTGAGCGTCCCAAGGTATGCAGTGACTTTAAAGCCTGTGACTGGATTTGCGGCAAAGGCAGCGCGCAGGCCATTGCCATATTAACTGAACTGGAAGCCGCCACCGTTTAACGGGTGGCGCAATGTGTCGGCGAACCGGAAACCCGGAGTCGTCCGGCGTTCCGGATAACTATCGATGAGCAGTACCATGACAGAACGTTTCTGGGAATCAAAACCCCTTGAAAAATTGACGGACGAAGAATGGGAGTCGCTTTGTGACGGTTGCGGTAAATGCTGCCTGCACAAGCTAATCGATGAAGACACGGACGAGCTTTACTACACCAACGTGGCCTGCAGCCTGCTGGACTGCAAAACGTGCTCTTGCAAGGACTATCCAAACCGCTTCTCTTACGATGAAGAGTGCCTCAAGCTGAGCCGCGATAAAATCGACGAATTCTACTGGCTGCCGGAAACCTGTTCGTACCGCCTGCTTGCAGAAGGCAAGAACCTGCCTGAGTGGCACCCACTGATCACCGGCTCGAAAGATGCCATGCACGCCGCCAACGAATCTGTGCGGGACAAAGTGGTGTACGAAATCGATGTGATTGACTGGGAAGACCACATCATCAACCACCCAAACAGGGTTGATGAAACCGCCTAGTTTTCAGGCTTTCCTGATCTGACAGTGCCACCTGTAAAGAAAACTGCCGCCATTTCATCGCCACACTTGGCTAAATGAATGGCGGTTTTTTGTATGGGGTTGAGATAAACGGTTTTCTATGTGCAAAGCCCCTCTCCGGGGCTTTGGTATATCTGGAATAACTCATTTCACCAACGAAAACACCAATGCTGATACTGCAACTATCCCTGCTGCCAATACAAAATAGGTGCTGGCTTTACTGCGGTATTTGCTCATTGCCGGTACGGTGAACACTGCCACCATTGGCATGATAAACAGGATCATCGCAATGACGGGGCCGGAGAGGGCTTCCATCATGCCGAGGATGCTTGGGTTCATTACCGCAGCAAACCAGATGGCAAAAAACATCACAACCACACCCAAACGGTCGGCAGTTTTCAGGCTCAGGGAAGAGTGTTTTGTAATCAGCCCGTTTAAGCTTTCTCTGGCACCCATAAAGTGGCCAAGGAAAGACGATGTAATGGCAATGAAGGCAACCAAAGGCCCAAGTGTTGCGATAAACGGGTTATTGGTGACGTTTGCCAGATAGGAGAGCACGGAGACGTTTGCCGCTTTGGCATCCGCAAGCTGAGCTGGGCTGAGAGCCAGTACACAGGAGAAAACAAACAGCAGTACAAAAGCAACCAGCATAATCGCAGTACGGTTAAGGATGCTCTCCGACTTCTCGACTGCCTTCTCACCGTAGTGGCGGCGTTGGACATTGGCGAAGCTTGAGACTGCTGCTGCGTGGCTGAAGGAGAAAATCAGCACCGGCAGGGCAAGCCAGGTGGTAAGCGTGAAATCGCTGAACGCAGGAAAGCTAAGTGCCGGGACGTTCCACTCCGGGACCAAATACAGCGAAAGTATGGCAAGAATAGCAACCAGCGGATAAACCATCAGGGCGAATACTTTCAGCATGATTTTCTCCCCGGCCATCATAATGGCGACCATTGGGAATATCAGAAGGCCGGACAGGATGATGCGCGAAGGTTCAGCCATTCCCAACTGGTTTACCAGAAAGCTGCTGACAGTGTTGGTAATGCCTACACCATAGATAAGCAGAATAGGGAAGATGGAGAGAAAATAGAGCAGGGAAATCAGGCGGCCGGCTGATGTACCAAAGTGTTCTTCGACCACATCGGTGAAATCTGCCTGAGGGTTGGATGAAGACAGGACAAAGCGGGCCAGGCCACGGTGAGCCAGGTACGTGAGCGGAAAAGCCAGTGCCGCCATCAGGGCCAACGGCCAGAAACCGCCAATTCCCAAATTGATGGGCAGGAACAGGATACCGGCACCTACTGCAGTACCAAACAGGCTAAGTACCCACTGTGTATCATGTTTTGACCAGGAAGCGCTGTTAGTAACGCTGCGGGGAAGGGAGACTTCTTGGGTATAACTCACGTGAAACTCACTATTTTTAGTGTTTTAGTCTGCTTGAGTCTACATAGTCAGAATTCCTGTCGCGAATAATAGGCCTAGCATTAATAACTAACATTAAGAGGTGTTGCTGGGTGGTATAGTGTAAATATCTTATATTTGTGGTTTTATGTCCCGGCAAAATGTCTCTTATTTGAAATATAAAACCAAAATTTAATGATTTTTAGCGCATTGTTCTTTTGCTGGTTAATTAAACGATTTCGATATAAGTGACTGATACTCGTTCACCTGTTTGCAGACAACTGCTTTAAGTACTCAGCTTCTGTTGCAAAGTTCCGACTGTCAGCCCGGTCGAGAAAGACGACACCGTTGAGATGATCCAGTTCATGCTGGAATATCCTTGCGATAAACCCATCAAACCGGCATTCAACGTACTCCCCCTCCAGAGTCATGTACCTCACTGCGATGGAAACAGATCTTGGCACTTTGGCTCGGATCCCCGGAATGCTCAGGCACCCCTCCCAATCAAGTGCGGTTTCTTCACTGTGCCACACCAGTTCCGGGTTGATCACTAGTGTAGGCTCCATCTTCGGAGCATCCGGATACCGACTGTTTGGTTTAGAAGCCACAATAAATGCCCTGACCGATTTGCCAACCTGCGGGGCGGCAATGCCAACGCCGTTGTGGAACGCCATGGTTTCCTGCAGATCCTGGAAGAAAGCCCGGTGAGATTTGAGAATGTCTGGTGAAAGCGGCTGTGCGATATCGCGCAACTGTGGGTTACCCAGTTGGATGATGTCCATTGTGTTTTCCCTGAGGCATGGCGAGCGATGAGATATAGCTCGCAATAATTCTATCCGTGATGGTTATGGGTCATTTCCCACACCAATTTCCCGCCAAATTTCACTGATTTGAAATCAAAATGGTTCAACAGGTTTCTTCCACGAAAATATCGTTTTTCCTTACTTAATTACATCATACATTAGCCTCGCCCCGGATGTGATGCCGGGTAAAACAATAAATAAACCTAAGTCAGTAAATTAAAAGGAAGCCCAAAGATGCAAACCATTACTGTGTCATTGCGATCGGCAATGATGAGCAGGAACGCATTGATCCTGCTCGCCGATGTTGTGTTGCTTGCTGTTCTGAACTTAACCCTGCCGTTTGAGCCCGATGTGGTAAAAGGTCTCTCCATCTTGACCTTTATCGCGATACTGTGGCTGACGGAAGCTCTTCATGTCAGTGTTACCGCTATTCTTGTGCCTTTACTGGCAATCGGGTTTGGCATTTTCCCGACGGCCAAGGCGCTTTCCAGTTTTGCCAACCCCATAATATTTCTGTTTCTCGGCGGCTTTGCGCTGGCTGCGGCGCTGAGCAAACAAGGGCTCGACCGGGCGATTGCGAACAAAATTGTTTCAGCCGCAAAGGGGAGCCTTGCCGGTGCCACTGTCGTGCTTTTTGTTGCTACAGCGTTCCTTTCTATGTGGATTAGCAACACAGCAACAGCTGCCATGATGCTGCCGCTGTCAGCCGGGTTGCTGGCTTCGGTCAGTGAAGAAAAACACCGTAACACCCATGTATTTGTCTTATTGGGAATTGCTTATTGTGCCAGTATCGGCGGTATTGCGACACTGGTGGGCAGTCCTCCTAATGCTATTGCTGCCGCCGAAGTCGGTTTGGACTTTATGGGCTGGTTCCGTATCGGCCTGCCGGTTACTGTGGTGTTGCTGCCTGCCGCAATTGTCATCCTCTATTTTTACCTTCGCCCTAAAATGGATTTTGCTGTCGATTCCCATGATGTAAAAATTGAATGGACTCGGGGGCGCGTTACCACTATGGCGATTTTTGGCCTGACAGTGTGTTGCTGGATTTTCGGTAAACCCATCAATGCGATGCTGGGCGGGCTCTCTTCCTTTGATACCGTTGTTGCCCTGAGCGCCATTGCCCTGCTGGCGGTAACAGGATCAGTGGAGTGGAAAGACGTAGACCGTAACACCGACTGGGGAGTGTTAATGCTGTTCGGGGGCGGGCTGTGCCTGAGCGCGATGATTTCTGCCACCGGTACCAGCGCATTCCTTGCTGGCCACTTGAGCGCATTCCTGTCTGAAGCCGGTGTACTGGTGACCATCCTTATCCTGGTCAGTTTTGTTGTTTTCCTGACCGAAGTTTCGAGTAATACCGCGACTGCCGCGTTGCTGGTTCCAGTGTTTGCAGGCGTGGCTGTTGAAATGGGGATGTCGCCGGTAATGACGTCTGCCCTTATCGCTGTATCGGCATCCTGCGCCTTTATGTTGCCTGTTGCGACGCCTCCAAATGCGATTGTGTTCGCAACTGGTAAGGTTAGGCAGTCAGAAATGATGCGGGCTGGTTTTGTACTCAATGTGGCATGTATTGCAATTATCAGTGTATTTGCGCTGCTTTTCTGGCACTAACTTTATTTTCCCCAAATGCAGGCCGGCAATTTGCCGGCTTTTGGTGTTTATGGGTTCCAATATCATTGCTTTGAACCACGTAAAGTTCATATTGAGATTTAAGAGAAAAATATCCACAGATATCCACAAAGTCAGGCGGGAAATAGTGCTATCCGATTAAGGAAACTACTAATTATCTTTATTTTTAGTGGGTTAAATCAGGCCGGATTGGACTTTATGACATAAGATTAATATCAGAAAACAAATTACTTTAATAAACAGAACACTATTCACGGTTCTCGGATTTTTCGCAGCTTTGAGAAGAAATCGTAAATCAAGCTTGATATTGTGAGGGTCATTTGTTGGTTATTTGAACTGTTATGATTCGTAAAATTGGCGCTGTTTACAGAGCCTGTTTTCCTTCCCGGCAATTATTAATACGGCAAGGAGCACAGGTAAAGATGCTCACCATTCCTGGCTGGTTACAATGTTCTGTTGTAACCGGACTGTTTGTGGTTATCTCTTGGGCTGCGTACGCGACCAATCAGCTGATTTACCAGCAGGAAGAATTCAACCGCCGGCATGAAAGCCTCTACAGTGAACTGACTTTGCTGCGGAATGAAACTATCAGGCAGGGCGAAGACTGGCAGAAAAAATACGATACCACCACCGCCTTGCTGACAGCGCAGAACGATTCAGAGCGGCTTCAGTGGCAAAAAAAATATGAATCCGGGACACAGGCACTAAAAGATAAACTGGCCGCTGAACGTGAACAGTGGCAACAACAGATCGATGCGAAAACGCGTGAATTGCATACCCGATACGAGGCCGAGAGAGAACAGTGGCGGCTTCAACATGAAGATGAACAGCGGGAATGGAAGCAGCTTGCCAGCCAGTTAAAAGAAGAGAACCAGCAGCAGCACGACAAGCTGAAAATACTGCTGCACCAGCAGTCGGTATTGCTGGATATGCGGGCAAACCTTCCCGCGACAGTGACCCGACCGGCAGAGGCTGAAGAACCGCAGGCATTTAACAGACCTCCTTTCCCTGAACAACCCTTTTCCCTCCAGGCTTCAGCCCTTGAGAACCATATCCAGTTTTTGTTCAGCGACTGGGCATCCCGGATCATTTCACGCAAACAGGCTATCCTGACGGCATTCAAGGATGCCGGGATTAAGTATTCCGTTGAGGAGATACCAAGCGGGCAGGGTGGTCCTTTCCAAGAGGCGAATCTGGAGCTGTTGCCGCTCGGCTACGATGAAACACTGGACGATCTGACAACGCTCAATGAGCTTGAAACCTATCTGGATGGCTTGCCTGATGTTCTGCCCGTGAAAGAGGATAAGTATTACATCAGCAGTCGCTATGGATACCGAAAGGATCCTTTTAATAAAAAACGTGCTTTTCACCGGGGACTGGATCTCGCCGGGTGGCCAAAAACCAAAATTTATGCGCCTGCCGATGGAACGGTTGTGCGGGCGTTTAAGAACGCTGGGTACGGTAAATTTATCGAAATCCGGCACAACAACGGCATCATTACCCGGTATGGGCACCTTCACTCGTTTAAGGTAAAACGGGGGCAGAATGTTGCCAAGGGGCAGGTTATTGGGTTGATGGGAAATACGGGACGCAGTACCAACAACCATCTGCACTATGAGATTGTGCAAGACGACAGGTACTTAAACCCTCTGCGTTTTTTTGAGGTAATCAGTCATGTTCAGCAGCAGTAAGAAACAACCACAGGGAAGCGGGTTACTTTCGCTGATATCACCGGACACCACTATTGAAGGGAAACTGACCTGCAGCGGTGAAATTCAGGTTGATGGTACAGTTATCGGCGATGTAGTTGCCGGGAAGCTGGTTTTGGGAGAGAGCGGGCGAATTGAAGGCTCTATCCAGACCGACTGGCTGGATGTCCGTGGAACTGTAACGGGTAATATCTTTTCCAATGAAGTTAACCTTCGCAGCAGCGCCAATGTTAATGGGGATATTGTGCAGGGTTCTTTGTGCATTGAACCGGGTGCGGTGTTGCAAGGCAACATCTCTCGACTGCCGGAACTGCAGCCGGAAAGTGAAGTGACTGACATCGGTGCGTTGGTTCAGCAGCAGTCCTGATTTTGTCCAAAACCCATTCGTAAAAAAGCCGCCTTTTTTCAGGCGGCTTTTGCAAAAACATTTCCAGTGCAGCCGGGTAAGGCTGCCGTGTCAGTTAATGGGCTTTTTTAAGTTTCCCGAATACTGACACGACCCCGACAACAACCAGGCCTGCAAGGATGCCGATGACACCGTTTAACAGGGTAGGCACGACCGCTGAGACCACAGCACCTACGCCAGGAATAAGCGCGGTGGAAGAGGCCGCTTCAGAAATCCACTCACTCAGCAAATGGAAGCCGTGAGTGAGGATACCGCCACCGACAAGGAACATGGCAACCGTGCCGATAACGGACAGTGCTTTCATCAGGTATGGGGCAAGTGCCAGCAGGCCGCGGCCGACTGACTGGGTGAGCCCACCGGACTTCTTGCTGAGGTAGAGGCCAGCATCATCAATTTTTACGATAACTGCTACAAGCCCGTAAACGCCGAGCGTCATCAGAAGGGCAATGAGTGACATAGTAATGAGCTGGGTCATAAATGGGTGCTCGGACACTACCCCCAGTGTCAGTACAATAATTTCAGCGGAAAGGATGAAGTCTGTACGTACCGCACCTTTGATTTTTGCTTTCTCTTCTTCCGGTGTCAGCGGCTTTTCAAGGCTGTGCTGAGCTTCCTCTGCCGATGGGGCTTCGTGTTTATGGAAAAAGGCTTCAAGAATTTTTTCAGCCCCTTCGAAACAGAGGAACAGGCCGCCCAGCATCAGTAAAGGGGTGATCAACCAAGGAACGAATGCACTGATGGCAAGGGCAGCCGGAACCAGGATAGCTTTGTTCACAAGTGAACCTTTTGCCACAGACCAGACAACCGGCAGTTCACGATCTGCGGCAACACCAGTCACCTGTTGGGCATTCAGCGCCAGGTCATCTCCCAGCACACCGGTGGTTTTTTTTGCGGCAACTTTGCTCATGGCCGCAACATCATCAAGAATGGACGTTATATCGTCGAGGAGTGTTAACAGGCTTGCTCCAGCCATAAATTATTCACCCTATCAATAAAATGCATGGTTCGCATTATTTACGCTTTTTACCTTGTGGAAGCAATGGTTTTATATGCTCTCTGGCTTTTCTGGGTAATAAAGATAGAATGGCGGGCTTAATTTTCCCCTAATGATTTTGATTATTTCTGGAGTCACTGAATGCGGGTAGTGCTTGGCCCGATGGAAGGCGTGCTGGATCACCTGATGCGTCATCTATTGTGCGAAATCAACCAATATGACATGTGCGTCACTGAGTTTGTACGGGTGGTTGACCTCGTGCTGCCAAAACGCGTCTACCTGAAATACTGTCCTGAGTTGGAAAACGGAGGCCGCACGCCATCCGGCACACCAGTACGCGTTCAATTGCTGGGCCAGGCTCCGGAAATCATGGCGGAAAACGCAGCCAATGCGATTGAGTATGGTTCATACGGCATTGACCTGAACTTTGGGTGCCCGTCAAAACTGGTTAATGGCAGCAATGGCGGTGCGGCACTTCTCAAGCAGCCAGAACTGATTTACCAGGTGGTAAAAGCAGTTCGTGAATCTGTTCCCCAGGATCAGGTTGTCAGCGCGAAAGTCCGTCTTGGGTTTGACGATTGCTCAAGCTATCCGGAAATTGTGGATGCAGTAGTACAGGGCGGTGCCAATGAGCTGGTGGTTCATGGACGCAGCAAGGCCGACGGTTACCGTGCCGGCACGATTCGTTGGGATCTTATCGGTGATATCGCCCGGAATACGCCTATCCATATTACCGCCAACGGTGACGTCTGGAACTGGGCTGATGGGCAGAAATGCCTGGAAGTGACCGGATGCGACACTCTGATGGTTTGTCGTGGTGCGCTGAACATGCCAAACCTTGGCCGTCACTTGAAAGAAAATGCCGAACCCATGCACTGGCTTGATGTCCTCCGGCTGATGCTGCGCTATTCAGAGTTTGAAATGAAAGGGGATAAGGGCCTGTATTACCCTAACCGGATCAAACAATGGCTGACGTACCTGCGTCATGAATACCCCCAGGCTCAGGATGTGTTTACCAAGGTACGTGTCCATAAGGTTGCCGGTGATATTGTCACAGTGTTGCAGCGTGAGCTGGATATTCTGGAAACGGTGGCGGTATAACGCAGCCCAAACAGCCGTCCCCGTGAAAGCGGGGATGCTGTGATTACTCTCCTGTACCTACAACCACACTATGCACTAAAAGTAGTGGCAAAACCTCGTTGCCCATCATTCTGGCTAAATTGGCTGATGGCGGGAAATTGGGTATAGTTGCCGCCATCCCTATCTCCAGAGTGAACCTCAATATGTCTTCTCTGATTAGCCTTCCAACACATTGGGAAGGCATGCCTGAAACCTTTGTCGAAGGTGCCCTGCTTGCTGCCAATCTTGCTCCGGCTCCCCTGGAACCGGAAACCTGGCTGCCACTTCTGGTCACCGGCGGTGTTGAAGAAGAGCCGATGCCGGTTGTCGACGATACGTGCCGAGAGGTGATCCTCAACCACTTCCAGACCCAATATGTTTCTTTGGTCAGCAACGGCTATGAGTTGCCTGGACAGCTTCAACCGGTATCCGGTGAGGTGTCTGAAAACCAGCAAAACATGGCGGAAGGCTTCCTGTGTGTCTGGCAGGTCATCGCTCCAATGTGGGAAAACGTGGCAGCTTCCGATGGCAGTTTCCGGATGCTTTCCGGCCTCCTGACTACCATGATGCTGGTGATGGATGAAGAGGGTACACTGGAAGAGATGCAGGCAGCCGGTGTTGAGCCACTACCTCCATCGAACCAGCTGTTTGAAGCACTGAATATGATGCTGTGTGAATCGGCAATGGCAGCAGATGAAGCCCAGCATGGCCATGGTTCCCAATCAGTGAACCCGTACCGTGATGTTGGCAGGAATGATGACTGCCCATGCGGTAGCGGTAAGAAATTCAAGCAATGCTGCGGCCAGACACAATGAGCGCGATCCGTGTTGTCGCCGGGGTTATTGTTAAAGATGGCTGCGTCCTGATTGCACAAAGGAAAGATACCCACTCCCAGGGGGGATTGTGGGAGTTTCCCGGCGGCAAGGTAGAGACCGGGGAATCAGATTCTGCGGCGTTAGTCCGGGAGTTACAGGAAGAGCTGGAAGTCACGGTGTCAGTCGGGCGTAACCTTGGCGAAAATACCTTTCACTATCCGGACAAATCTATTCGGTTGTGCGGCTACTTTTGTGTGGTGGAATCCGGTGTGATGAAACTGAACTGCCACCAGAAAGTGGTTTGGGCAGAACCTGCCGCACTAAAGGACTATTCGTTCAGTGCGGCAGACATGCCGTTTGTGGCATTACTTGAAAAGGGTTCGTTCCCGCTTTCCGAACAGTTGAGAGACAACCACCACTGCAAGCACGGCTAACTGGGCGGCAAAGATAACCACCAACCACTGCGGCATTGAAAGGGTAAGGAATTGCCAGACGACCTTGCCGCAGTCACCATAAGCTTCAAACATCCATGGCGCCCACTTGTTTAACGGTGCCCATTCCGGGAAGCGTACAAAAAGGTCACAGGTAGCCCCAAACAGCACATTTGGATCCGGGAACTGGTAACTAACGTGCTCCATAGCCAGTTGCAGGCCACGAAATGCGCTGTAGCCCCATCCGGCAAAACCCAGCCAGCGGAAGACCACATTGCCCGGCGCCATCATCCCAACCAGTGCAGCAATACCCACTCCCATCATGGCGACGCGCTCATAGATACACATCACACATGGGGCCAACTTCATCACATGCTCAAAATAGAGCGCAGTCAGCTCAAAACCGACGATAGAGATAAACAACAAAAACCAAGCTGTTCGTTGAGTAGAAATTCGGTATAGGAAGCTCATAGCGTCGCCGTTCAGGAACAAAAAAGCAAAGTCCTGATACTACAGGACTTTGCTTATGCACGTATAGTCTTAATTTTCCGGTATGGGAGCCGCTTTCAAGTCAGAAAATGAGGCTCCCTGAAAGGCTATTTAGTGGCCTGCTGCCGCCGCAGCATCCTGGATCATATGTGCTGTCTCGCTGATCCATCCGGCGTGGATCATCCACTCAGTTGCCGGGGTGAGCAGAAGCTCAATTCCACCCAGGCCGACCAGTGCCAGTACGATTGTATATGGGAATGCCATAACGACCATACGACCATAGGACAGGCGAAGGAGCGGGGCCAGTGTTGAGGTCAGCAGGAACAGGAACGCAGCCTGGCCATTTGGCGTAGCAACCGACGGCAGGTTGGTACCGGTGTTGATAGCGACAGCCAGCAGGTCGAACTGTTCACGACTGATAGCACCTTCAAGGTAAGCGGCTTTAACTTCGTTGATATATACCGTGCCGACAAATACGTTGTCAGACACCATGGAAAGCAAGCCGTTTGCAATGTAGAACATGCTTAACTGGTCATGGCCTTCCATTGACAGTACCCATTGGATAACCGGGGCAAACAGCTGTTGGTCGATGATAACAGCGACGATAGAAAAGAATACCGCCAACAGGGCTGTAAACGGCAGGGCTTCCTCAAACGCTTTACCAATCTGGTGTTCGTCGATAACACCTGTAAAGGAGGTTGCCAGTACGATTACTGACAGGCCAATCAGGCCAACAGCAGCAAGGTGAAGTGCCAGGCCGACAATAAGCCACACTGCAATCATGCCTTGTACAATCAGCTTGGCCACATCCAGATTAGTACGCTTGGCGCGCTCTGCACGGTCGTAGTCAACCAGAATGGCACGGACAGTATCCGGCAGTTTTGCGCCGTAACCGAACAGATGGAACTTTTCGACAAACATACAGGTTGCCAGGCCACAGAAGAGTACTGGGATGGTAACGGGTGCCATGCGTAGCAGGAACTCGCCGAACTGCCAGCCAGCCTGGTCAGCGATGATCAGGTTTTGGGGCTCACCCACCATCGTCATCACGCCACCAAGAGCGGTACCCACACCGGCATGCATCAACAGGCTGCGCAGGAACGCGCGGTAATCTTCCAGATCCTGTCGGCTTGGTTCATGGACGGCATCGTCAGATGTATGGTCGTGTTTAGACTGGAAATCCTTGCCCGATGCCACCTTGTGGTAAATCGAGTAAAAGCCTACTGCAACGCTGATAACCACAGCGATAACGGTAAGGGCATCAAGGAAAGCAGACAGGAATGCTGCTGCGGAACAGAATGCAACAGAGAGTAAAACTTTGGAGCGTATACCCAGCAGTATCTTGGTAAAGATGAACAGCAAAAGCTGCTTCATAAAGTAGATACCAGCCACCATAAACACCAACAGCAGCAGAACTTCGATGTTGGCTACAAGCTCGTGTTTAACTTGATCAGCACTGGTCATGCCGATAGCTACAGCTTCTATTGCCAGCAAACCACCCGGTTGAAGGGGGTAACATTTCAGCGCCATTGCCAGGGTAAAGATAAATTCTGCTACCAGTACCCAACCGGCAATGAACGGGCTTACATGAAAAATGATGGGGTTAATGATGAGGAACGCAATAATGAGGACTTTGTACCAATCTGGCGCTTTACCAAGAAAATTCTTGATAAAAGCATTCCCTAGCGTTGTTGCCATTATAGTTATCTCTATTTCAAATGATGGTCACGAAAACACATTGCATCGGCGCAAAAGGTGTCACACGAGCTGAAACTGTCGTTCGCGTTCTGTGGCGCATTATCACTGTTTTTGTATGTCAGTAAATGTTTTGTAGACAGTCAATTGCGAGAAATTTCCTGGGCCTTAGCAATCCCTTGGGCTTGCCCGACGCCAACTTTACATTGAGAAACCAATCAGTCAAGTTTGCCTATCTCTATTAACGTTTTTAACGAATATTTCATCTTAAAACGGGAGGTACGTCAGGCGGCCTAATTATTACAGAATGTAACAGAATATTACAAGTTGCGTAGCACACCGTAAAAACGTGAGTTGGCTCGAATGTGAGAACGAATGTGGTAGGCCTGTCGATGCGTTGTAAAACGGAGTTTAACGGTTCTGATCTGGGTGGTATGATGAGTTGCTATAAAACGACAAGAAGCAACGCGGATATAATAATAGATGGTGATTAAGGCAGATAGCCCGGCAACATTTGCTGAGAAGTATATCATTGAAAGTATTTGGAATAATCACTTTCCTAAAGGTTCTATTCTTCCTGCGGAACGTGAGCTCTCAGAACTGATTGGTGTAACACGCACGACCCTGCGGGAAGTGCTTCAGCGTCTTGCTCGGGATGGCTGGTTAACAATCCAGCACGGTAAACCCACTCGGGTTAATGATTACATGCAGACCTCCGGCCTGAATATCCTTGATACCCTGGTAACGCTTCGCGGTCAGGATGTTCATGGTGTCCTGGAAGATCTGCTGTCCGCCCGTACAGATATCAGCGGCGTATTCATGCGCTATGCAATTAAAGCGCAACCTGAAGCCTGTGCGGAACTGATTGAAAAGGTTATTGGCCGTTGTCAGGCTCTGATGGCTGCTGACAGTTTTCATGCGTTTGCTGACAGTGTGGAAGAGAAAGATGCACTGTACCAGGAAGCGAAGAAAATCGTTGAGGCTTTCGGCAAAACCGATGAAGCACTGTGTGAACAGATTTGTCGCGCCCGTGCATTCAATTTCTACGACTACATGCTGTTCCAGGGCATGGCACACCTTTCCGGCAATAAAGTTTACGCCCTGACTATCAATGGTATGCGTAAGATTTATGGCCGTGTTGGCGGTTACTATTTCCTGGATAGCCGTGCCTGTGAAGCGGCAATGAAGTTTTATCACAACCTTCTGCAACTGACCAATGACAAGCTTCACCAGCAAGCGTCAGACTTGGTCAAGCAGTACGGACGTGAGTCTGGTGTACTGTGGTTCACCCATCGCGACCAGATTACCCAGCTGATGGAGCAGGAAGAGGCCTGATTGCCTTTTTGGCTACGGACAGTAAAAAAGCCTGCAGATGCAGGCTTTTTCGTTGCTGGTTGACTCTGGGATGCTGTAAGTCAGCTTCCACTAAGGATATCCTCATCAAACTTCTGTCTTTGGGGGCAGGTCATCAGGATTTTACCTTTACCATCGGGTTGTTCTTCCTCCAGTACCACTTCAAAGCCCCAGAGCCTGTATACGTGCTTAAGCACCTGATCAGCGGAGTCACCCAAAGGGATACGCTGATGGGGAACATATCTCAGGGTCAGTGATCGGTTACCCCGAAGGTCTACATCCCAGACCTGGATGTTTGGTTCGTGGTTGCTCAGGTTGTACTGGGCGGAGAGGCGCTCACGGATCTGACGGTAACCTTCTTCATTGTGAATACTGGTCACCTCAATATAGTTATGCCTGTCATCATCCTGTATGGCGAAAAGCTTGAAGTCCCTCATCACTTTAGGTGACAGGAACTGGCTAATAAAGCTCTCGTCCTTAAAGTTTTCCATCGCAAAATGGACAGTTTCAAGCCAGTCTGCACCAGCAATATCCGGGAACCAGTATTTGTCCTCTTCTGTCGGATCTTCGCAAATCCGGCGAATATCCTGAAACATTGCAAAGCCTAGGGCATACGGGTTGATTCCGCTGTAATACCGGCTGTTATAGGAAGGCTGTGCAACCACATTGGTGTGACTGTGCAGGAACTCCATAATGAAACGGTCGGTTACCTTACCTTCGTCATACAGGTGATTGAGAATGGTATAGTGCCAAAACGTTGCCCACCCCTCATTCATAACCTGGGTCTGCTTCTGGGGATAGAAGTACTGGCTGACCTTACGGACAATCCTGATCACCTCGCGCTGCCAGGGTTCCAGCAACGGAGAGTGTTTCTCAAAGAAGTAGAGCAGGTTTTCCTGAGGTTCTTTCGGGAAGCGTTCCTTTTTAACCTCCATTTCTGCTTCTTTACGCGGAATGGTTCGCCACAATTCATTTATCTGGCTCTGAAGGTACTCCTCACGAGCTTTCTGGCGGGCACGTTCTTCCGCCATAGAAATTTTCTGAGGGCGTTTATATCTGTCCACCCCGTAATTCATTAATGCGTGGCAAGAGTCGAGTAGGTTTTCCACCTCGTCAACGCCATATTTTTCTTCACATTCGGAGATATAGGTTTTGGCAAAAAGGAGGTAGTCGATAATGGAGCCGGCATCTGTCCAGCTCTTGAACATGTAATTGCCTTTGAAGAAAGAGTTGTGGCCATAACAGGCGTGTGCCATTACCAATGCCTGCATGGTAATGGTATTTTCTTCCATCAGGTAGGCAATACAAGGGTCGGAGTTGATGACGATTTCATAGGCAAGGCCCATTTGCCCGTGCTTGTAACCACGTTCGACTTCAATGAACTTTTTGCCAAAGGACCAGTGGTTGTAATTAATGGGCATCCCGATGCTTGAATAAGCATCCATCATCTGTTCTGACGTGATGATCTCTATCTGGTTCGGGTAGGAATCCAGCCGGTAGAACTCAGCTACCCGCTTAATTTCCTGGTGATAGTCTTCAAGCAGGCCAAATGTCCAGTCCGGCCCGTCACTCAGTGGTTTGGTTTTCGTTTTTGTGGCCATACGTTCCCCCCAAAAAAATCCCGATTGCCCGGAAAAGCAGGTGCCCGGTCAGGCAACCTGCTTCTTGAACAGCTCCCGGAAGACGGGATAAATATCTTCGACTGAACGAATGTTCTGCATTGCGAAATTATCGAATTCCTCAGCAAGGGCTTCGTATTCACGCCACAGGGTCTGGTGTGCCCGGCGGGTAATTTCGATATACGCGTAATAGCGTGTGAGTGGCAAGATACGTTCCTGAAGCAACTCACGGCAACCCGGAGAGTCATCAGCCCAGTTATCCCCATCAGACGCTTGTGCGGCGTAAATATTCCACTCATTGGAAGGGTAGCGTTCCCTGACAATGTCATCCATCATCCGAAGCGCGCTGGATACGATGGTGCCCCCGGTTTCCTGTGAGTAGAAGAACTCGTGCTCGTCAACCTCCTTGGCTTGCGTATGGTGACGTATAAACACCACCTCAACGTTTTTGTAGGTCCGGGTCAGGAACAGGTAAAGCAGGATATAAAAACGTTTAGCCATATCCTTGGTTGCCTGGTCCATCGAACCGGATACGTCCATCAGGCAGAACATCACGGCCTGGCTGCTTGGTTGAGGCCTGCGTTCGTAGTTTTTGTACCTGAGATCGAATGTATCTATAAATGGCACTGAGGAAATCTTGTCACGCAGTGCCTGTATCTCCTCACTGACCCTTTTTTCCTCCAGCGGCCTTGCCGGCTCAGTGTTGCGAAGCTGTTCCAGTTCAGCTTCAAGCTCACGCAACTGTCTGCGCTTCCCGGCTGTCATAGCCGTGCGGCGGGCGAGGGAGTTTTGCAGTGACCGGACAATGGCAATATTGGCGGGTACACCATTTGCCGTGAAGCCGGCTCTGTGGGTCTTGTATTTGACCAGCTGTTTTTGCTGGTTCTGTTTCAGGTTTGGCAGTTCAAGATCTTCGAAAAGCAGATCGAGGTATTCATCCTTGGTGATGGTGAAAACGAAATCGTCCTGACCTTCACCATCCGGGCTTGCCTGCCCTTCACCGGCACCACCGCCCCCACCACCGGGTGGGCGTTCAATGCGGTCACCCGGCACAAATTGGTCGTTGCCGGGGTGGACAGCTTCACGCTGTCCACCTTTGCCTTGGTGAAAAATAGGTTCGCTTATATCCCGGGAGGGGATGGTAATACTCTCTCCGCTTTCGACGTCTGTAATCGACCGCTTGTTTACCGCATCGGCAATAGCTTCCTTGATTTGCCGCTGGTGGCGGCGCAAGAAACGCTGTCGATTTACTGTGCTCTTGTTTTTACCGTTGAGCCTGCGATCAATAAAGTGCGCCATAAGCCCTCCCATTTACTGGTTATACGCCTGGCTGCTTTCTACGAGGACTTGCGAACCCGCAGGTACCACTCAGAAAGCAAACGCACTTGCTTGCGGGTGTAACCTTTCTCCATCATGCGGGCAACAAAGTCGTCGTGCTTCTTCTGCTCTTCCGTCGATGTCTTGGCATTAAAGGAAATGACCGGCAACAGCTCCTCTGTATTCGAGAACATTTTCTTCTCAATAACAGTGCGCAGTTTTTCGTAGCTGGTCCAGTTAGGGTTACGGCCTTCGTTGTTAGCACGGGCACGCAGTACGAAGTTCACGATTTCATTACGGAAATCCTTCGGATTGCTGATGCCGGCAGGCTTTTCAATTTTCTCCAGTTCAGCGTTAAGTGCAGAACGGTCGAACAACTGTCCGGTATCCGGGTCACGATATTCCTGATCCTGGATCCAGAAGTCAGCATAGGTGACATAGCGGTCAAAGATGTTCTGACCGTACTCAGAGTAGGACTCAAGATAGGCAGTCTGGATTTCCTTACCGATAAACTCGACATATTTCGGAATCAGGTAGCCTTTGAGGTTCTCAAGGTACTTCTCTGCAATCTCCGGTGGGAACTGCTCACGTTCGATTTGCTGCTCAAGAACGTAGAACAGGTGCACAGGGTTTGCTGCCACTTCTGAATGGTCAAAGTTAAATACACGGGAAAGGATCTTAAATGCAAAACGGGTTGAGAGACCGTTCATGCCTTCATCCACACCGGCAAAGTCACGGTATTCCTGATAGGACTTGGCCTTAGGATCCGTATCTTTGAGTGTTTCGCCGTCATAGACACGCATTTTCGAGAACACACTGGAGTTCTCAGGCTCTTTCAGACGTGACAGGACGCTGAATCGGGCCAGGATATCCAAGGTGCTTGGAGAACATGGCGCGTCGGTCAATTCACTGCTCTGGAGCAGTTTCTCGTAGATCTTAATTTCTTCGGATACACGCAGGCAGTATGGCACCTTAACGATGTATACGCGGTCGAGGAATGCTTCATTGTTTTTGTTGTTACGGAAAGTCTGCCACTCGGACTCGTTGGAGTGCGCGAGAATGATTCCGTCATATGGCAACGCAGACAGGCCTTCAGTACCGTTGTAGTTTCCTTCCTGGGTTGCAGTCAACAGTGGGTGCAACACCTTAATAGGTGCTTTAAACATCTCCACGAACTCCATCAGGCCCTGGTTCGCTTTACACAGAGCGCCGGAGTAGCTGTACGCATCAGGGTCATCCTGGGCGTAGTGCTCCAACTGACGGATATCGACTTTACCGACCAGGGATGAGATATCCTGGTTGTTTTCATCTCCGGGTTCGGTTTTGGCAATTGCAACCTGGTGCAAGACAGATGGCCTGACTTTTACCACTTTGAATTTGGTAATGTCACCGCCAAATTCCTGCAGGCGCTTGGCAGCCCATGGTGACATGATGGTCTTGATGTAACGCTGTGGTACACCGTACTCCTTATCGAGGAGTTCACCATCTTCAACTGCGTCGAACAGACAGAATGGGTGGTCGTTAACAGGGCTGCGTTCACCATTTGCACTGAGTACGTAAATAGGCACTTTCTGCATCAGGCTCTTGAGCTTTTCCGCCAGAGATGACTTACCACCACCGACTGGGCCAAGCAGGTAAAGGATTTGCTTTTTCTCTTCAAGACCCTGTGCGGCATGCTTAAGGTAGGAGACGATTTGTTCAATGGCGTCTTCCATGCCGTAGAAATCTTCGAAGGTTTTGTAGCGGGCAATCACTCTGTTAGAGAACAGGCGGCTCAAGCGTGGGTCTAAGGAGGTGTCTATCATCTCCGGCTCACCGATGGCCATCAAAAGGCGTTCGGCAGCGTTCGCATAGACACTGCGGTCTTCACGGCACAGATTTAGGAAATCCTGCAGTGTCAGTTCTTCGTCTTTGGCTTCCTCATAGCGCTGACGGTAGTGGTCAAAGATACTCATACTTCTTCCCCCCAAATCAGATTGACTGACGATTTGTTGATTTCATCGCTGGATCTGTGTTTTAGCGCGCTTCCATTTAAGCCTAGACCCTAATCACTTAGTTCACACGATGAATTACTTGTTTTTTAACAATTTATGAAAAAACTCCGGTTGATGCTCAGGTCAATAAAAAGTGCTTTGGTTACTATCTTCCAGCGTGAAATATGGCGCAACCCCTGTGCTAGCCTGTGATAAATGCAGTATCGCGTAAGATATTCCTGATATGCACCTGATAACAATACGTTAATGATTGTGACTATATCTGTGACAACGATCGTTAATTGAGAGGGAAAGTCGCCAATATGTATCAGGTGTCACATCGCTGAATGGCGGTTGAATGTAAGAGGGAGAAAAAGAGTGGAAGGAGTCATAGTTCTAAAAGGCAGAAGTAGACTTTCTGCCTTTTTACTTTTTGTTTGAAAGCAACAACTTAATACGCGTCGATAAGCAACTGAGGTTACTGCGCTTTTACTGCAATGGTGGTTGAAAGCGTGTGGCTTTCACCAGGTTGCAGGGTGACGCCTTTACCGTGCTGGGTGGATTCGACACAAACCATGGTCAGGTATCCGTCATCGTCCATATCTCCCATACCCGCTGCACCGTCAGCCCAAGGGTTCCAGATAACCGCGCTATTATGTCCCTGATTTGTGACAAGCAGATTGCGGCTATTCGGGGAATCCTTGATTGTGACAGTATTTTCAGGTGATGTGTACACTCGGTCCAGTGCTTCGGTGAATGCCAGTGATTCACCACCTTTAAAGGTCTCAGCGTTTTTGAGTCCGTCGATATAGTCTGGACCCATGCCTTCTATACGTATATCTCGCACGTCACCAACAGTGAAATATGAGTGAAGTGCGCCCGACATTGACCAGTTGTGGTCATCCGTATTGGTGGCAGTAAGTTTCACTTTCAGTTCTGAACTGATTTCAAACGTAATTTTCAGATCAAAACGGTTTGGCCATATCGCGAGAGTCTCTTCTGTGTCGGTCAGGCCAAGTTCGACAATTACCCCATTTTCATTTTCACGGTGTTCAATCAGTGACCACATACTGGTGCGGGCGAAGCCGTGGGCTGGTGTTGCAACACGGCCAAACCAAGGCCAGCAAACCGGAATCCCACCGCGCAGGGCTTTATTTGGGCTAAACTCTGCCTTTTCACTCAGCCAGATAACATCTTTCTCACCAGCTGGGCGGAACCATAACAGATGACCCCCATGAAGGGTAATGCCGGCTTCAGCACAAGGGTGGGTAACCTTAATGACCTGCATGCCTTCGTATTCGCAAATTGTTACGGCATCCGAAAGGGCATTGATGGTTTTAAGTTTCAGTAAGTCCATAAATTGTCCTTAAAACAGCTACAAAAAAGGCGGCTAATAAGCCGCCTTTTTCAAGAATCAGGATTGATTACTTAGAGATGTGAGCAATCAGATCCAGAACCTTGTTTGAGTAACCGATTTCGTTGTCGTACCAAGATACAACTTTAACGAAGCTGTCGGTCAGCTGGATACCAGCGTCTGCGTCGAATACTGAAGTGCAAACTTCGCCAACGAAGTCGTTAGAAACAACTGCGTCTTCGGTGTAGCCCAGAACGCCCTTCATAGAAGTTTCAGAAGCGTCTTTCATTGCTGCACAGATTTCAGCGTAAGTTGCTGGAGTCTTCAGGTTAACAGTCAGGTCAACAACAGATACGTCTGGAGTAGGAACGCGGAAAGCCATACCAGTCAGCTTGCCGTTCAGTTCTGGGATTACTACGCCAACAGCTTTAGCAGCACCAGTTGAAGATGGGATGATGTTCTGAGAAGCACCACGACCACCGCGCCAGTCTTTAGCAGAAGGACCGTCAACAGTCTTCTGAGTAGCGGTAGTTGCGTGAACAGTAGTCATCAGACCAGACTCGATGCCCCACTTGTCGTTTAGAACCTTCGCGATAGGTGCCAGACAGTTAGTGGTGCAAGACGCGTTAGAAACGATGTCCTGGCCAGCGTAAGTCTCGTGGTTAACACCCATTACGAACATTGGAGTTGCGTCCTTAGAAGGACCAGTCAGAACAACTTTCTTCGCACCTGCTGTGATGTGCTTACGAGCAGTCTCATCAGTCAGGAAGATACCGGTTGCTTCAGCAACAACGTCAACGCCTACTGCGTCCCAAGCCAGATCTTCTGGGTTGCGTTCTGCAGTTACGCGAACGGTCTTGCCGTTAACGATCAGGTTGCCGTCTTTAACTTCAACGGTGCCTTTGAAACGACCGTGAGTTGAATCGTACTTCAGCATGTATGCCATGTATTCAACGTCGATCAGGTCGTTGATTGCTACAACTTCCAGATCAGCACGCTCACATGCAGCGCGGAATACGAAACGACCGATACGGCCAAAACCGTTAATACCTACTTTGATAGTCATTGTAGTTGCTCCACTACTAATTTCTGCTCAAGAAAAATCTGGTAGTAAAATTACAGAAACATAGGGCCCCATGCAAGCAAAATCCCGGGCAAAATTGCTTTGGGTCAATTATACATACGAATTTTTTTTACATTCACACAACAAGGTGACGAAAAAGCGTCCGTAATGAACATATATTACACATTGAACCTGGCTGGTGATGTTGCGGAAGTGACACGCGCTCCGTGCTTCTTAAAGTAAGAATTTTTAGACGCCGGTAATTTGGTTGTTGTGAGTTTGACCCACCGACGTATATGAGGGACGAAACACACCTGTTCAGGTTGGACGTTTTTATGTTTCGCTGCGGGTATCTACAACTATCACCTTGAATGGCGTTAATCCACTGGTGCCTTCCCGTCGACAAATTAGCTCAATGCGTCCTGGTTGTGTTTGTTCGGGACAGCGCCACTCATCTGTTTGAAAGAAAGCGGGATGAGAGGAGGAAAAAGCCCTCAGGTTGCCGTAATTCTGGTCAAGCTGAGGGCCTAAGTGATTGTTGTCTGCCTGAAAATCAGTTTTTCGAGGAAACTTTTACTTGTTTGTATTCACCTGATTGAATTTGGTCTGAAATATCCTCAGCCAAGTCATCAAGGTAATCTCTGTCGGCACTGTTCATTGGGTACAGGTTGTTCAACTGTGCCCCCTTAGCTACACCAAGTTCAAATTCTCCGGCTATTCGGGTCCAGAGATAGGCATCTTTTTCATTGCCCAGCTGGTGGTAGGTTGTGGCCATGGCCCTGATAGCTTCCGGGACTGTCTGCTCGAGTGTTGTGCCTTCGGAGCCATCGTAGAACTCAAGTGCACCGTGCAGGTAGGAGAGTGTTTTAGTTTTGTCTTCACTGTTGTAGAAGGTTGCAAGGGCTAATTGAAGTTCCGGCGTTTTCATTTGCGGTGAATCTTCCAGCGCAGCAAAGCGCTCCCGAGCCGCTGTGTCTCCCGTTGACATCAGATAAAACAGGACATGGGGATCATTTGAACTGGAAAGATCTTTTTGGATCTGCTCAATATCAAACCGGACCGTTACCATTGACTCTGCCCGGGACCGCTTCAGGTCTTTGGTAGAGGTTGAGCCAGTTGCCGGGGCGTACTCCAGACATTTTTGGTATTCCTCTGCAAACCTCAACTCTTTTAACTTGCCCACATCAGACGGAGCGGTCAGGTTTTCAAAGCGTTGCTGAATAATGGACGTTCGCGGTGATTCACAGTGACCATCTTCGATGTTGAATCCGGTGCACAATTCGGGGTTGGAAGAGCAGATGTTTTCAGGGGAATTGTCTTCTCCCATACATGCAGACAGTAAGGGCAAGACAGCGAGGGCAAAAGGTACGATGGCAGATTTTGCTGAAAAATCCATATTGATACTCCCGATATCCAACTATCCGGTGGATGAAAGTAGAAACAGTCCTTGTACTTTAAAGCGTACCATAGCTGAGAAAAGTGTCTTGAAATAGTGTCAGTCTTGTGACGTAAGCAAGTGATAAAGTTGCTTGTGAAAGGCACGGTTTGTTTAATGCACCATGCCTGGTTTTCAGCTTCCAAGTCTGAGTTGTACCATTACTATTTTTGGATGTTCAGGCGGATAGCCTTGTATTTGCCATCGTCTATGTCATCAGCAACGTCTTCAGCAAGGTTGTCCAATTTTTTCCGGGTTTCTGCATCCATCGGATACATCAGTGACAATTGACGGCTCTCGGCGATGCCTAGCTTAAACTGCTCTGCAATTTTCGCCCACAGATAAGCATGGGCGGTATCATCCAACCTGTGATATGACGTAGCGAGTGAGCGGATGACGTCCGGAATAACCTTGCTCCGCGTTTTCCCTTCATCCCCATCAAAAAGTTCCAGAGCGCGATGCAGTAAACTGAGGGCCTTTTTTTCATCCCTGTGGGTGTAATACGTAGCAAGCGCCAATTGGAGGCGGGATGTCTCCATTACACGGGTACCCTCAAGCTCAAGGAACCGCTGCTGTGCTTGTTGATCCCCTTTGCCCCAGAAGTAAAACAAAACTTCGGGTTGGCTGGATTGTTTCAGCTCATTTTCCAACCGTTCAATTTCTTTAGCGCTGTGGAGTAAGGCTTCATTTCGGGTGCGGGAGCGGTCCTTCATCTTTGTGGTGATGATTTGTGAGGAGAGGTCGATGCACTTCTGGTATTTCTGCAACAGCATTAATTCATCGAACTTGTTCAACGGGGTTGGCTCTTTCAGCACATCGTAGCGCTGCCAGATCAAATCTGTCCTTTCGTGGCGACATTGGCTGTCGTTGTTGTTTACCCCGGCGCAAAGTTCAGGGTGTTTTTCACACAACTCTGAAGTAGACATATTGAATTCAAGACAACCGGTTAGAAGAACAGTCGTGCAGGCAGCGAAAAATTGAAATAGGTGTTTTATCCGGAATTTCATAGTCAGTATCGGTCCTTTGCTGACAATGTTGTATTTTGGTTATAGGGTTCTTGACGAAAAGGGCTCTTTAAGTAGTTTAAACGCATAAGAGTCGTATTAGCAGGAAATTGTATGAAAGTTGAAGATCTTCTCTCAATGATGACACCGGAAGTGTACCAGCGAATGTCCTATGCAGTAGAAACCGGGAAATGGCCCGACGGCACGCCGCTTACCCCGGAACAACGAGACTCTGCGATGCAAGCCGTCATGCTTTACCAGTCCCGCCACAATGCCGATGCACAGCACATGACTGTCGCTCAGGGCGGTGATATTGAGTTCAAATCAAAAGCTGAACTCAAAAAAGCGTTCGGTGAAGGGCAGGAAGACATTGTTCGGGTGAACCCTAATACGCACTGAGGATTTTGGGTTAGCTTGCGAATATAACCGGAAGACAGAAAAGGCAACCCAACGGTTGCCTTTTCTCTGCCCGTAGCATGGCTTCGTTACAGTGAAAGCTCACCGCGCAGATCCTGTTGAAGCATTGTTCGGACAGTTTCCGGTGCCAGATCCTGGCTCAGCAGGTAGTGGAGTTTGGCCAGAGCCGCTTCCGGTGTCATATCAAAACCACTCAAGACACCGGCATCGGCCAATGCACACCCCGTGGCGTAACCGCCCATATTGACTCGGCCTGCCAGGCACTGGGTCAGGTTCAGCACAATAACACCGCGTTTGGTCGCCTCTTCCAGCCAATAGAGAAGGTCAGGGTTCTGTGGGGCATTACCAACACCGAATGAAAGCAGGATCATGGCGTTAACCGGCTGCTGGAGTGCATTGCGGATAACTTCCGGAGATATACCTGGGTACATCATGATGATGGCAACTGGCTGCTCTGTAATCGTGTGGACTTTAAATGGCCCTTCCGGCTTTTTATCCATATCTGCTGCGCGGATTTGGATGCTGATACCTGCTTCCAGCAACGGCGGATAGTTCGGCGAGGTAAAGGCATCAAAGCCGTCAGCGTGGGATTTTGTGCTGCGGTTACCACGAATCAGCTTATTGTTGAAGAACAGTGCCACTTCATTGATTGGGTAGTTTGCCGCAATGTGCAGACTGTTCAACAGATTTGACTGACCGTCTGAACGCAGTTCTGCCAGTGGGATCTGTGAGCCTGTAATGATTACCGGCTTGTCCAGGTTCTCCAGCATAAAAGAAAGCGCAGACGCTGTGTACGCCATGGTATCGGTACCGTGAAGAATCACGAAACCATCGTATTTGTCGTGGTTGTCCCGGATATCGTCAGCAATGCGTTGCCAGTCCGCTGGCGTCATGTCCGATGAATCGATCAGAGGTGAATACTCATGGATCGTGAATAGTGGCATTTCTGGTCGATGGAATTCCGGCATTCGTTTTAGCTGGTCCTGCATGAAGCCGGATACGGGTACATAGCCATGATCGGACTTTTGCATACCAATGGTGCCGCCGGTATAGGCGATGTAAATGTGTTTTCTTTCCATCATCACAAAAAACTACATGCTCGGTGGGAGTGGGCTCGCAGTATACACGCCCAACTAGTGAAAAAAAGCCCGGCTTCTGCCGGGCAGGTCTCACTTTTAGTTATAGGTGCAGTTGAGGCAAAAGACATATTGCCCATTTGGATCATTAAAGTTATTGAGCAGTGATACCTTTGCGCTAACTTCTTTTCCCAGCGGTTTAAATGCTGTTGGAAGCATGCTTTGCAACGGCTGGCCTAACAGTGAGACACTGACTTGCCCCATCAAGTCCTGGATAGCCTGCTCAAAAGGAGACAGAGGCTCTTGCATCCAGTTGAGTTCGTACCGATCAAGGTCAGCAAGTTTTGCTGCTACTTTTACTGCATCATCAAAATCGCCAAGTTGATCCACAAGCCCTCTATCCAAGGCATCCTGTCCAGTCCACACCCGGCCTTCGGCTACTTTTTCTGCCTGAACCATGGACATGTTCCGCCCCTGGCTGACAACGGAAAGGAACCGTTGGTAACCATTCTCAATCCCCAACTGCATTATGTCTGATACTGCCTGAGGGAGCGGGCGAATAGGGCTGACACCACCAAATTGCGTGGTGGACAGGCCATCACTGCTGATACCGTATTTATCCAATGTATCTTCGAACGTAGTAAAGAGACCGAAGATACCTATAGAACCGGTAATCGTGGTTGGTTGGGCAATGATTTGGTTGGCGTCAGAAGAGATCCAGTAACCACCGGAAGCCGCCATGCTCGACATGGATACAACGACAGGTTTGCCGGCAGCTTTCAGAGCCTGGATTTCGTTACGGATAACCTCAGAGGCAAAGGCACTGCCGCCTGGGCTGTTTACCCGCAGGATGACTGCTTTGATTTTGTCATCAAACCGGGCATCGCGCAGTTGTGCCGCAATCGTGTCACCGCCGGCGGCGCCATCACGGGATGGGCCGTCGATAATGGCACCAGAGGCAACAACTACGGCAATTTGATCATGTCCTGTGATATTAAAGCCCATCGCCGGGGTGCTGTAGTAGTCATACAGGCTGATGTGCTTAAAGCTGTGGTCACCGTCGGAGCCAAATTTTTCTTCCAGGAATTGTCGGGTTTCAGGGCGGTTAGCCAGTTTATCAACAAGGCCCATATTCACGGCAAAACGGGCGAAATCGCCGTTGGCCTGCTTCATCCTGGATATCAGGGTTTCGGAGTCTGGGGACAGGCTGGCCGCTTCGATATCGCGGTTATGTGCTACGTCACTGGTATAGGCGGCCCAAAGTTGCTTGAGCCACACGCTGTTGGCCTCTCTTGCAGAATTGGACATATCGTCACGAATGAACGGCTCGACGGCTGACTTGTAGGTACCCACGCGGAAGACATGAGTGGTGACGTCCAGTTTGTCCAGCAGGCGTTTGAAGTACAGCTGATAGCTGCTGTAACCCTGCAACATAACGCCGCCATCCGGGGCCATCAGGACTTCATCTGCGTAGCTTGCCAGATAGTACTGGCTTTGGCTGTAGTGTGAACCAACCGCAAAGACAGGCTTCCCGGATGCCTTGAATTCATTAATGGCTTTAGCAATGTAACGCAGTTTGGTCAGGCTGGTTTCCGGCATGTCGCTTAGGCTCAATACCAAGCCGGTAATTTTGTCGTCCTGTGCGGCGGCGCGAATGGCATCAACAATGTCAAACAGGACGTTTTCAGTGGGCAATTCATCTCCTAACAGACGGCGCGAAAGGTTATCGACAGGTCGGGAATATGTGGCCTGTTCGACAATCGGGCCGTAAAGGTTAACCAGAAGTGCACCTTCGTACCCGGTCTGCACCGGCTCTTCTGTTAATTTTGCGGATTCACGCCAGCCAATGATCACTATGGCAACAATGAGAAGAAACAAGAGGTTCAGGATCAACTGGCGGGTGAAGCTGAGGGTTTTCCATATCAGCTTAAAAAAACCGCCAATGAATTTAAATAATGCCTTCATCAATCGTCCTGTTTTCGAAACGTTTCTCCGTATCCTATCGGATCAACTGGGTAGAACCAATGAACTTTCAGTGTCATGGCGCTCTATTTACACAGGCAGTGTGTTGGTGAGACAACAAATGCAGGTGAGAAAGTGTGCGTAATGTTGCTATTTTGTAAACATGCGTTTGAAAGTTGTGTTGCACATGGTTAATCTGGTCAGACCAGAAAGGAAGGTGTCGACGATTATGACCAAACATCCTCATTACCCAAATTTGCTCTCGCCGCTGGATTTAGGATTCACCCAGCTGAAAAACCGGGTGATCATGGGTTCCATGCACACGGGGCTGGAAGAGTCCAACGACGGTTTTAAAAAACTGTCTGCCTTTTACGCTGAGCGTGTCCGCGGTGGTGTTGGCCTTATTGTTACCGGAGGCTTTTCGCCCAATTTCAGGGGAAGGCTTCATCCTCTGAGTGCCCAGTTCAGCAGCGGGCGGCATGCCAGGGCACACCGTGCTATCACCGATGCCGTTCACAAAGAGGGAGGGAAAATTGCCCTGCAGCTCCTCCATGCTGGTCGCTATGCTATGCATCCTTTGGCTCAAAGTGCATCTGCGATTAAATCACCGATCTCGAAATTCGCCCCTCGGGAAATGAGCAACCGACAGATCCGTTCAACCATTCGTGACTTTGCCCGATCGGCAGAGCTGGCACGAGAAGCCGGTTACGACGGGGTTGAGCTGATGGGCTCGGAAGGCTACCTCATAAACCAGTTTATCTGCCAGCGCACCAACTGTCGGTATGACGGATGGGGAGGCAGTTACGAAAACCGGATCCGTTTCCCGGTGGAGGTGGTCAAAGCCGTACGTGAAAGAGTGGGACGAGATTTCATTATTGTGTTCCGTCTCTCGATGCTGGATCTGGTTGAACAGGGCAGCACACTGGAAGAAGTCGTGCAATTGGCGAAAGCCCTGGAGCAAGCTGGAGTAACCATAATCAATACGGGAATTGGCTGGCATGAAGCCAGGATCCCAACAATTGCTACCCAAGTCCCCCGTGCAGCCTTTGCATGGGTGACAGAAAAACTGCGAGGTGAGGTCTCAATCCCGTTGGTAGCAGTAAACCGTATTAATACGCCGGATGTAGCGGAGAATATTCTGTCATCCGGGCAGGCTGATATGGTCTCTATGGCGCGTCCTTTGCTGGCTGACCCGGAATTTGTGATAAAAGCCGAAGAAAACCGGGCGGATGACATCAATACCTGCATCGCCTGTAACCAGGCTTGCCTTGATCATGTATTTAAGGGGAAGCGGGCAAGTTGTCTGGTGAATCCCCGCGCATGCTATGAAACAGAGTTAGTTGTCACGCCAGCAGCAACCGGGCGCAAGGTGGCAGTAATTGGCGGTGGAATGGCCGGGATGTCATTTGCAACCACGGCGGCTGAGCGAGGTTTTCAGGTTGACCTGTTTGAAAGGCGGAATGAGCTGGGTGGCCAGTTCAACCTTGCCAGAAAGATACCAGGTAAAGAAGAATTTAACGAAACGACACGCTATTTCAGCCGCCGGATTGAGCAAACAGGTGTGAATATCCATCTTGGCAAAGAGGTAGATGCCGAAGACCTCAAGGGATATGACCACATTGTCGTGGCTACGGGCGTAAAACCCAGAATGCCGGATATACCGGGAATCGACCATCCCAAGGTGGTTGACTACATGACCTTTATTCGGGAACAGAAAGATCCTGGTAACCGTGTGGCCATTATCGGGGCGGGTGGTATTGGTGTTGATGTGGCGACAATGATCACAGAGCCTGAAGGTCAGACGCTCAATGACTGGCTCGCAGACTGGGGAATTGATAACGACATTTCCCATGAGGGTGGCTTGTTTCCGCACCCTAATTTTGTGGCGGACCGACAAGTATGGTTACTTCAAAGACGCCCTGGGCGAGTAGGTAAAGGTCCGGGCAAAACGACAGGCTGGATCCATAAGCGCACGCTTGAGAAACGAGGAGTAGAAGCACTGGGTGGCGTGGCCTATGAAAAGATTGATGACCAGGGGCTGCATATCCAACTTGAAGGACAGCGTCACATCCTGCCTGCTGACTCCATCATCATTTGCGCTGGGCAGCAGTCTGTGACGGAGATGATTCCGTCCCTGGCTGAATTTGGAGACAGGGTTCATGTTATTGGTGGTGCAGAAAAAGCCGGTGAGCTTGATGCCAAACGAGCCATCCGACAAGGTGTTGAACTTGCCCTAGCCCTTTAATCAGATGACGTTTACGCCTGTTACCAGACCATAGGGTTGCCTCTTGGAGTGTGGAATTCCACTACAAACTGAGGGGCAATTATTTTTAGTGTTTGTGCTAACTTAGAAGAAAAATTACAACTGGGTTCTATTTATGGATGCTTTGTCTTTACTTCTCAATCGCCGCTCAATTCCAAAGTTAGCTGAACCAGCCCCTGAAGGTGATGTGCTGGAGAATATCCTGAAAGCCGGCTTACGTGCGCCAGATCATGGTGGCCTGACCCCTTGGGAGTTTGTAGTGGCAGCAGGTGACGGATTGTACCGGTTGTCCTCTATCCTGGAAAGTGCTGCCCGTGCAGACGGAGCGGAAGAGGCTGTGATTGAAAAAGCCAAAAATGCACCATTCAGGGCTCCCATGGTGATCACTGTGATTGCCAGGGTGCGTCAGCATCCTAAAGTTCCTGCTTTGGAACAGCATATTTCTGCAGGCTGTGCAGCACAGGCTATGCAGATGGCTGCGGTCGCACAGGGGTTTCAGGGATTCTGGCGAACTGGCAGTTGGGCTTATCATGACGTTGTCCGGGAAGCATTTGGTGTGGAAGGGGATGCGCAGATTGTCGGTTTTCTTTATGTTGGGTCTCCGGGTTGCCAGGAAGCCAACCCGCCA
The DNA here is from genome assembly GCF_036825535.1 of Parasalinivibrio latis. Taxonomy (GTDB): domain Bacteria; phylum Pseudomonadota; class Gammaproteobacteria; order Enterobacterales; family Vibrionaceae; genus Parasalinivibrio; species Parasalinivibrio latis. The sequence goes on from NZ_CP098812.1 coordinate 1,161,450, forward strand.
AGCCGGGATCTCTCCCGCTATGTCACTTACCTCTAATGTGCTGAAAAACAAACCAGACAGAATGGTTAACTGTTTTTTTATACAGTAAATCTTGCTCCGCTCATCCCCATTGGTTAGAGTGGAGCAAAGATTGCGTCCAACAGCACTGTTCACTATGACCCGTTCCGGATCTTACCGCCTTATTATTGCCGAGAAACCCAGCCTTGCACGCGCTATAGCCGCAGTGTTGCCTCGTCCCCATAAGCAGCAGAAAGGTTTTATTGAAACGGCTGGTGGTGACATTGTCACCTGGTGTATCGGCCATCTCCTCGAGCAGGCAGAGCCGGAAGCCTACGATGAAAAATATAAACAGTGGCGGCTGGAAGACCTGCCCATCGTACCTGACAATTGGATTCTCAAACCGCGTAAAACTGCGGCCAGCCAACTTCAGGTAGTGAAAAAGCTACTGAAGGATGCCGGACTGGTTGTCCATGCCGGAGACCCGGACAGGGAAGGGCAATTGCTGGTGGACGAAGTGATTGATCATGCCCGCTTGCCACAGTCCAAAAAGAAAAGCGTGCAGCGGCTTCTGGTAAACGACCTGAACCCACAGGCAGTAAAAAAAGCGTTGTCTAAACTTCGCAGTAACGAAGAGTTCGTGCCACTGTCTGTTTCTGCGTTAGCGCGTTCGAGGGCTGATTGGCTCTACGGTATGAACATGTCCCGTTTGTATACCTTGCTTGGTCGCCAGGCCGGATACAACGGAGTTCTCTCTGTAGGCCGGGTGCAAACACCGGTTTTGGGCCTGGTGGTAGCAAGGGATGAAGAAATAGAAAATTTCGTCAGCAAGCCGTACTACCAGGTGGATGCCGTTATTCCTTACCAGGGATTTGATATCCGGGCCCGCTGGCAGCCCAGCGAAGCCTGTGCCAAATGGCAGGATGAGCAGGGAAGGGTACTAAGCCGTCCTCTTGCTGAGAACGTTGCACAGCGAATAACCGGCCAGCCAGCAACTGTCAAAGAGAGTGACAGGAAAGACAAGAAGCATGCTCCACCATTACCGTACAGCCTTTCTGCATTGCAGATAGATGCCGCAAAACGTTTCAGGATGAGTGCGAATGACGTGTTGTCCTGCTGTCAGTCACTGTATGAGAAGCACAAGCTGATTACTTATCCGCGCTCTGACTGCCGTTACCTGCCTAAAGGCCACTTCGGAGAAGCCAAGGATGTCAGCAAGGCTGTAGCTTCGACTGACCCAGCGCTCTCGAATGCGGTAAGGGATGCGGACTTTTCCCTAAAATCCCGAGCCTGGAATGACAGTAAAGTTGAAGCGCACCATGCCATTATTCCAACGTCTAAATCCTCTTCGCCAGAAAAACTGACAAGGGGTGAGCAGCAGGTTTACAACCTGATTGCGCGACAATACCTGATGCAGTTTTATCCCCATGCAGTGTCACTTGAAGCCAAACTGGTTTTCGAGATTGCGGGAGGGCTTTTTGTTGCCAAGGGGAAAATGTGGAAGTCCCAAGGCTGGCGTGCCCTGATGGGCAAAGATGACGACGAGGATGAAGCGCTGACTCAGAAGGTGCCTCCGCTGAACGTAGGAGAAGTACTTAAGTGCGAGCGGGGTGAAGTGTTGGATAAGGTAACAGAGCCTCCTGCCTATTTCACTGAGGCAACGTTGCTGCAGGCCATGACGGGTATCGCCCGCTACGTTAAAGACACATCCCTGAAATCGATATTGAGAGAGACTGACGGACTGGGAACGGAAGCAACCCGAGCGGGGATACTTGAGCTTCTTTTCAAACGGAGTTTTCTTGCCCGTGAAGGAAAGTCTATCCGCTCTACCCCAAGTGGACGTGGGCTTATCCACGCGCTGCCTGACATGGCTTCAACACCGGATATGACAGCTCACTGGGAACACCAGCTCCAATTGATGGCGGAGCGACAGGGAAGTTACAAGCAGTTTATGGATGGTTTAACCCAGAGGGTGGGGGAGATTATCCAAAACGGGGTGAAATCTGGTGCGCCCCAGTCTTTGCGGGGGCTGCCATCTAAACCTGCCTTTAAATCCGGGGGCAAAAAGGGTTATCGCCGTAACACATCTGGGGCCAAGTCTGCCGGCTCAAAAACAACAACAGGGAAAGGTACCCGCCGCAAAGCGGCTGCACCTAAGCGTTGAGGCTCAAGTAAAGCCGGTTAATTTACCGCAAGATCAGTTCACTACGCAGCAGTTCCGGCCACTCTGTTTGGCGTGATAGAGTGCCTGGTCTGCCGCATCAAAGAGTGCATCCGGCATACTGTGCGGAGAGGGTGTGATCGACTTACCGCCGATGGAAATGGTTACCATATCAGCAACAGTAGATGACTCATGGGTTATGTTCAGATCCCGTACAGCATTTAGTGCTTTTTCAGCAATGTAACGCGCAGAGTGGAGGTTGCTTCCCGGTAGCAGGTAGACAAATTCCTCACCGCCAAACCTCGCCAGCAGGGCTCCCTTACGGCGTTCTACTTCTGCCAGGCAGTCAGCAATGGCTTTCAGGCATTCATCACCCTTGGCATGGCCATAACTGTCGTTATATTGCTTGAACTGATCTATGTCGATAACCAACAAGGTTACCGGTAGCCCGTGCCGGATTGCCAAAGCCCATTCATCAGTCAGTGTCCGGTCGAATCCCCTTCGGTTGGCAATACCGGTCAGAGGATCCTGCAGGCTGAGCATTTCTAACTTGGCGTTAACCTCTTCCAATTCCTTGGTACGCTGCAAAACCCGTTGTTCCAGTGAATAATTCAGGGTTTTGAGGCGTTCTTCCGCTTGCCGTTGTGCCAAGTGCTGTGAAAGTGTTACCCCCAGCAGGCTGAGTAGTTCGCGGTGATAACTTTGTAGTGGGGTTCCTGTCAGCAGGTTGTCGCACGCTATCCAACCAATTGGTGTACCGCCATCCCAAAGGCAAATAGTTGCATTCCATCCCCGGCCGACAGGTTTACCATCATGGTAGAGTTCCACATCTTCGAGAATGGTAATTGGCTGGCGGTTATCCATTGTGGATTCGGCAACGATATGGTGCGGGAGTGGAGCGCTGAAATAGCGTTCATTCGTGATCCTGCCTTTAATATCAGTACCGAAAGTCCCGTACATCATCCCCTTCTCATATTCGACCAGAAAGATGGCAACCCGGTCTAATTTGAGTTTATTCCTGCATTCCCACACCGTGGTGTACAGGAGGTCATCAAGGGTTCGGGTACGCCATAGGCGAAATGATATGTCGTGCAGTAAGCGCAGTTGTTCCAGAAGCCCCTTCTGGGATTCCCGGCTGTTGTTCAGTGCCTCTTCAGTGGCTTTCAGTTCGGTCAGTTCCTGATTAACTTTCGCTTTCAGGATGTGTGACTGAAACTCGGCAGCGATTCCACAACAAATAATGCTCAGGTTTTCTTCAGACTCTTGGTGGAGAATAGTGCCTTTGAATGTGGCAATGACCCACGCAAAAAGCTCTCCACCCCGGCGCAAGGGGATCGACCAGCGGGTATGGGTAAGTCCGAGCGGAAGCAGTGTGGGCTCAGGACACTCATCTGAGTCGAGCTGTTTTAAAATAAGATCGCGTTCAACGGCGAGTGAGGCATCCTTTGCATTCAGGGGAAGGTTGACTGCTACTTCCCAATTCTGGTTATCAGGTACATAAACCGTCAATTTCGTACATGCAGTATTGTGGGAAAGATCCTGGTAGAGGATGTCACAGGCCTCTGTAAGGCTAGTGGCATTGCTGAACTTTTTAATGGTGCTGGCTTGGATGGTGATACAGACATTTTCTGTATTTATAGCCATGGACATCCCCTAAAAATTTGATCTTGCTTCCATTGGCTAAGTGTATGATTTATTGAACACTAAAAGTATGGACGTGGCGCGCAAAACCATAACTTTAAAGAGGTTTTGCGATCCATGTCATCATTAAAAAAAGGCAAACTACTTAGATGTGAAATCAATGTAGCGCAGCGGCGATAACCCCAACCAAAGTCATCACAAAAAGAAACCATCGAAGGGTTTTGGGACTGGCGTTTATTGCAAATTTTACGGCTATCCTAGCGCCAACCATGGAGCCCGCTGCAAGGAGTAAACCGGGTAACCAGACAATGAGGTCATCAATAATAAAGATGACAAGAGAAACCGTCGTGAAAATAAGGGTGCATAACAGTTTTAGTGCATTGCCCCGGACCAGGTCGTAGCGCAGAGCGCCGCATAGTGCAGCGATTAGCACAAAGCCGACCCCAGCTTGAACAAACCCTCCGTATATCCCCGCCAGAAACAGTGCCCACCAGCCATACTTGGACTGGCTCACCTTCAATGCTTCTGTTTCACCCTCAGGTGCTATGGTGCCGGGCTTGACCACCATCAGCAGTGCCATGGTCAGCATGGTGCCCAGCAAAAGAGGTTTAATGATCGAGGACGGCAACCAGGCTGCAGCCCCTGCACCTATGATGCCTCCGATCACGGTCGGAATCATTATGGGTATTAAATCATCGGTAGCAAGACGGTTATGTTTTCGAAATCCGGACACACCCGCCACACTTTGCATAAAAACACCGACACGGTTGGTGGCGTTTGCCACATCTGCAGGCATACCTAAAATGATAAGTGCTGGAATGGTGAGGTTTGACCCCCCTCCGGCAAGAGTATTAATAATACCGGCAATAAATCCGAGGAAAAGCAGCAGGGTGCCAAAGGCAAAACTCAGTTCCATGAGTACTAACATCCAATTTATATTGAACGCCAAGCTTATCGGCTTTGGTGGGAATTGTCGTGTGACTGGAATGGCAAAATACAAAACGGGGCAACCATTTGCATGATTGCCCCGCTTCAGAAATTTAATGGTCGGTCTGACTGGATTTGAACCGGTGCTCGAGGAACAAATTTGCCTTGGATGATTCAGCCACTTTTGACTACACGGCTTAGTAGGGGTGCCCGGCTGGATGGGCCGGGCTATAGGACGCACAGACCAAATCAAACATAAGTCAAACTTAACCTATTGATTCATTTGATACTCTAATGGGCGAACTGAGCAAATTGTTTCGCTTAGGATTGCGAGTTAGTTCACTCATTTTCCTTGCTTGTTTGGTTGCCTATTCTCTTTTGTATAATACTAAGTTATCAAATTGCCATCCTGAGTTGCTGGTTACATTTTTACAGTTGCAGCCTCAGTGATTCAGTTAGTCTCAGGGAATGACCGATGAATAATAATGATGGAAACTATCGAGATTTCAAGCCCATAGTCATTAAAGCGATCCAACAAGGAAACACCACAGAAGAAGAAATGGCAATTATTTTTGATATTCCAGAGAAAGAGATAAAACGTTGGGTTAAAGGACAGGGCAAATCGGAGAGAAGGCTTGATTGTAATGATTCTGGGATGGACTGGATTATACGTCACTTCTGGAAAATAAATTTACTCGCTTCACTTCTGGGAGTGATAACTGGCTTGGTCGTTTTTTAATTCAGAACACTAACTATCTGAAAGTACAAATCTGTTTCGTACCATAGCATTGTCCACTCCTATTTTGAAACTGTCCAAACTAGAGTTTTCCACCCTTTAATTGTAGGAAAGTGCTATTAAACCTCGCTGATACGAAAAAGCCCGTAACTCTATGAGCTACGGGCTAAAATGATGGTCGGTCTGACTGGATTTGAACCAGCGACCCCTGACACCCCATGACAGTGCGCTACCAGGCTGCGCTACAGACCGACTTGCAAGAATCTTACGAAGCACCCTGCCTCAAGTCAAATATAAAAGCGGCAAAGATCAATCGTTTGAACAAAAATCAGGCAGCGAGTGCGCTGCCTGATCAAAAACAAATGCGTGTAATTGCATGGATTTAACTGTCTACTTCAAACTCATGCTCTTCGGCATAGTAGAAGCGTTTCAGCTCGTGCAGTGCCTGCATCAATGTTGAAAGGGGCGGCTTGGCATTTGGCAGAAGCTGGTAGTTATGGTCATAAACCTTGTAGTTACCGAACTTATCCACAACGAGGGTGCGCTTATTTAGAACCACAACAATATCACGACTGTCTCCGGCCATAACCCATGTTTGGGGGTTATGTACAACATCAAACAGGCTGTTGCCACTGCTGTACTCTTTGGAAGGCGTCGTTACTCCAAGCAGAGACTCCATCAAAGTCGGTGCCAGATCCAGGTGGCTGGTCAGTGCTGAAATACGTTGCGGCTTTTGGCCCGGCCAGTGAATTACCATAGGAACCCGAAGCTGGTAATCACTGTAGGCACTGTTTGCACCCCAGTGGTTATTCCCGCTTTCGTTAAACTCCATACCGTGGTTACTGGTAACAATTACAACGGTTTTATCCATTTCACCGCTTTGGCGAAGGTTTTCAAACAGATCACCTAACAGTTTGTCGACGTTATAAGCCGCGTTGTTATAACTGTTTTTCAGCACCAGTGAAGCCTGTTTGTTCACGCCCTGCATTTTACTGCTGAGAGATGGCTGGAAAGGTTTGCTGTAATCAGTTTCCTGCTCGTAATTCGCGACGGTATCCAGCTCTACAAAACTGAACCAAGGAGACGTCTGTTCTTTTTCCCAGGCTTCGAAATCTGCAATTTGGGTCTGGTCGGATTGCCAGGCAGAATCAGGAAGTGCCTTTTTGACTGCCGCGGCAGGACCAAATATGGTTTCGCGGTAAATAGGGTTATCAAACCCGCTGGCACTGAACAGCCCGAAGTTGTAGTCCTGTTTTTCCAGTGAACTGATCATCACCGGTCGCAGGTTTTCAGTTCGGGCACTCTTGGCATAGCCGCCGGGCAAACCGTAGAACAAACCAAACACACCTGCCATGCCATCATTACCGGAGCTGTAGTGGCGGGTGAAATTTACATTTGATGAAGCGAATGCGTTCAACTGAGGCATGGTTATGGGCGATACCATATCAGCTCGAAGGCCGTTAACCATTATCATCAGGACGTTATACTTGTTCTCGTTGGTTTTTGAGTATTCCAGCGGAACGATAGGGTAGCGCATCATTTCCTGGTTGGCCTGAGCCTGTTCCCGACGACGCTGATATTCATCGCGGTCAAGCAAGCCGTATTTCTCCATCAGCGTTTTGGCCGTCATTGGATATGAAAGCGGTAAGGTTGAACGCTGGGAGGTAATTGGGCTGTAGATGAAAGCATCGGCCCAAATGTGGATCAGGTGGCTGCTGATAAAGGCGATACCGAAAACAAGCGCAATTGGTCCACCAACGCGCTTACGAGAGAGCTTACGGAGCTTTCGCCATACCCATTCCGAAAGAACCATTTCCAGAAGGAAAATAATGGGCACTACGACAAACAGATACTGCCATTTGGCATTCATATCTGTTTTTTCGCCACTGAGCAGCAACTCCCAGACTAAAGGCGTCAGGTGGAGATGCAAAACCTCAAAGGCATAAATATCCAGCAAGAGAAGTGTCATCCCGCTGGTAGCAACTAAAACGGCAAACAGCCGCATCAACCGCTGGGAAGGAATGATAAAGCTGGCTGGGAAGATTATCAGGATATAGATAGCGAAAACCAGAAAGCCGAAATGGCCAATCCAGTTGACCAGCATATAGGTTTTGCCCAGCGCCGTTTCCGGTAAGCCGGAAAATGTCAGATAACGGGTACCCAACAACATGGCAGCAATAATATTAAAGAAGCTGAACCAATGGCCCCAGCTAATCAGGTTCGAGACCTTGTCTCTATATGTGTTTCCGCTTTCTACCATAAAGGCGCAGTCTTTTTGCTCGTTGTCGTTACCCGTACCCTGATATTTAACCGCATTGAGGTTAGTTTGCGCTTACTGACTTAACCAGAGCCTGTGCAAACTTCTCTGCGATCTCCTTGCGTTGTGGTGCTGGAATATCACTGTTAATGATATTAGTGGCAAGGTTACCCACAATCATAAGCGATAAATCGGTAGAAGTGTGGTGTTTTTCAAGAACTTCGACCATGTCGGTGAGAATTTGTTCAAATTGCTGGTCGGAATATTTAGACGTTACAGGCATAGGATTAGCTTGTTTTAGGTGACTACAAACGGCTTATAATAACCCACTCTCTACTGCGACGGAAAATGTTTTCAATTATGAGCCTCTCGCTTTCCAATGTGATTTTGCATCAGCTTTCCAGAGCTGACGATGAAACGCTCGCCGTTCACCTTCGTGATGAGCTGCTTGAGCATACGCAATCCACAGAAAATCTGGTCGCTGAACTGCACCGGGTTTACAACAGCAAGAACGCCAAAGGGTTTGGCCATTTCGCAGAAGACAGCGAATTTGCCCAATGGCTTCGTGAAAACCGTAAAGGTGAACTGGACTTCCACTCTTTTTCTGCCAAGACGGCAGAAAAGCTCAAGAGTGAACTGAGCAAGTATCCTTTTGCAGAAGCTGGCATCCTTGTCCTTGCTGAGTACCGTTCCCTTGCGAGCGATTACCTGTTCATCGGGCTGCTGCAGTCAAAACAAAGTATGAAGGTGACTGACCAGCTTGATGTCAGCAATACCGATTACCTTGATGTCGCAACCATGGATATTGCAGCCCGTATTGATTTGTCGTCCTGGGAAACTGAGCCGGACAACAAGCGTTACCTGACATTTATCAAAGGCCGTGTTGGCCGTAAGGTGGCGGATTTCTTCCTTGATTTCCTCCAGGCAGAAGTAGGCCTGGATACCAAGCAGCAAAATCTAGTTTTGATGCAGGCGGTGGAAGACTATTGCGCCGACTCGCGCCTCGACAAAGAAGAGAAGCAGGAATACCGCAAGAAAGTCTTTGACTATTGCAATGGCCAGATCCAATCAGGTGAAGAAATTGAAGTTCGCGAACTGTCTGGAGAGCTGCCAGCATCTGACGATGGTTCGAATTTTTACAGTTTTGCCTCTGAGCAAGGCTATGAGCTGGAAGAGTCGTTCCCGGCTGACCGGACTACAGTACGGAAACTGACAAAGTTTGTCGGTTCTGGTGGTGGCATTTCAATCAACTTTGACAGTATGTTGCTTGGTGAGCGGGTCTACTACGATCCAGAAACCGATACGCTGACGATTAAAGGTACGCCACCAAACTTGCGTGACCAATTGCAGCGCCGGCTGACGAGTGAATAAAATTGAAAACAGGGGCAGGGTGCTGCCCCTGTTTTTCAGCTTTTCCCTAATTCCCGCAAGTGACCCCAACCGTTGAAAACGCCGCAGTAACATCAACAACGTTGTACCCCAAATCTACCGCAGCCTGCTCTACACCACAGGCGGCTGAGTTGAATCCAGACGTTGGTGTCCAATAAATCTGGTTGGCGCGGAAGAAGGTGTCAAACGCAAGTTTTGTATTCCAACCCGAAGAATTTGCGAGAATATAGAATGCCCGGTTAAATACGCCTGAAGAATAGTGGACGCCCATTCCAGAAACGAAATTGGAAGCATGGCCGATTGATCTTCCATCACGCGTAGGATCATCCATATACCTGAGGGCTCCGGCACTTTTCATAATGTCGTATCCGACCATCCAGTCATTGACGCCGCGCATGTAATATTCAGCGGCTTCTCCTGCAATGTCAGAGAATGATTCGTTGATTCCCCCGGATTGTTCGCGGTATTCGAGACCGGAATTTTGCTCTGTGAATCCATGGCTTACTTCGTGGGATGCAACGTCCAGACTGACTAATGGATAGAAGTAACTGGCGCCATCACCGAAAGACATGGCTCGACCGTCCCAGTATGCATTGTCTACATTCCTGCCGTAGTGAACTTGCATCGTGAGCTGGAAGGTGAGCGGGGCAGTGTTGTACCAGTCTTTGTACATATTGAAAATAACACCACCGAAAAATTGTGCATCGTTAGCTGGTGAATAGCCGCCATTGATCTGTTTGTAGGTATTTTCAGGGCAGGAGAAAGTGTGTACTGAGCCGCGGCGGGTCTTATGGTTCATATCGAGGGTACGGACATTTTCGTTTTCTAAAGAACATGTACCGCCCGATTCAGTAACACTGATTTCCGGGAAATCGGTGCCATAGTAGTACCGCCCGATTTTTTCATTGCCCCCAGGGCCGGTAGCAAGGTAAGGGGAAGGTGTGCCGCCACCACCGCTGTCTCCCCCACCTCCCGGTTTGCCTTTACCATCTGGTTTGGCTGTCATCAGTTCATCCCAATGCCGGATAACATCTCCATTAGAGGCGTTGATAAGGCCTGCGGGGCGGGATAAAACACCCCGGTTACTGCTAAGGTACGAGACGCGGTAAGCCAATACGGGATTGCCTCCACTCTCTGCTATCACCAGTTCAATGTCCTTATGTCCGGCAGGTATGCCTTTATAAAAACCACTGAGATAGACCATTGCCTGCCCCGGGCTTATTGCAGGGGTAACCGAAAAATTTTCAGGAATATTGAGGGCATTCCCACTGATAATTTGCTGGCTTTCGCCGTACTCAACAACCACATGGTGCCCATACACCTTCACACCACTAAACATTTGAACCAACTTGCTTTTTTTATTGTTATTGGCAGTGGTGAACGATGCTTTGTGGTTGAATCCATGTTTCCCATTTAGTGCAACAGCATCTGTAACCGAGATGTTATTACCAGTGGTGATGGAAACAGGTGCGGCATAAGCGTAACTGTGAGCCAGCAGTATTGCCAGCGAGCATAGAGCAAACTTTTTCATGGCAGGCCTCGAAACTGAGAAAATTGTTGCAGGTATTGTTCAATTTTAGCTCGCGATTAAATATGTTGAGCTGGAGGGGACGAGTTGGGGGTAATTTGGAGCTATATTCCAAAATATGCAGTAAAACAGAAAATAATATGGGTAACCTGTAAAGTTCGACGGTGCAATTTGCTAATGCCGTATTACTACCCGAAGGGATCAGTAAACTTTTGCTGGAACCAATGTTATAAGCCTTTCTCCGGGCGTGCTTTCTCCTAATGGGTAGATGCGTACCCATTTCAGAAATCCAAGATCCCGTTTCTTTTCTTCTCTCCGAAACATTCAGAAAAACGTGTTAATCAAATGTGATTTATGGGTTACACATTTAGGCGTTCCTTACATGTTGCTAACCAATAAAACCACGGAATGAGGTAGAGAAATGAAAGGTCTGAAGACATCTCTCACAGGCATGATGCTTGCTCTGGGCGTTGCTGGTGTTGCCAATGCGGCCCCGGTTGAAATTAAATTCTCGCACGTTGTTGCCGAGAATACGCCAAAAGGACAAATGGCTATCAAATTCAAGGAATTGGTCGCAGAGCGTATGCCTGATAAGGCAGTGGTTAAGGTGTACCCGAATTCACAGCTGTTCGGTGACAATAAAGTTCTTGAAGCAATGTTGCTGGGCGATGTGGAGTTGGCCGCTCCTTCTTTGTCCAAGTTCAACAAGTACACAAAATCACTCCAGTTGTTCGATTTGCCATTCCTGTTTAAAGATATGGATGCAGTCGAACGTTTTCAAAACGGCCCTGCCGGCCAAGAACTGCTGGGTTCTCTCAAGAAAAAAGGGCTGATGGGTCTGGGTTACCTTCACAATGGTATGAAGCAACTCTCTGCGAACGACCCGTTGCGTACCCCCGCAGATGCTGACGGCAAGAAGTTCCGTATCATGAGTTCTGATGTTCTGGCTGCGCAGTTTGAAGCACTTGAAGCTGTACCGTTAAAAAAACCTTTCTCTGAAGTTTTCACATTGCTGCAAACCAAAGCTATCGATGGTCAGGAAAATACCTGGTCAAATATCTACTCCAAGAAGTTCTTTGAAGTTCAGCCCTACATCACTGAATCCAACCACGGTGTGCTGGATTACCTAGTCGTAACGTCTGCTGAGTTTTGGCTGACGTTGCCAGATGACGTGCGTGACGGAGTGAAGTCTGCGCTTGATGAAGCCATCGTTTATGGAAACAAAGTTGCGAACGATAAGGCCATGGCGGACAAACAGGCGATCATCGAGTCTGGCCGCAGCGAAGTGCTGACATTGACCGATGCTGAACGCCAACAGTGGGTCGAGGCGATGAAGCCGGTTTGGAAACAGTTTGAAGGTGAAATCGGTGCAGAGCTGATTGACGCAGCGGTTCAAGCTAACCAGTAATATGTAACACCAATTGGTTTTAGGATTTGGCGTGTTTATCTCTATTTCCGCGCCACTGAATCCCAGGCGATGTTAGATCGCCCTGGTAGACGGCCCGGGCTTGTCCCGGGCTTTTTTTCAAGGAGGAAAAGATGGTTAAGTTTCTCCACAGGTTCGAGGAGACCGCCATTGGCATCCTGTTGGTTGCCATGACATTGCTGGTTTTCATTGAGGTGGTGCTGAGATTTGTATTTAACACCGGGTTGTTCTGGGCACAGGAAGTGACCCTGTATATGTCGGCCTGGCTGGTGCTAATCGGCGCTTCCTGGGGAGTGCGTGAAGGTGCGCACATTGGTGTCGATGCCTTCGTTAAAAAGTTGCCAGAGAATACACATAAAGTGGTGACGCTGGCTGCACTGGCAATGTGTCTTGTCTACTGTGGTCTGTTCCTTTACGGGAGCTGGGTTTACCTTTCGAAAATGCATCTGATTGGCATCGAGATGGAAGATCTTCCTGTAGAGAAATGGAAGGCAATGAGCTGCCTGTTGATCGGTTTTGCTCTTTTAGCGCTTCGGATCCTGACACTGGGTTATCAGGTGATCAAAGGGGAACGTCTGGGCTTTGGTTTTGCAGATGAAGCAAAAGAGAGCATGCACCTGGCGGAAGAAGCGATTGAGGGTACCGGATTGGATAACAACAAGGAGCAGCAGAAATGACCATCGCTGTATTATTTGGGCTACTGTTCCTTTGCATGCTAATGGGCATGCCGGTAGCAATAGCACTGGGTCTCTCCAGTGTTTCAACAATTCTTCTTTTTTCAAACGATTCACTGGCATCTATTTCACTTAAGTTGTTTGAGGCAACCAGTGAGCATTACACATTGCTGGCAATCCCATTTTTTATTCTTTCTTCTGCTTTCCTTTCTACCGGTGGTGTAGCAAAGCGCCTGATTAATTTTGCTATTGATTCTGTAGGACACATTCGTGGTGGCCTGGCAATGGCATCGGTAATGGCATGCATGCTGTTTGCTGCGGTATCAGGGTCATCCCCGGCAACAGTAGCGGCAATCGGCTCGATTGTTATCGTGGGAATGGTGAAAGCCGGCTATCCGAAAGCATTGGCTGCGGGTGTTATTGCCAATGCCGGCACGCTTGGCATCCTCATTCCGCCGTCCATCGTGATGCTGGTTTATGCGGCGGCAACCGAGGTCTCTGCCTCTCGCATGTTTATGGCCGGTTTTATACCGGGCCTGATGATGGGCGGAATCCTGATGCTGGCCATCTATATTGTTGCCCGGATTAAGGGCTTGCCTTCCCAGCCGTTCCCCGGGTTCGGTGCCTTAATTTCCTCGGGCAGCCGTGCGTTGGGCGGATTGATGCTGATCGTTATTGTACTTGGTTCAATCTACGGCGGTGTCGCAAGCCCGACAGAGGCTGCGTCAGTCGCCGCGGTGTATGCGTGGCTGGTGAGTGTTTGGGGTTACCGTGATATCGGCCCGCTGAAAGGCGTGCCATGGCGTAACGAGGGGGAATCGACGGGGGCGGCCATTTTGCGAAATGCATTCAGTCTGCCGATGGTCATGGTACGCAGTGCCTTCGATAAAGAAGTCGCACATGTTGTCAAAGATGCGGCAAAAGTCAGCATTATGCTGCTGTTTATTATTGCCAATGCCATGTTGTTCGCTCACGTGCTGACGACTGAGCGCATCCCTCATGTGATTGCTGAAACCATTGTTTCCTGGGGGTTGCCTGCCTGGGGCTTCCTGATTGTGGTGAATATTCTGCTGCTAATAGCCGGTAACTTTATGGAGCCGTCTGCCATTCTGCTGATTATGGCACCTATCCTGTTCCCGATTGCTGTACAGCTGGGTATCGACCCGATCCACCTGGGGATCATCATGGTGGTTAACATGGAAATAGGGATGTTGACGCCGCCGGTCGGTCTTAACCTGTTTGTGACAGCCGGAATTACCGGAGAAAGCATGGGGTGGGCGATTCGGGCGGCACTGCCTTGGCTTGGTCTGTTGCTGATCTTCCTGATACTGATCACTTACATTCCACAGATTTCCCTGTTCTTGCCAGAGTACCTCGATTCCCTGCGGGGCTATAAATAACCAGGATGGAAAAACAAAACGGAGGTGGTGACACCTCCGTTTTTTCTCTTCCCTGCAAACTTATGCCAGGTTTGGTGCGTCGTAACCTTCCGGCTCATCAGAATAGACACAGACGTTCCAATCTGCAGCGGCCCCGGATTCGGCCTGGCAGTGTGTTTCAAAGAAAAACTGTATTTCCTGCCTTTGGCAGTGTGCCTCAAATGCTGCCATGTCAGACCATATCTCGTTAAAGACAATCGGGAACGACGTTCCTTCCGCAAACGGGCTTACGATTTGCCGGGTGACAGTGTACTGCTGGCAACCGTCTTCCCTCAGTGTGTTCGGTTCAAGCGCTTGCAGTGCGGAAAAAAGCTCTTGTTCCCTGCCGGGTTTAGGTTGGAACTGAGCAATACAATAAACTTTTTTAGACATGTGAAACCTATTTTATATTTTCTTTTAAAACAAGGTGTTAGGTTACATGTGGTTGGCGGGGCAGTTGGTCTGAACAGTTCTTCACTAAATACTAATTTAGAAAAAAGAGGCTGTATTTCTACGGCCTCTTTTGTTGGAGCGGGGAACTAAGCGAAGTTGAACGTTATATTTACGCTGCGATGCGGGTCAGGACACCCATCAGCAGTTTGATGCGAGGCTCAATGGTATTGAGCTCCAGATATTCATCTGCACTGTGGAAACCGGCACCTGCCGGGCCAAAACCATCCAGGGTAGGAATACCCAGAACAGCTGTCAGGTTTGCGTCAGAACCACCACCTACAGCCTGCCAGGTAATATCGATACCGATTTCCTTGCCGCAATCTTCAACCATTGCCATCAGTGCCTCAGTTTTTTCTGAAGGTACCATAGCCGGTTTATGGGCTTCACGGTCCAGAGTAACATTCACGCCGTCGACAAATGGCTTTTCTGCCAGTGCGCGGATTTTTGTGTCTACATCTGCGTATTCGTTGTTGTCCCAGAATCTTACGTCAACAACCGCTTCTGCATGGTCAGGGACGATGTTTGCGCCATCACCACCTTTCACCACACCCACGTTCAGCGTGGTACCGGATTCGAAATTGGTCATCTCATTGATTGCCAGAATCCAGTTTGCCATTTCAGTAATGGCGCTGCGTCCGTTTTGAGGATCGTTACCCGCATGGGCGGCCTTGCCGTGGTAGGTCATTTTGTAGCGAGCCATACCTTTACGGGCTTTCACCAGGGAGCCGTCTGCACGGGCTGCTTCTGCAACCAATACGTGACGGGCAGACTTGGCAACAGACTTCAACCACGCTTCAGAATTCAGAGAGCCGATTTCTTCATCCGGGTTCATGCAGATGCAGATTGAAAGCTTATCCAGAACACTCTGGTTTAGGTTACGCATGGTGTAAACCACATTCAGCAGACCGGATTTCATGTCAGAGACACCCGGGCCGTATGCGCGGTTTTCATCATGGGTCATAGGACGCTTGGCAACCGTGCCAACCGGGAATACGGTGTCCATATGGCCGATGATCATCACATCAATAACGTCTGATTCAGGCTTGTTGCGAACTTCGAGTCCGGTGCCGGCTTTGCCGCAGTCGATGCGCTTGACGTTCCAGCCGCCCATTTCTTCGTACTTGGCAGCCATCAAGCCAGCAACGGTTTCAATACCTTCCACAGTCAGTGTGCCGCAGTCTACGTCAATCAGTGGACGTAGTTCTTCAAGGTAAGCGTTAAGGGAAAAATTCATAGCAACTCCAGGTTTCCTTGTGGGAAAACGCCGCCGGGTAACAGGTAACCGGCGGTATTGAATGCATTACACCAGGATGTTCATCACCAGCATTGAGCCCAGCGCGTTGATCACTGAAATAAGAATCATGATTGGGATGTAACGGCCTTCTGTGCCGATAGGACCAAGGATTCGGCCCAGGTACTGTACCTGAGAGCCCATCAGGTAGATGGCAGGGGCCAGGATCGCAATGTGCTCACCGTTCAGGATGCCCTGGTCGAACAGGCTGATAACCACGCCAACAGCGCCACCCATCGACATCCACGCGCCGATAAGAACCGCAGCAGCCTCACCCGGTACGCCGAACACTGCCATGATAGGGGAGAACAGGGTGCCCATAGCATCCAGTGCACCAGTGATTTGCAGTGCCTTGATGATAACAAACGCCATCAGAACGTTTGGCACGGTAGACATGGTGGCAATATTCCAGCCTTTTTTGGCACCTTCTACGAAGATGTCAGTCACCATAGGCTTCTTGGCTACGCTCATTATGCTTTCTCCTCGGTCAGTACAGCGTTTTCAGCTTTGTCTTCTTTGCCTTCAGTGATGTTCAGGTATACGCGGAACAGGTTTGCACCCACGAACTTAAAGACAAACATCACGGCAACAGCCAGACCGATAGAAGAAGTGACAGCCAGAGAGCCGTCAACCAGCGTCAGGGTGAACAGTACCGCACCTGAAGAGAAGAAGTTAACGATGGTCGCGCCTGCAGAGAACTGGAACATGGTAAAGATGTCGGCTTCGCGCTTGGTCAGGTGACCTTCGTCTTTAAGCTGGCGGGTCATTGCTGCACCGGCATCCGTACTTTGCAGGGAGGCAATCAGTGCAAGGCCGGTGTTACCCGGAATATTCAGTACCGGACGCAGAAGAGGGGTCAGCAGTTTGCGGGCTGCATCCAGTGCACCGTAGTGCTCAAGAACGTTAATCATACCCAGGGCAAACATCACGGTAGGAATCAGGGTCAGAGCAAACAGGAAACCGTCACGAGCACCGCTGCCGCCTTTACCGCGCAGAGAGGTGGAAGCCGTCTGGATACCATCGGCAGTTTCATTTACAGAGTAGACGACACTACCGAATGAGCCGTTCAGTGTGGTGAAGTCAAAGATGCCGTACCACTGGTTGGACTGCAGCAGGCCGGAGAAGAAAATAACCGCAAACGCCAGCGCAATATAGCAGCCAACGGTAACTTTGCGATCCTGATTCGCAGGTTGCGACATGTTGTACCCTCAAAGTGAAATTATTTGAACAGCTTGATTGTGCTTATTCGTAAATGTGAAAAATTGACCGGGGTCAATCTGTGCCACATAAATGAACGCTAGGACTTTGTTTTGCAGGGAATTGTGATGCCTGTCATCTGTTGGTTGGATTTATCCGCTGTAAGGTTGTTATTAACAAGATCTTTCTCTGTTTGTTAATATATTTTCAGATGATTGGATGGCGAATAACATGTCTTACAGGAATGTTTTGCGAGGTGATTCACGGCACGCGTGGAGTGTGGAATAGCTAAATTTCAGGTACAAAAAAGGCGCTGCATGAGCGCCTTTTTTATCTAAACGTATAACCTGACTACGCCTGGGATTTGGCCATAACCAACGCTTCTTCGGCAGCTTCTTCTTCTGCAAGCTGAGCTTCGCTTTTCGGCGGGCAACGGTCTACGAACCAACCCATGTAAGAACAGATGATGGTGACAGCAATACACACAAAGCTGAGCCACATATATGGAGCGTATGAGAGTGTCGCTACTCCCAGGATACTCGCCATATAGATACCGTTGTCACTCCAAGGCACCATGCCGGATGTCAGGGTTCCGCCGAACTCGGCATTTCGTGACAGGTTCTTACGCTGGTAACCAAGTCGGTCATAATTGCGGGCGCAGATTTTTGGAGTGAGGATCAGCGATACATACATCGCAGAGCCGAACACGTTACCCAGGAATGCAGTCCCCAGAGTTGAGGTTGCCAGACCACCTGCAGTTTTGATTCGCTTTTCGAACAAGCCGGCAATGGTTTGTAGGACGCCAACTTTATCCAGCAGGCCACCAAAGCCCAGACCGAAGACGATAACAGCCACGGAACCCAGCATGGATTCCATGCCGCCGCGGTTCAGGATGGAGTCGATAAATGGTACACCGGATTCGATATTAAACGGTGCCCAGGCAGTGTTCATCGCTGACAGCAGAGGCATGTCCTGAACCATCACAGCCCACACGATACCCAGTACGGAACCGAAGCTGATGACCGGGAAAGAAGGCATACGCATCGCCAGCAGAGCCAGGACGATAACAACCGGTACGAATGAGAGCGGTGAGATCACGAACTGGTCTTCCATGGCTGCGATTACCTGGTTTACCTGGCTCATATCGACATTTCCTGCGTAATGGAAGCCGAATGCGGTAAACAGAATACCTGTGATCACATAGCTGATGCCGGCTATTGGCAGCATGCCTTTGATGTGTTCAACAATTTCAACACCAGACATGGTGGATGCCAGGATCACTGAATCGGACAGTGGTGACATTTTATCGCCGAAGTAACAGCCAGACAGTACTGCACCGGCTGTCAGCGGTGCTGGAATGCCCAGCCCCTGGCCGATTCCCATCATTGCAATACCGGCAGTACCCGCAGAACCCCAAGAGGTTCCAGTTGCCAGAGCAGTAAGGGAACAAATCAGCATGGTTGCAAGCAGGAAGATAGAAGGATGGATGGCTTTTAGGCCGTAGTAAATGATGGTTGGAACAATACCACCTGCAATCCAGGTACCGACAAGGGCACCGACTGAAAGAAGAATAAGCACTGCACCGAGGCCGTTGGAAATGCCTTTGGTGGCTGCGTGCTCAAGAGATTTGTAATCGTGACCCAGCTTGAGGCCAAGTGCCATGATGACAAACCAACCGATAAATAGGGCTAATTGGATAGGAAGATTTAACTCAGCCGTGAAGGAGAATGCCAGTGCAAGGAAGATTCCGAGCGACACAAACACTTGCGGGACTGACGGAAGTGTAACAGTTTTAGTTTTCATAGTTTTAGACCTTTCTGTAGCCGCTGCGCGCTTCAAAACCAGAAGGTGGCAGACTGCAAAATGGTAATGTGACAGAGCTCAATATGGCTCCCTCACTAAGGCGGCTAACTGTAGACGACACACCGCCTTAAATCGAATAAGAACTTTCTTTTCTGTGAGTTAGCACTTTATTTGGGCTGAGTTATGAAAACCTTGCTAATTTCATGTTTAGTATGTGTTGTTTGCATATTATTACGTTTCAAACGTGACATAGCTCGGTTCAAAGCCGGGATGGGATTATAGATAAAAAAAACACAATTGAAACAAATTATGGGTTATTAATCTTTAAGTGTGGTCATTTCCGAGCTTTTGCTCGGTAAATAAAATGTAGCGATCTCATGAGGTTATGATTTTATTGGTTTGAGATAATTTTTGTCTTCTGATTGGTGAAAACTTATTCTTTTCTAATGGAGATGTCCTATGCTCCATTGTTCCTGGAAGGCTTGGGGCTGCTTGTGTTCGGGCGGGGGTTGTGACAAATTAAGGTCATTTGCTGAACATTTTGTTCGGCGGACATTTTCCCGAAGTCCGGTTCATACCTCTTGGATTAAAAGTTGATCACAGGTGGAGGCTTTCGGCAAGTCGGTATGTTCAACTGTTTAATCTGATCGGTATCAATTACAAGGAGTGAATTTAGATGTTGAAAGTGGGTTTGATTGGTTGGCGTGGAATGGTGGGTTCCGTTCTGATGCAGCGCATGGTTGAAGAAGGTGATTTCGACCATATTGAGCCGGTTTTTTACAGTACATCCCAGATAGGTATCCCTGCGCCAAACTACGGCAAAGACGCCGGTGATCTCCAGGATGCTTTCGATATTGAAAGCCTGAAGCAACTGGACGCCGTGATCACTTGCCAAGGCGGTGATTACACCAATGAAGTTTATCCGAAGTTGCGAGAGGCCGGCTGGAAAGGATACTGGATTGACGCCGCATCTTCTCTTCGTCTTGCTGATGATAGCATTATTGTTCTGGACCCTGTTAACTTTGACCAGATTAAAGCCGGTATCCACGGTGGTACAAAAACCTATGTAGGTGGTAACTGTACCGTCAGTCTGATGCTGATGGCAGTTGGTGGTCTTTATAAAGAAGGGCTGGTGGAGTGGATGACTTCCCAGACCTATCAGGCTGCGTCCGGTGCCGGTGCGAAAAACATGCGTGAGCTTATTCAGCAGATGGGTGTCATTAACGACTCTGTAAGCTCAGAACTGGCTAATCCGTCTTCTTCTATTCTGGATATCGACCGCAAGGTTGCTGAAACCATGCGTTCAGATGATTTTCCTGTGTCCCAGTTCGGTGTGCCATTGGCAGGCTCTTTAATCCCGTGGATCGATGTGAAACGCGAAAATGGCCAGAGCAAGGAAGAATGGAAGGGCGGCGTTGAGACAAATAAGATTCTCGGCCTGTCCGATTCTCCGATTCCTATCGATGGCACCTGTGTCCGTATCGGCTCAATGCGCTGCCACAGCCAAGCGTTGACTATTAAGCTTAAGAAAGGCGTTCCCCTTGATGAGATCGAACAGATGATCGCATCTCATAATGACTGGGTGAAGGTGATCCCGAACGAGCGAGATATTACCGTGCGTGAACTGAGCCCAACTAAAGTGACAGGCACGTTATCTATCCCTGTAGGTCGTCTGCGTAAACTGGCTATGGGGGATGACTACCTGAACGCCTTTACTGTCGGTGACCAGTTGCTTTGGGGCGCAGCAGAACCTTTGCGCCGTACTCTGCGAATCATCCTGTCTGAAAAGGCATAATCTTTTTTATAGCCCGTGATGAGCGGGCTTTAGATTGATAACTCAATCGCAAATACAAAAAAACCTGCCAGTTGGCAGGTTTTTTTCATTTCATCGAAAATTAAGCAGCCAGGTTTTGGGCTACGAATTCCCAGTTTACCAGTGCCCAGAATGCGTTCATATAATCTGGGCGCAGGTTGCGGTAATCGATGTAGTAAGCATGTTCCCACAGGTCAACAGTCAGCAGTGGGGTAACACCGTCTTCGGTCAGCGGAGTAGCTGCGTTTGAGGTGTTAACAATATCCAGTGAACCGTCAGCTTTCTTCACCAGCCAGGTCCAGGATGAACCGAAGTTGTTGATCGCTGAATCAGTGAACTTTGCTTTGAATTCTTCGAAAGAACCAAATGACTTGGCGATAGCATCAGCAAGATCACCAGTAGGCTCACCGCCACCATTTGGGCTCAGGCAGTGCCAGTAGAAAGTGTGGTTCCAGATCTGAGCTGCGTTGTTGAATACGCCACCTGAAGAAGACTTAACGATTTCTTCCAGAGTCTTTCCTTCAAACTCAGTACCTTCGATCAGGCCGTTCAGCTTAACCACGTAGGTGTTGTGGTGTTTGCCGTGGTGATACTCCAGGGTTTCCTGAGAGATGTGTGGCTCCAGGGCGTTCTTTTCATATGGGAGTGCTGGAAGTTGAAAAGCCATTGTTGGTTCTCCGTTCTTTGGGGCTGAGCCCGACATTATTGCTTCCTAGCAAACTGCACTTACACTTAAGGAAGTACCTAGAAAATGTAAGGGTTTGCATTGTTCTTAGACTGACTGCAAACTAGTTTAGCAACTTTTTACTTTATTAAAAGACTATTTTGTCGTTTAGGCATGAAAAAATGTCCCCAAAAATAAAGAGCTTTTTTTTCGGGGCGATGACAAAGTAGAATCGAGTTGTAACATTATCGCGATGTATCGAGGAAGCAATGGAAACGATTGAGAAGATTAAGAAGCAGATCGAAGAAAACGCGATCCTGTTGTACATGAAAGGTTCCCCAAAACTGCCGAGTTGCGGTTTCTCGTCTCAGGCGTCCCAGGCACTGATGGCGTGTGGTGAAAAGTTCGCGTACGTGGATATTCTGCAAAACCCTGATATTCGTGCTGAGCTTCCTGCCTATGCGCAATGGCCGACTTTCCCGCAACTGTGGGTAGAAGGTGAGCTCATCGGTGGTTGTGACATTATTCTGGAAATGTTCCAGAAAGGTGAGTTGCAGCCATTGATCAAAGATGCAGCTAAGCGCCGCGACGAAGCCGAGCAGTAATCAGCACACGGTTTTGAACCCAATAAAAAAGCCACCAGAACGGTGGCTTTTTTCGTATTATCAATTCGTTACAGTGCCTTGCCTTTACAGAACCATGGCGGCAATCCAACCAAAGGCAATCAATGGCAGGTTGTAGTGAATAAATGTCGGTACCACGGTGTCCCAAATATGGTCGTGCTGTCCATCAGCATTCAGGCCGGATGTTGGGCCAAGCGTTGAGTCAGAAGCCGGTGAACCACCATCGCCCAGTGCGGCTGCGGTGCCAACCAGCGCAACTGTTGCCAGCGGAGAAAATCCAAAGGCTAGTGACAGCGGCACATAGATGGTTGCAATGATAGGGATAGTTGAGAAGGATGAACCTATTCCCATGGTAACCAACAGGCCAACAACCAGCATCAGAAGTGCCGCCAGGCCTTTATTGTGACCGATGTCGGTAGCGAGTGCCTGGACCAGGGTTTCGACACCGCCAGTCGCTTTCATTACTGCTGCAAAACCGGCAGCTGAAATCATGATAAAGCCAATCATCGCCATCATATGGACACCTTTGGTGAACACATCATGGGTTTCGCGCCACTTAATCACGCCACCGACAGTAAAGACCATAAAGCCCACCAGTGAGCCCACAATCATTGAGCCTGCGGTCAGCTGGACAGAAAGCGCCGCGACAATTGCCAGGCACGCAATCCAGATATGGCGCATATTCAGCTCACGCAATTCTGGCTCTGCGGCTAGAATTTCTTTCTCTGAATACTCGCGAGGTTTGCGATAGCTGAAAAATACCGCCACCAGAAGGCCAAACACCATGCCACAGGCTGGCAGCAACATGGCATAGGGTACTTGGCTTGCAGCTACGTCTAGACCGTTATCGTGCAGGTTTTTAAGCAGGATATTGTTGAGGAAGATCCCGCCGAAGCCGACCGGTAACACCATATAAGGGGTTATCAGGCCAAAAGTCAGTACACAAGCAACCAGACGACGGTCTATTTTTAATCGCGCAAACACATGGAGAAGTGGTGGGATCACGATTGGAATAAACGCGATATGAACCGGGATGGCGTTTTGTGACGAGATTGCCAGCAGGCCAATAACGACCAGTACCAGATATTTAAAGCCCGTTACCTTGGCTGTGTCACCTTTTGCGTTGAGGCGCTGGATAACTTTTTGGGCCAAAAGGTCAGTAATACCTGAACGGGAAATAGCAACGGCAAAGGCGCCGAGCATGGCATAACTCAAGGCGATGGTAGCACCGCCACCGAGGCCGCCTTCGAAAGCGGAGATAGTGTCTGACAGTGACAGGCCGCCTACCAGACCGCCGATAATGGCGCTGAAGGTCAGGGCAACCACGACATTCACCCGCAAAAGGGCCAATGCCAGCATCACACAGACGGAAAGAACAACAGGATTCATTGGGCTGGGTTTCCTTGTCTGTTTTGGTTATTTGTTGTGCAAATGGTTGTGTTAAATGTTGTGTGCGATCACAGTTTGCTTAAAAAAATGCTGGTGTCGAGAGGAAAATGAGGTCCCGGCCAAAATTTGTATTTATTTCTACACTATTCACAGTCCGGTCACGGGTAGCCCTCTATAATGCCCGATAGATTTACCAAATGTGCGGAATTTTCCGTACAGCTCATTAGAAATGGAAAAAGGAGAGAACCATGAGCGTTTTAGTTGGTCGCCCTGCACCAGATTTTTCGGCTTCCGCAGTATTGGGAAATGGTGAGATTGTTGATGATTTTAACTTTGCCCAATTCACTGAAGGCAAAGCTGCAGTGGTATTTTTCTATCCGCTTGATTTCACCTTTGTTTGCCCATCTGAACTGATTGCGTTTGATAAGCGTTTTGATGAGTTCCAAAGCCGTGGTGTAGAGGTGATTGGCGTATCAATCGATTCACAGTTCACTCATAACGCCTGGCGCAATACACCGGTGGATAATGGTGGTATCGGTCCTGTCCGTTATCCGTTGGTTGCTGACGTGAAACATGAAATTTGTCAGGCTTATGATGTCGAGCATCCTGAAGCCGGTGTGGCATTCCGTGGTTCTTTCCTTATCGACAAGGAAGGTGTTGTTCGTCATCAGGTTGTGAACGACCTGCCGCTGGGTCGCAACATTGATGAAATGCTGCGTATGGTAGATGCACTGCAGTTCCATGAGAAGAACGGTGAAGTGTGTCCGGCACAGTGGGAAAAAGGCAAAGAAGGTATGGATGCGTCGCCAACAGGCGTTGCCAAGTACCTGTCTGAGCACACCGACGACTTGTAATAGCGCGTTCTGATACGAATGCAGGCCGGCTTAATCAGCCGGCCTTTTTGCATTTTGCTGTCAGGGTTAGTTGTATCGTGCTTCCAGTACCGAAGAATCAGATACTGAAACAGCCGAGCCTTTGCTGTGTAGGAATGAAGCAATTTCTCGCTGCATCTCTGAGGTGACCGCAGCAGCGGGGCGTGGGTCGAGCACAGAAGAGTGAGTACCTGCGTTGAAGATGGCAGCAACTCTCTCGTTTGTACCTGAGACCGGTGCGGTCAGGATGTCCAGTGCCATGCGCGTAACCAATGGATACGTGCCGCCGAATGGAGAATATGGCTGAGGAACACCAGGTGCCACCACATCAGTCAGGCTAAGACTGTTCGGGATGGTTTCATCACCTTCGACCATAGCCAGATAAACCGGTGTATCGGCACTAATTCCCCCCGCGTGGTTAATCGGATCGACAGTATCCATCACTGTCTGGGCCGCAAACGCAAATTGGTTGAACACCCCATACATTTTCGCCAATTGCAGAGTGTTCCCGCTGTTGATGAGGTCTTCCTGGGTTTGGGCAAAACACCCGCCAATATCTGCGGTTGTACACGTTAATGCACCTGCCCCATATGCCACACCTCCTTTCACGGTATTTCCGAAAGCTCCGGAGTTCAGCAACAGGTATGGGATATCTGCCCCAGGGTTGGCGAAGGCAAAATCATCCATCCTGAACATTGAATCGGCAGCGGGTATACCTGTTGGCTTGTTTGCGATGTTGGCAACATCCACGCCGACAATGGCACCGAGTGAGTGGCCGAGGAAACCTACTTTCCCTAAAGGATTCATAAATGCCAAGGGGCCCAAATCTGCCAGTGCAGTTGTATCTCCTTGCATTTTTGCCTCGCCAATTGCTTTGAATTTAACAGCGATAGCAGCACGTAGGTTAAGTATGTCGATGATACTCTGGCGAACGTTATCCCGGGCAACGGTAAGGTGAGCAAGATTAAGGTATAAAGCAGGGTCATCAAATGTTGTGACTTTACCTCCAACGCCTCGTTCACCGTGAAGAGGATGGTCGATAGCAAAGACAATATGGCAGCTTTTTGTAAGCTCTGAAGCAATCGCTTTCAGTGTTTCTTTGTAAACAGTAATGCCATGTTGATAAATGATGACATCGTTTGACCCTGGGGTCTGGCAGCCTGGCTCTGATGACATAGCCATCAGGAAAGGAACCTGCTGTATGGATTTGAGCTTAGGTACCGGACTGTAACGAGTGACAAGACGTTCACTGTCTATAGGTTCTCCGTTTACAGTCAGCGTGCTGCCCATCAGTGCTCTGATAAAGGCCAGTTGGACAGCCGGATCAGATTTAATTTCCGGGAAGCTCTCCATAGGGACACTTGAACCAGTTTGTGTCAGCAGGGCAGAGATTTGCTGGGTCAGTTCAGCTTTTTCGGAAGGGGTTCCACTGGCCAGGTAATGGGAAATGATCGCCAGACTAGGCATGCCACTTTGCCACGAGGTGGTTTGGGCAGCTTCTGCAGTTGAATCATCAAGAAAATAGGGCAGGTTTACCGTACCTGTGAAGTAGGTAACACCCGGTGTTGATGCAGTATCAGCAGTATCACTGACTTTAATATCGAACATCTCTTGGAGCTGTGCAGAAGAGATTTGCTGACTGATAGCGTTACCATGCCATACTTTACCGGCACCTTCACTGACAGCAAGTGCTGAGGCCAACTTGGTCGCCTGAAGCACATCACCCACTGAGGTTGTAGTAAACCAAGACGAGTAAATAATACTTTGCTTATCGATGCCTGTTGCTTGTGCCACTGTATCTTCGATGGCGTGTGTAATTTTCTGCAGAGGGACCAATTTTTCGCTTGGCGGTGCAATATCCTGCTTCAGGTAGGCGTACGAGTTGGACGTCCCTACAGGATTGCCGTTGCTGTCGGTTAATGAGTCAGTAACCGCAAACATGTAGTTTGAACTGGGCTCCAAAGGTTTTGCCAGAAAGACGGTCAGAGTATGCCCGGCTGCAACCAGTTGATAGTCCTGTCCCGGGATCAGTTCTGTAGGCGGGATAGAGGTAAAGTCCGGAGATAGGGGATCACCGGTTTTAATCAGTACAAATGCCCCATCAGGAGCGTTGGACAGGTTATTCCCGGTAAACGTAATTGATATGGGGGTAGAAACTCCCCAGCCATCCGTTTTACCCAAAGCATATTGAGGGTTACCGGTATCGGTTTGATAACCGGGATCACCCACATTCCCATCTGTCGCCAGCGTGCCATCTACGGTGTCCATTGCTGCAAAGCTTGGAAGTGGGACAGTCGGGGGGGAGGTAAGCAGGTCAAAGTCCACTTTAGTGTCTGCATCCAAACTGTTTGCCAGGTCAGGATCTACGGTTGGTGCGCCGGTAAGTTTTTGCTCATTGCCACATCCTGCCAGCAATAGGCAAGATGTAAGAAGTGTAATAGGTAGCAGTGATTTCATTGGTGACACCTGAAGGCTTTTTCGGGAATGCATTAAAATGCGTAGTTAAACTGGACAGATGACAACATCGCATCGCCACCAGATGTGAAAGTATCGCCTTCTTCCTGGAAATGGGCAGTTGCACCAAATACATAGGCAAAACCGGCATCAATGCTCCACGCATATTGTGATTGATAGGTTATTCCGCTCGTGAGCCATTTGCGATCTGTGTCCGGGATACTGAGAGTTGGTTTACCTGCTTGCTCGTCTACGGCATAACCGGCTCTGAGTGTCCAGGCCTTTGACAGTTTGTATGTTGTACCTACGGCGTACCGAACCGAGTTTTTGTAGTCTTCTTTTTTCAGGAAACACACACCGTGCAAACTGCCAGACTGGCAAGCTGGGTTGGTCGCTTTGAGTTCCTTAAAATGGCTCCACTCGGTCCATTGCAGGCTATAGTGGAACGCCCACTTTTTGTTGATTTCGTGATAGGCAGAGAACTCAGCAATGGCAGGAAGTACAACGGTCAGGTCGCTTTTGAGTGCCTTCCCTTTGTTTGCAGATCCGGTGATGGTACCGGTGTAATCGGTAAAGTCACCGTTGAAATCCAGGTCCACTTGGGAACGGTAGGTGAGACCAAGCCGGGAAGTTTCATTGGGTTGGAACAACAGGCCGGCATTCCAGCCCCAGGCGAAGGTTGTTCCTTCCATATTGATTGTTTTAGCGGAAGGCATCGCCGGGGACAGAGAGCCATAGTGACGGCCCAGTTCAGCCGTTGCATAGACCAGATCAATACCCAAGCCAATACTGAGTTTATTGTTTAGATCGTAAGCAATATTGGGATTGATATTCACGCTGGTCAGAGATGTATTCCCTGCGGCTGAGCCGGGTGCAAATGCGTCCGGGTAATCTGTTGAAACACCGTAATTTGAGAACAGTGCAACACCTGCAGATATTTTCTGGTTAACCGGCGTAATGAAATATGCAGAGGGAATATACGCCACCGGCGCAATGTCTTTTGCTGTCTGAGGACCTTTGGAAAAACTGTCAAACGTAACTTCTATTGCAGGGTCGATTAGCGTGCCTGAAACTGACAAACTCGGTGTGTCAAAGCGAGTCATTGCTGCTGGGTTCCTGGCCAGAACTGAGGCATTGTCTGCAATAGCCCCTTCCCCGGAAAACGCGCGGCCAAGGCCAGACGCGGAATGTTCTGAAACCTGGAATCCTGCTGCATAAAGATCCGGGGAGAGCGCTGCCAGCATAAATGCCGGCAAAACGGTAGCGCTTAACTTCTTCATCGTTCCTGGTACTCCTGGGACACAACGAGTGCCAAACAGCTGAACTTCACAACTGTTTATGTAATTGGGTAAAACGTGCGGTCAATCTAAGATGCGGGCCCGCGAAGTCGGGGTTGTGGCTGAGGTATTTTGTCGCCGTTTTGCATTAAGGGATTGGTTACGCTGTTTACGAAAGCGCGCTATTTTATGTGATGAATGTCAAAAAATGGATAGTTAAAGCCTGTGGCATTTCTGGTGTGAATGATTTTCGGGTTTAACTGATTGAAAATCATGGATAACTGATCTGGTCTGATGTTTCTCGTATTTGGCGTTTTCCAAAGAAAAATCCCGCCAAAAGACGGGATTTGAACTGAAAACACTTAAACTTCTTATCAGAATGCGTAGTTAAATTGCGCACCGAGGATAAATGCATGGCCTTCTGAGGTGAAGTCGTAAACCTGCTGTGAAGCACTGGCCTCTTTAAAACTGATTTTTTTGCTGTTCAGGTATGCGAAGCCAAAGTCAAAGGTTGATTTTTCAGAGGCTTTGTAAGTTGCACCGATTGAGTACCAGTATCGGTCGGTATCCGGAATACTCAATGTGGACTTACCTCCCTGCTCGTCAAATGCAAAGCCAGCTCTCAACGTTACTGAATCTGAGTAAATGTATGTTGTACCGATTGAGTAACGAAACGCATCATCGTACTCTTCTTTTTTATTAAAACAGACGCCAGGCGCAGGGGCTTTGGGGCCTTTACAGTTTGCGCTACTGGATGCTTTCAACTCAGTAAAATCGCTCCACTGCGTCCAAAACACACTGTAGTGAATAGCGAATTGATCAGAGAGTTGGTTGTAGCCGGATGCCTCGATAATCGCTGGCATTGGTGCAGCAAGAGAGGCATCAACGGCAACTTTTGGCTTTTGGGTTATGACTCCAGTGTAGTCGGTAAAATCACCATCAAAATCCAGGTCTACTTTTGAGCGGTATGAAATACCATAACGGTGTTTTTCGTTTACTTCGTACAGCGCGCCGATGTTCCAACCCCACGCTGTTGTGTTTCCTTCCATATAGATAAGTTTGTCATTTCGATTTCCACCAAAACCAGCAGGTGGAGCAGCCAAGGAAGTATCACCTTTGTAGCGTGTCAGCTCTGCCTCGGCATACACAAAGTTAATGCCACCACCGATGCTTAATTGCTCGTTAATCTGATAGCTTACCGATGGGTTTAACGTCACTGTTTTGAGGGATGTATCACCAGCTGAACTGCCGGCAAGAAAGTCATTGGGGTAGTCTGTTGCTACACCGTAGTTAGTAAACAGTGCAATACCAACGGCAAGTTGGTTGTCAATGGGGTGAATATAGGCAGCGGCAGGTACAAGCGCTGATGGAGCAACGTCCTTTGCTTCCTCTTTAGCAGTGTCATTCGTCACATCTACTTCCGGTGCAACATAGTGTGCGGCAACCGAAAGTGCAGGTGATGAGAATCGGCTCATTAGGGCCGGGTTACGGATCATCGCGGCTGCATTATCCCCGATAGCTGCTTCACCAGCATAAGCGCGACCCAGGCCTGAAGCAGACTGTTCTGCTACCTGGAAACCTGCACCCTGAGCCTGAAAGGCAGCGAGAGCAACTGCAGAGCTGATGAGGGTACGGGACAGTGTCTTTTTCATGATAGCCCTCCTGGCTACTTCTGATTTGTATAGTTATTGCTGCTTCGTGTTCATGTCAGAAAGACACTCAGAATTATATGCACCATTCCTTAAAGTGTTAAACAATTGTTATCAATAATTTGCGCGAGATCTTAAACTGGTACGATGAGATTTAAATGAAAAATTGGACTATTGTTTTAAACGGTTGTTTAAGTTGTAGAATGGGGATTATGGGCAACAATATCTTTATGAAAAAAAAGAGTTTTTGTTGCCCATAAGGAATGGGAATTAAAATATCAGACGGAGAGTTATTCTTCTTCTGTTTGAACGTCGGTTAACGGCCAACCACCAAGTTTTTTCCATTTATTGACAATTTCGCAAAACAATTCTGCCGTGCGTTCAGTGTCATACAAGGCTGAATGTGCTTCTTTATTGTCAAAAGGAATACCTGCGGTTGCACAAGCCTTTGCTAAAACAGTTTGTCCAAACGTAAGGCCACTGAGTGCTGCAGTGTCAAATGTCGCAAAAGGATGGAACGGATTACGTTTGAGGTTACTTCGCTCAGCAGCTTGCATTACGAAGCTATGATCAAAGTTAGCGTTGTGGGCAACCATGATGGCGCGCTGACAACCTTGTGCTTTCAACTCTTTACGTATGAGTTTAAAGGTTTCCTTTAGTGCTTCGCTTTCATCTACCGCCCCACGTAGTGGGCTGAAGGGATCGCGCATACCGATAAATTCCAAGGCGGCTTTCTCGATATTTGCCCCCTCGAATGGGGAAACGTGAAAGTGAATTTTTTTATCCGGATGTAACCAGCCCTCATCATCCATGCGTAGTGTAATGGCACAAATTTCCAGCAAAGCATCCGTTTTAGCATTGAACCCTGCGGTTTCTACATCCACAACAACAGGGAAATATCCGCGAAATCGAGCTTTTAGCGTATTGAGGTCAGGTTGTTGGCTCATTAATCGTTGTCTTTTCCGGCACAAATAGGCGGGCATTATCGCAAAAGCATTCCCTGAGCTAAACCTCTGGAAGGCGAAAAATACTGTCCCGCTATTAAAGATTGGCGCCAGATGACCGATAATAACTGTGATACCAGATAATGAAGAAACGTAACGAGGGGTGAGGATGTTTAAAAGGTTAAAGTGGTTTGGTGCGGGTCTCGCACTGTTTGCCGGTTTTCCTGTTTTGGCATCTATGACCTATGTCGCACCGGCTTCGCTTTCCAATTGGAAAATGGCAGTCGATACCCCGATTGAATGCCGGTTGGAACATGAGATCCCCCGTTATGGACGGGCTTCGTTTACGTCTAAAGCCAGTAAAAAAATGAACCTAGATTTTGAACTGGCAATGATGCGCCCCATGGGACATACGGAAAACGTTAAGCTGGTATCTATGCCTGCTCGATGGATGCCTGGAGATCAGGCCAGACGTATTGAAACGCTGCGGTTTTACAAGCAATTTAATGGCTATGTCGGGGGGCAAACTGCCTGGCATATGCTGTCAGTCCTTGAAGATGGTCGATTTCCTACATTCAGCTATAACGACTGGCAAAAGCAGGAAAGAGTAGAAGTAGCTCTTTCGGCCGTGGCATTCCAAAAGACTTATGATCAGTTCAGCCAGTGTCTGTCTAACTTATTGCCATATTCTTTCGAAGACATCTCTTTCACGGTTCTACACTATGACTCAGACAGTGAGCAGTTGAATAAGCAGTCCATGGCCCGGCTTGCACAGATAGCTGAATACATCCGCTACAGCAATGACGTTGACCTGGTGTTAATGGCAACATATACCGACAGCAGGGGGGCCAGACAAGCTAACGAGAATATCTCTGAACGTCGTGCGAAAAAACTGGAAGAGTATTTTCTCTCTCTTGGCCTGCCGAAGGACCGGATCCAGGTTCATGCATACGGAGAACGCCGTCCAATTGCCGATAACACTACGCCGATTGGGAGGAACAAGAACCGCCGGGTAGTGATCTCAATGGGAAGAACCATTATTTGATAAAATGAATGGAGGATTTTGTCTCCATTATATAGCCTGTAGCTATCGCATGATCTTTGTTCAATCAGTGCGATTTATGGTGTGTTGCCCTTACTGAATGGTTGTAACAGGCGTATGCTGCATCCACTTGATTTATCACGTTAAGGAATGCAGTTTTATGTCTTTAACCCGACTGTTGAAATCAGCCGGTGTCTGTCTGGCATTGGTGTCATCCGTTGTTGTGGCTAAACCCAGTCTTGAACTTCCCCTGCCTCCAGAGCAACTCAGCCATCCTTACCCATCCGTTACTGTTCACACACTAAAATCTGCCGTCGAGCTGGTTCATGTTTTCGAGAGACAAGGATATCAACTGGAAACCGTTCGCGGAAAAGGACTCCTCCCTGCCGTATTTGTAGAAAACCTGCCAGATGACCTTAATAACCTCCCCGTTGAGGAGAAGACTTCCAGCTTTGTTCGCCTTCTGCTTCCAACAATTACAGCCGTAAACGATCAGATTTTACGGGTACGAGAATCGCTGGTGGAACTGTCAAGAAACCCTAAGGCAGAATGGTCCATTCAGGAGAAAGCTTGGGTGGAAAGCCTGATGACTGCGTACGGTGTTACCTCAGGCAGCATCCGTGACTTACTGCTCCATCTTGATGTCATACCTACAGGAATGGCTCTTGCCCAGGGGATTGATGAGAGCGGCTGGGGAACGAGTTACTTTGCGATTAACGGTAACGGCCTATACGGAGAGCACTTGCCTGCGCAAGGTGGAAAATTCCTGACTACGCCGGGTGGGGAAGTGAAAGTCGCTGCATTTGACAATCTTTTTGAAGGGACTGCAGGCTATATATATAACCTCAATACGACGGATGCGTACCGTAACCTTTGGGAGTTGCGCAGAGAGCTCCGTGAGAGAGGTAACCTGACAGGGTATGAGCTCGTACAGGCATTGTCACTTTACTCAACCCGGGGAGAAGCTTATGTGGATAACCTGCGCGCGTTAATTCGTAATCACAGGCTGGACAGTTTCGACCACGTTAAGCTTGATAATGATGACGCGAAGCGGTACAGGTTTGAGCATTGAAAAGCCAAAAAAAGAGCTGCCGGAGCAGCTCTTTTTTATTGGTTGAAACGGGTGATATTATTCGCCCAGACCCGCAGATGCGCTCTTATTCTGGATAAGTTCGATCATGTATCCATCAGGGTCTTTTACAAAAGCAATTTCAGTTGTCCCGCCTTTTACCGGGCCCGGCTCACGGGTGATGTTGCCACCTGCTGAGCGAATAGCGTCGCAAGTCGTATAGATATCGTCTACGCCGATAGCGATATGACCGAAGGCACTGCCCATGTCATACTCGGTGGTGCCCCAGTTATAAGTCAGCTCGATCACCGCGCCTTGTGATTCATCACCAAAGCCGATAAATGCCAGAGTGTATTCATACTCTTTGTTTTCATTTGTACGCAGAAGCTGCATACCCATAACGTCAGTATAAAACTTGATAGAGCGGTCCAGGTCACCCACGCGAATCATGGTGTGAAGGATACGACCGTTGCTCATAATGCTCTCCTTGTAATCTTGAGTACGCGTATAATTTTATCAATAGTTGTAGGCGAAAGGGATTATTCGTCCGGATAGACTTTGTCTTTGAACTCACACAGGTCTTCAATTATACAGCTTCCGCAGCGGGGCTTACGGGCGAGGCAAGTATAGCGCCCATGAAGAATCAGCCAGTGGTGAACATCGAGTTTGAACTCCTTGGGAACGACCTTCAGCAGTTTTTCTTCCACCTGATCCACGTTCTTGCCAACAGCAAATTTAGTCCGGTTTGATACCCGGAATATATGGGTATCTACAGCGATGGTTGGCCAGCCAAAAGCGGTGTTGAGAACTACATTTGCCGTTTTCCTGCCTACACCGGGAAGGGCTTCAAGGGCTTCACGGTTTTCGGGGACTTCGCCACCGTGTTTTTCCAGCAGAATTTTACAGGTCTTTATGACATTTTCGGCTTTGGAGTTAAACAGGCCGATGGTTTTTATGTATTCCTTGACCCCATCTACCCCCAAGTCCAAAAGCGCTTTTGGAGTGTTGGCTACCGGATACAGTTTGGCCGTAGCTTTGTTAACGCTTACGTCGGTAGCCTGTGCTGAAAGCAATACTGCAATGAGTAATTCGAATGGGTTCGACCAGTTTAACTCGGTTTCAGGGTGGGGATTGGCTTCTTGCAGCCTTTTTAGTATTTCAATCCGTTTTTGGTTGTTCATTAATAACTTCCAGTTAAAAGCTGACTGATTTTATTTGTTCACCCATGTGCCTGGGTGTAAATACGGCGGTAACTTACCGCCGCAGTTGGATTAATTGGCTGATGTCACGCGTGCACGCTCAATCTTCTCTTCAGACTGTTCCTGCTTCTTGGCTGTCTTTGCATCAATAACGTTTTTCAACGCAATAAGGAAACCAACCCCGAGGAACGCACCCGGTGGAAGCATCGCCAGAAGGAAGGTATTATCCAGGTGAAATACTTCAATTCTCAGGTGTTTGGCCCACTCACCGAGCAGCAAATCAGCGCCGTCAAAGAGGGTTCCCTTGCTCAGTAATTCACGGATAACACCGAGCACGGTAAGGGTTGCTGTCATGCCCAAGCCCATCCACATTCCATCCAGCAGTGATGGGATAGGGGCGTTTTTTGATGCAAACGCTTCTGCCCGGCCGATGATGATGCAGTTGGTAACGATAAGCGGGATGAAAATGCCCAGGGAGAGATAAAGGCCGTAAGCCCACGCATTCATCAATAGCTGCACACAGGTAACCAAGGACGCGATAATCATCACGAACACCGGGATACGAACTTCCTTCGGTACCCATTGGCGAACAAGGGATATCGTCAGGTTCGAGCTCATTAGAACAGCCGTGGTTGCAAGGCCCAGGCCCAGCGCATTGGTCACTGTGGCTGATACGGCCAACAATGGACAAAGCCCAAGCAACTGAACCAGCCCCGGGTTGTTAAACCACAGGCCGTTTTTCATCAGTTCTGTATTCTGGCTCATGCTTTACTTCCTCCACAGTTGAAGGGCTGTTTTGTCAGGGTGTCCTTGTTTTCATGAAGGTACCATGCAGCATCACGCACCGCACCTACTACCGCGCGAGGCGTAATGGTGGCTCCGGTAAATTGGTCGAATTGACCGCCATCCTTCTGGACTGCCCAACGTTTGTCATTGCCACTGTCGATGGTTTTGCCTGCAAAATG
Organism: Parasalinivibrio latis; assembly: GCF_036825535.1. Lineage (GTDB taxonomy): Bacteria > Pseudomonadota > Gammaproteobacteria > Enterobacterales > Vibrionaceae > Parasalinivibrio > Parasalinivibrio latis. The sequence continues at coordinate 1,196,308 of NZ_CP098812.1, forward strand.
GGTAATCCAGTCGGTTACCCGGATATCAATTTTGTCCCCCAGGCCAGGAGTCTCATTGTGTTGGAGTACCCTTGCACCCGTTACTTTGCCGTTCATATCTGCAGCAACCAGGACTTTAATAGCTCCGTTATATCCGTTAGGCGCGATAGCTTCGATCGCCATTGCTGTCGGTTTACTGCCTTTTGTCGCGACATAAAGTGGCATCGGTTGGTCGGTTCCCAATGCATTGGGTGCGGTTACCAAGGTACAGCTTTTGTACAGGTCATTGTCATGCATTGAAGTTGGGATGACCTGATTTAGCTGACCTAAAAGCTGAAGCTCGGCTTGCTCAGCAATTTTGTGTTCAGTCAGTTTGTTGGTAATGGCCACAAGTCCGGTGGCAAGCAGTGCAAATACCGCCAGTACCAAGCCATTTTTTCTCATTGCAGCAATCATTTCTGCTCCTTACCGTAACCATAAGTCCGTGGCTTGGTGTAGTAATCGATAAGTGGAACGCACATGTTCGCCAGCAATACTGCAAAGGCAACACCGTCAGGAAAGCCGCCAAAACTGCGGATCAGGTAGACAAGCACACCGATCATTGCGCCAAAGATCAGACGCCCTCTGGGAGTGGTTGATGCTGAAACCGGATCGGTGGCGATAAAGAATGCACCGAGCATGGTTGCGCCAGAGAATAGGTGTACTGCCGGGGATGCCACAGAATCCGGAGCAAAGACAAAACCAACTGCACTGAAGATAAACAGTGAAGACAACATGGCAACAGGGATATGCCACTGAATCAGGCGAAGTCGAAGCATGATCAGGCCGCCAACGAGGAAACCGAGGTTTACTGTACTCCAGCCGATTCCCCCTAATGATCCAAATACCGGCTGCAGCATAGCTTCTGACACTGTTTTACCGGCTGTCAGTGAAGTTTTGATGGTATCAAGAGGAGTTGCCATCGTGACTCCATCAACGGACATTCGGAGCTGGTTTGCACTAAATCCGTCTACGGTGAAGCCCGTAAAGACAGTTGATAAGACATCAGTAAGATTTGCAGTGTGTTCCGCTAAGCCATGAGGTGGTAACCAAGTTGTCATCTGCAGTGGGAAGGAGATTAGCAGGACAACATAGGCAATCATTGCCGGGTTAAACAGGTTTTGACCCAGTCCACCATACAGTTGTTTGCCGATGATGATGGCAAACAAAGCACCGATAACGGCTATCCACCAAGGGGCAAGGGGAGGAATGGCAATACCAATCAGCACGCCGGTTAACAGGGCACTGTTATCTGAAAGTGTGCCAATAACCGGCCTGTTGCGAAGTTTCATTACAGCTGCTTCTGCCGCCATCGCTGTGATGCTTGCAATGGCGATTTGAACCAGGACACCCCAGCCAAAGAAGTAGCAAAGCGCTGCGATACCTGGAAGGGTACACAGCGAAACCAATTTCATGATGTCGCGAGTGCTGCGACGGTTACGTGTATGAGGGGAACTGGCTATAAAGAAGGCCACGGTTAGCTATCCTCTTGGGTGTTCTTTTCTGCCACTTTGCGGGCTTTTGCCCTGGCAACAGCAGCGGCAATTTTTGCTTTTTTATCCTGCTCTTGTGTACTTTCCACAGGTGTTTCAGTAGACAGTACAGCTGTTTTATCCTTGTCAACTTCAGCCTGTTGTGCGGCTTTACGTGCCTTAGCCCGAGCGACAGCAGCAGCTACAGCAGCTTTCTTGGCATCAACCGGGGAGTCGCTTTCTGGCGCATCAACTTCGGTTACAGGTGCAGCTTCAGCCTGTTGGGAAGCTTTACGCGCCTTAGCCCGAGCGACAGCCGCAGCTACAGCGGCTTTCTTGGCATCAACCGGAGAGTCGCTTTCTGGCGCATCAACTTCAGTTGCAGGTGCAGCGTCAGCCTGTTGGGCGGCTTTACGTGCCTTAGCCCGAGCGACAGCAGCAGCTACAGCAGCTTTCTTGGCATCAACCGGGGAGTCGCTTTCTGGCGCATCAACTTCGGTTGCAGGTTCAGAGTCAGCCTGTTGTGCGGCTTTACGCGCCTTAGCCCGAGCGACAGCCGCAGCTACAGCGGCTTTCTTGGCATCAACCGGGGAATCGCTTTCTGGCGCATCAACTTCGGTTGCAGGTTCAGAGTCAGCCTGTTGTGCGGCTTTACGCGCCTTAACCCCATCGACAGCAGCAGCTACAGCTGCTTTCTTGGCATCAACCGGGGAGTCGCTTTCTGGCGCATCAACTTTGGCTGCAGGTTCAGCGTCAGTCTGTTGGGTGGCTTTACGCGCCTTAGCCCGAGCGACAGCAGCAGCTACAGCGGCTTTCTTGGCATCAACTGGGGAGTCGTTTTCTGGCGCATCAACTTCGGTTGCAGGTTCAGCGTCAGCCTGTTGGGCGGCCTTACGTGCCTTAGCCCTGGCGATTGCTGCCGCTACGGCATCTTTCTTTTCATCCTTGGATGGGGTCTCTGCTGCTTGTTCGGCAATCTGGGCCTTACGTTCTCGTGCCTGGCGTTTGCGCTCTTCCCGGAGTTTAGCCATTTCGCTGTTGTCTGGTTTGGCCTCACCGCTTCCTGCGGCCTCCGCCTGCTTCGCTTTGGCACGAGCGATTGCTGCGGCGATAGCGGGTTTAGTCTCAGGTTTTTCGGATTTTGCTTTCACACGGGCAATGGCTGCGGCTACCAAGTCTTCACCATTGGTTTCTGACATATTCTGGCGACGCTGGGCAGCAGCTTGCTTGTGGCGGTTTTCCCGTTCTTCTTTCTCTCGTTCCAGTCGGGCTTTTTTCGCTTCAAAACGTTCACGGGCCCGGTCGGAGGCAAGTTTTTCAGCCTGAATTGCGCGAACTTCAGCCTTAGCTGTCCGGTAATATTGAACTAGAGGAATTTCACTTGGGCAAACGTAAGCACATGCACCGCATTCAATGCAGTCAAAAAGGTTGTACTCACCACACTTGTCAAAATTACTGTCCTTTGCGTACCAATAAAGCTGCTGTGGAAGCAGGTTTGCCGGGCAGGCATCTGCACATGCACTACAGCGGATACAGGACATTTCTCCGTTGGATGGAGCAATTTCTTTCCTGGTTGGTACAAGCAAACAGTTGGTGATCTTGGTGACAGGCACGTCGCAATGAGGCAGGGTGAAGCCCATCATAGGACCCCCCATGATAACGCGAGGCAATTTCTTGTCGGCTTTATAACTGAACTGCTCTAACAAATGTTGCACCGGTGTCCCCAGCAAAGCCCAGGTGTTGCCTGGTTTTTCTACACAGTTACCGGTGACAGTAATCATGCGCTGGATGAGCGGTTCACCATTTACAACAGCACGTTTGATAGCAAATGCAGTTCCTACGTTTTGCATCATGATGCCAATTTCGGCTGGTATTGCGCCGGCTGGAACTTCCTTACCTGTCAGGATCTTAATCAATTGCTTCTCGCCGCCAGACGGGTATTTGGTTGGAATCACCTGGATGATCAAGTTATCCAAGCCTTGGGCAGCAAGTTTAAGCGCATTAATGGCTGCTGGTTTGTTGTCCTCAATCCCAATTACTGTCAACTTCGGCTGAAGGATATGTCCCAGGATACGGGCCCCTTCTATGACTTCATCGGCATACTGCTGCATTAAGCAGTCATCGGCGGTGATATAAGGTTCACATTCAGCAGCATTGAGAATCAGGATCTCTGTGCGTGCGAGGCCGCTTTGCAGCTTACGCCCGGTAGGGAATCCCGCGCCACCCAGTCCGGAAATTCCTGCATGACGGATGTGATCGACAAGAACCTGTGGATCAACCGAGGTGTAATCTTCGAACGACGTTGTTTCTGACCAGGTTTCGAGGCCATCCGGTTCAATAACAATGCAGAGATCAGACAGTCCGGAAGGGTGGGCAATAGTGCGCTCTTCAACAGCCACAATGGTGCCGGAAGTAGGGGCATGTACCGGCAGGCACAGGTTCAGGTCTGCCTGCGTCAGCGGTTCGCCTTTTTTAACTGAGTCACCGATGCTGACCAATAACTTTCCTGCCGTACCGATATGTTGTTTGAGTGGCAGAATAAGTTGGGAAGGCAGGGTATAAGTCTGCACATTGCTATGGTTTGACTGGGTTTTATTCTCTGGCGGATGTACGCCACCATGAAAGTCCCAACGCTGTCCATGCTTGATTTTTTCGATAATTGACAGCATTAGTTACCCCTCTCCTGCTCAGCATTGGCTGGAAGGTTAACTACTGGGATTTGATTCAGCTGCCATTTCCAGTTGTCTGGTGTTGTTTTTACCGGAATCATTTCAATACAGTCTGTTGGACAGGGAGCGACACACAGGTCACAGCCTGTGCATTCAGCTTCAATAATGGTGTGGATACTCTTTGTGCTGCCTACGATGGCATCTACCGGACAGGCCTGAATGCACTTAGTACAACCGATACATTCATCTTCATGTATGAACGCGACTTTCTTGATGTTTTCCTCAGCTGGTGCACTGTCAGCCGCATCAACACCCATCAGATCAGCCAATTTCTCGATAGCAGCCTTGCCACCCGGTGTACATTTATTGATAGCGTCACCATTGGCGATCGCTTCTGCGTATGGTCGACAGCCAGGGTAGCCACACTGACCACATTGAGTTTGTGGCAGTATGGCGTCTATTTGGTCGACGATTGGATCCGCTTCAACTTTGAACCGTACAGATGCGAATCCCAGCAGCAGACCGAAAATAGCAGCCAGTGCCGCAATGGCGATTACCGCGATAAAAATTCCGCTCATTACAGTTTCACCAACCCGGTAAAGCCCATGAATGCCAGAGACATCAGGCCCGCTGTAATCATTGCAATAGACGCCCCTTTGAAGGGGACTGGTACATCTGCTGCGGCGATGCGTTCGCGCATTGCGGCAAACAGTACAAGTACAAGGGAAAACCCTACTGCAGCACCAAACCCGTAAATTACCGACTCAACAAAATTGTGTCTTTCGTTGATATTAAGGAGCGCAACCCCTAAAACCGCACAGTTTGTGGTGATAAGAGGAAGGAAAATACCCAATAAACGGTATAGGGTTGGGCTGGTTTTATGCACCACCATCTCGGTGAATTGAACAACAACAGCAATTACCAGAATAAATGCCAGTGTCCTCAAATAGGTGATTCCCAGAGGCTCCAACACGTAAGATTCAACCAGATACGCGCAAACTGACGCCAATGTCAGCACGAAGGTTGTTGCCAACCCCATACCAATAGCGGTCTCTAGTTTTTTTGAAACGCCCATAAACGGGCATAGGCCAAGAAACTTAACCAGTACGAAGTTATTTACTAATACCGTACCGATAAGTAGCAATAGGTACTCAGTCATACCATCAACACGACTTACTCACACAGATCTGCATATTATCGGCCTTTGGCAGGACTATAACAACCAATTGGGCATAGGGTTTTTCTAATTTACGTCAGTGATACCGACAATGATTCGGCTTTCATCATACGAAAGTACTGAAATCAGCGGTTGGAATATAAAAAGAGACACGATTTATGAAATCTTAGCTTTTGCAGTCGTGGAGCTTGAATTCGTTGGGCTGGGCGGACGGAGTCCGGACAGAGGAAACAAAAAAAGCCCCGTCATTCGACGAGGCTTCGAAATGTGGCTCCTCCTGCTGGACTTGTACACGGCCGGTCAGGTCAGCGACATTTGGACGGAGTCCGGACAGAGGAAACAAAAAAAGCCCCGTCATTCGACGAGGCTTCGAAATGTGGCTCCTCCTGCTGGACTTGTACACGGCCGATCAGGTCAGCGACATTCGGACGGAGTCCGGACAGAGGAAACAAAAAAAGCCCCGTCTTTCGACGAGGCTTCGAAATGCGGCTCCTCCTGCTGGACTTGTACACGGCCGGTCAGGTCAGCGACATTCGGACGGAGTCCGGACAGAGGAAACAAAAAAGCCCCGTCATTCGACGAGGCTTCGCAATGTGGCTCCCCCTGCTGGACTTGTACACGGCCGGTCAGGTCAGCGACATTCGGACGGAGTCCGAACAGAGGAAACAAAAAAGCCCCGTCTTTCGACGAGGCTTCGAAATGTGGCTCCTCCTGCTGGACTTGAACCAGCGACATACGGATTAACAGTCCGCCGTTCTACCGACTGAACTAAGGAGGAACAGATTTTCTTTTAAATTTGGCTCCCCCTGCTGGACTTGAACCAGCGACATACGGATTAACAGTCCGCCGTTCTACCGACTGAACTAAGGGGGAATCGCTGAAAGCGGGGCGAATATTATCGACCGTCCTATGGAGTGTCAACAATGAAAAATGCGTTTTTTGCCGAATTTAGCCCGACTGGTGGCTTGGTGTTCAGAACGCTCGGTTTGTGTTCACCATTAGCTCATTTTTTCAAACAGAGATGTTGTTGTATGAAAAATATCCCGTTGAAGAACTGAATACGATCCTATGGATAGAAAAAAGATCTTTTTCTTGACTTTTACTGAGCCCGTAACGGCAAGGTTTAAATCGAGTTACCCACAAATTCTGTGGATAACTATGTGAGTTAATTCTGGGGAAATCATATGGGCACCGAAAATACTGGCTATTAGAGGCGTGCGGCAAAGTAATTGAGCCATGTCAATAAAGGGATAAGGTAGTTTCGAAGAAAAAAATATGTCAAGGAATAGTGATTGATATTATCCACACCGGATAAAAAAATGAAGCTGGGAATAACGGGGATAAAAATTGTGCGACAGATGGAGGATGTGACGTCAGTACAGAGTTTACAAACGGTTTAGAAATAGATGGATCTTGAAGAAATTGGCTCCCCCTGCTGGACTTGAACCAGCGACATACGGATTAACAGTCCGCCGTTCTACCGACTGAACTAAGGGGGAGTAGCGAAAGGACGAACATACTATCGCGCACTATTCTCAACGTCAATACCCCGAAGACTGATATTAGACGACCAAGGGAAAGTTTGCACATTGATAAGCCTGCTAATTAATGTGGTTGACTTCACCTTCTGTGCAATCAGAATGTGAAGTCAGAAATATCTCAATAAGTTGGAATGCTTGCATGAGTAAAACGTTCAAATTGTGCTCCGATTACAAGCCGGCCGGTGATCAGCCCACAGCCATTGCGCAGCTAATCGATGGACTGGAATCAGGGCTTGCTCACCAGACTCTGCTGGGAGTAACCGGTTCGGGCAAGACTTTTACCATGGCAAACGTTATTGCTGAGCTCAATCGCCCAACCATGATTCTTGCGCCAAACAAAACGTTGGCGGCACAGTTATACGGAGAGATGAGGGAGTTCTTTCCCGAAAATGCCGTTGAATATTTTGTTTCTTATTATGATTACTATCAACCTGAAGCCTATGTTCCGGCTTCGGACACCTTTATCGAGAAAGACGCGTCGATAAATGATCACGTAGAACAAATGCGGTTGTCGGCAACGAAAGCGCTCATGGAGCGACGTGATGTCGTCATAGTGGCTTCTGTATCTGCTATCTATGGTCTGGGAGATCCGGATTCTTACCTCAAAATGATGCTCCACGTTCGTCGTGGTGATGTTTTGAATCAACGAGACATTCTGAGAAGGCTGGCTGAATTGCAGTATACGCGCAATGATGTGGCGTTTGATCGAGGAAGTTTCAGGGTGAGAGGGGAGGTCATCGATATCTTCCCAGCAGAATCTGAGCGTGACGCAATCCGGATTGAGCTTTTCGATGACGAAGTGGAATGTATCAGCAGCTTTGATCCGTTGACCGGTGCGCTGGTCACCCGCGACATGCCACGCTGTACCATCTACCCGAAGACGCACTATGTGACGCCGCGTGAACGGGTGCTGGAAGCCATTGAAGAAATTAAAGAGGAACTGGTAGACCGAAAGAAGTTCTTGCTGGAAAACAACAAACTTCTCGAAGAGCAACGAATTACACAGCGTACTCAGTTTGATATCGAAATGATGATGGAACTGGGCTACTGTTCTGGCATCGAAAACTATTCCAGATACCTTAGCGGACGTACAGAAGGTGAGCCGCCTCCGACGCTGTTTGACTACTTGCCGGCAGATGGCTTGCTGATTATTGACGAATCACACGTAACTGTATCGCAGATCGGCGCTATGTACCGGGGGGACAGGTCACGTAAAGAGACTCTGGTCGAATATGGTTTCCGCCTGCCATCTGCCCTGGATAACCGTCCTCTAAAATTTGAGGAATTTGAATCTCTGGCACCGCAAACTATCTATGTATCAGCGACGCCGGGGAATTATGAGATTGAGCATTCTCAGGGAGATATTGCTGAACAGGTTGTCCGTCCAACGGGGCTTCTGGATCCGGAAATTGAGGTCCGTCCTGTCGCAACCCAGGTTGATGATCTGTTATCAGAAATCCGAATCCGGGCTGAGAAAGATGAACGGGTATTGGTGACGACCCTCACCAAGCGTATGGCGGAAGACCTGACGGAATATCTTGAGGAGCACGGTGTACGGGTGCGTTACCTTCACTCCGATGTAGATACTGTTGAACGGGTAGAAATCATCCGGGATCTTCGACTGGGTGAGTTTGACGTTCTGGTTGGCATCAACCTGCTCCGTGAGGGGCTTGATATGCCGGAAGTTTCCCTGGTGGCTATTCTTGATGCTGACAAGGAAGGGTTCCTGCGTTCAGAGCGCTCCCTGATTCAGACGATCGGCCGTGCTGCCCGTAACCTTTACGGTAAAGCGATCCTCTATGCAGACAGAATAACCGGTTCCATGGAGCGTGCTATCGGGGAAACAAACCGGCGCCGTGAAAAACAACAGGTATTTAACGAAGAACATGGCATTACGCCGAAGAAGCTGGTCAAGAAAGTCGCAGATGTGATGGAAATGGGTGGGGCGAAAAAGCGCCAGCGTCCACAGCAAATCAAATCCTTGCGCCAGGTTGCCGAATCAGAGCCTTATTACATGCATCAGTCGCCGCAACAGCTTGATAAAGCAATTAAGGCGCTGGAAGCTGAAATGTATCAACACGCCCAAAATCTTGAGTTTGAACAGGCAGCGGCGGTTCGGGATCAAATTCAGATGTTGCGGGAGACTTTCATTCGCAACAGCTAGCTGGTAAAAAAAAAGCCATTCGCAATACGCGGATGGCTTATTCAGTGAACGAAATGCTCACAAACAACGTCAGTTGGCTAGGTGACCCCGAAGGGTCATATTCAATAAAGCAAAGGGTGTGCCAATTTTATTGTTCAGTTTATCTGGCGTTACTTGGATAATGAAGCGTGGTTTTTTCTGATTTTTGTTGCATTTTGCAATGCATATTGCGTTGGGACACTCCGCTTAATTGCAATGCGCACTATAATGAGAGTATCGCAAACTACTCAGCTGTTTACATATTTGGAAAAACATTCTCCGTATGAAAGATACCAATGGGAAAAAAAGGATCTTGATGGTTGAGGATACAGCGTCCGTAGCGGCGTTGTACAAATCCTATCTCAACCCTTTGGATGTTGAAGTGGAAACTGTTTCTACAGGCCAGGAAGCGTTGGCGAGTGTAGATAGAAAACTGCCACAGTTGATACTGCTGGATCTGCGCTTGCCGGATATGAGCGGTATGGATGTGTTGGCGCAAGTGCGCAAACACAATGCCAATGTGCCGGTTATCATCATGACTGCCCATGGTTCTATCGACGTCGCTGTAGAAGCGATGCGCCGTGGCGCCATGGACTTCCTGATCAAACCGTGTGAAGCGGACCAGTTACGGATCACCGTCAACAAGGCGCTAAAGCCAGCAGAAGAACAGCCACCCAATAACAATGGCAGGGAAGGCCATTACCATGGTTTTATCGGCAAGAGCTTGCCGATGCAGGCGGTGTACCGTGTTATTGAATCCGCCGCGCCAAGTAAAGCAACGGTGTTTATCACCGGCGAAAGTGGTACCGGTAAAGAGGTTTGTGCAGAGGCGGTTCATGCTGCCAGCCCCCGCAGCAATGCGCCTTTCATTGCTATCAACTGCGCAGCTATACCCAAAGACCTGATAGAAAGTGAATTATTTGGTCATGTGAAAGGTGCGTTCACTGGCGCGTCCAGCGACCGCGCTGGTGCAGTGGAGCTGGCTGACGGCGGTACTTTGTTCCTGGACGAAATCTGCGAGATGGACCTTGATCTTCAGTCCAAACTACTTCGTTTTATCCAGACCGGTGCCTACCAGAAAGTGGGTTCATCTCACTCACAAAAGGTTGATGTGCGCTTTATATGTGCTACCAACCGGGACCCCTGGGAAGAAGTTAAGTCAGGAAATTTTCGTGAAGACCTTTATTACCGACTTCATGTAATTCCCCTTTACCTTCCACCACTTAGAGAGCGGGGGGAGGATGTCTTGGATATTGCTCACTCTTTACTGGCACTGATGTCTGTTGAAGAGGGGAGAAACTTCTCTCAATTTGATAGCGAAGTCCTCACGAGGTTTGCTGCATATTCGTGGCCAGGTAATATCCGACAGCTTCAAAACATAATACGAAATATCGTTGTTTTAAATGCTGGTGAGAAAGTCACCGTAGATATGTTGCCACCACCTCTTGCCGAGAATTCTGGCGTTAATTTTGCTTCTAATTTTGAGATTGCTGAACTAGCTGCTGCCGCAAATCCATTGAAGGAGACTGTCACCGACGGAATGAACGGTGCAAGGCTCGCAAGAAAGTCAGATATTGAGCCATTATGGCTGACAGAGAAGAAAGCAATTCAGGCTGCAATTGATGTGTGTGATGGAAACATCCCCCAGGCAGCAGGATTGCTGGAAGTAAGTCCTTCAACAATATATAGAAAATTACAATCTTGGCAAAATGCAACCAAGGGATGAGAGGAATTCAAGCTATGGCGACGACGGTGAACACTGAAACGCTCAAAAGACTCATTGGTGAAGTGGGAGAAGACACAGTAAGCGTGCTGTTGACCGTTTTCAGTGATGAGCTGGAAAGCTACCAAAAACAACTCAACGGCGAGCCTTCTTTGGCCGATGTGAGGGAAATTAGCCACGCAATTAAAAGCAGTGCGGCAAGTTTTGGTGCGGATGAACTGGCTGAGCTGGCACAAGAGTGTGAGGCTCGAGTGAAGTCAGGCCAGGAAGATTGGATGCAGGACCATCTGCCAGAATTTACCGAGATGGTCCAAAACGTCGCATCAACCTACAAGTCACTTGCAGAACACAACGATTTCCTCGACAGCCTTTCCTAATTGTTCCCGGTCATGTCTCCAGGCATGACCGGCAGAAGGCAGATCTCGTTGGAACAGTACATAGTTTTCCGGCAGTTCTGGCAAGTTTTCATCTCCCAGCACAATATCAACCATCCTGCCTCCCATCGCTCGTTGGCACCATACCAGCATTTCTTCAAGGTTCATTAACCCGGCAGGGCCAAACTCTTTATCAAGGTTGGCGACAAAGACAATTTTTGCTTCTGCAGACTTTAATGCTTTGCCCATTTCCGGAAGCAGGAGGGGCGGCATCACACTGGTCATAAAGCTGCCAGGGCCGAGAAGAATCACATCAGCCTGTTTAATAGCGTCAACGGCTTCTTTGGTGGCGGGAACTGGAGGATCGATAAAAAGACGCTGAGGGACAGCATCCAGTTCATCAATATTGGTTTCCCCCGATATCTCCTGCCCATCAAACATTACGGCAGCCAGATCGGATGGATGCTCTGTCATAGGCACGATTTGAGGCTCTACTTTCAGCATGTCCCGGATAAGGTTGATAGCATCAAGTGGACGAATACACAGATTGTCCAGCGCCTTTAACATCAGGTTTCCAAGGTTGTGGCCATTCAGTTCACCATTCCCCCTGAAGCGGTATTCAAAAATCATTGAACCGACAGAAGGTTCAGTAATTAACTGATTGATACAGTTTCTTGTGTCTCCCCAGGCAATACCGCCCTGGCATGCGCGAATACGGCCGGTAGATCCACCATTGTCGGTAGTCGTCACTATTCCTGTGACATTGCTACCGTGATCACGAAGTGCCGACAGCATGCGTCCCAATCCATGACCACCGCCAATAGCGACGATTTTTTTGCCGATATTATCGTTACCAGCTTGTAATTGTTCTTGTGTCATTAAATGAACCTTTCAACTGCGTTACAGACATTTTATCGTAAGAGTCACAGTTGTAGCCTGACTTTGTCGACAGAAATCAAATTTTCACTGACGTAAAAACAAAAAACCGGCAATGGCTGCCGGTTGGTCAGGGAAATATCCCTAAAAATTGAGATACACGATTAGTGTGGTGGTTGCATCAGACTAATCAAGTAATCTGTTGTTTGCGCGCAGGTTTGTGAAGACATAAGGCGCTGTTTTTCGCTTGGTGGTAAAGGTAAAAGCTCCAACCAACGCTGACAAAGCCAGCTGAGGTTTTCAAATTCCATTTCTGAATAAAGCTGGCTCAGTTCCGGATACCGATCGAACATTGATTGAAGCTTTTCAGCCAGCGGCCGTGTATGCACATTGATTTCCTGCGCTGGCCAGGTAGGTTGAGCCACTCCTTTTGCCAGCAATATGCCGTGCTCGTTTTCTTCGATAGATGTTACCCGAACACAATCTTGTCCCTGAACAATGACATTCAATACGCCATTGCCATAGAGATAGTCGATAATTTGTGAGCGGGTGGCAATATCTGCTGGTGAGGGCGTGTTTTCATCATCAAGCATACTGATGGCAATATACCCGCCATTCTCAGCGGCATATTTGATGATGTCTTTTTGTTCTTCGGTAACGATCCGAAGCAGCATCCGGCCTTCTGGCAGAATATGACGCTGTTGGAATAATAGTGGTGTTGCATTTTTCATCGCAACCTCCCTCTTTGTCGTCACAGTGCGTTGGATTGAGACCCTGAAGCTACCCGATAACAACCTCTACTCGATGGTGCTGTCCCAAGTAATGCCACAAAAATACGTGGCTATACTTTGGGAAATGCAAAAGCGATGCCTATTTGTGTATCCGTGCAATAACAACTCTCTGGACACCACGGTAGCAAGAGAAGGGACAGTTAGACCAATTGGGAATACTCAGTGATACTGAAATGCTCTAAAATTGCAAGTTGCGAATAACTATTTAGCATATTGCAAATAAGCGATTGCGATGTGCAACTGGCTTATAAAGTGAGCGTTGTCGCTCATAAAGGGAGATTTGGATCGCAATTGCTGTCATTTTAGGGCTGTTTTTGCTAAATTATCTCGATACACAGTAGGGTAAATTCCCGCTAGTGATTACCGAGCGCCAACACCTAAGTTTTCGTACCATCTCATTTTGGGTACTGAGGATACGGGGTTGCCGCCGTGACGTAAGTCACCAGGGTCAAAATAGAAATGCTTTGGCCTCCCGAATTGGAAAGGTGTCGTGTGATTCAACAGTTTGAAGACCAGTTTCATCGTAAATTCTATTATTTACGACTATCAATCACTGATGTGTGTAATTTTCGTTGCACATACTGCTTGCCTGATGGGTACAAGCCCGACCAGAAAAAACCTTCATTTTTAACGCTGGATGAAATCCGTCGTGTTGTCGGAGCCTTTGCCAATTGCGGAACAGATAAGATTCGGATTACGGGTGGTGAACCTTCGTTGCGTCGCGACTTTGTCGACATCATCCATACCGTTTCCGAGCAGGAAGGCATTAACAAGGTAGCCACGACGACTAACGGTTATCGCATGGCGAAATCTGTTGCTGATTGGAAAGCCGCAGGTCTAACTGACATAAACGTCAGCGTCGACAGCCTTGACCCCCGCATGTTCCACCAAATCACCGGTGAGAATAAATTTGCCCAGGTGATGGAAGGGATTGATGCGGCGTTTGAAGCCGGCTTTGGGAAAGTGAAGGTAAACACCGTTCTTCTTCGTGACCTTAACAGTGGCGAGCTTCCCAAGTTTCTTGATTGGATAAAATCACGCCCGATTCAGTTACGTTTTATCGAATTGATGCAAACCGGCGATATGGGGGATTTATTCAAAAATCACCATCAGTCTGGTGTCCAAATTCGAAATCACCTGATTGCAAACGGATGGATGTTAAAGCCCAGGGCACAGAATGATGGTCCAGCTCAGGTATTTTGCCACCCCGATTATCAGGGGGAGATAGGTCTGATTATGCCGTATGAGAAAGATTTCTGTGCGAGCTGTAATCGGCTTCGCGTCTCCTCGCTGGGTAAACTTCACCTTTGCCTGTTCGGGGATTATGGCGTGGATCTTCGTGATCTGCTTGAAGAAGACTCTCAGAAAGAGGCACTGATTGAACGTATTCAGGCGCAACTGCAGGAAAAACGTGTCAGTCACTTCCTTCAAGACGGAAATACGGGCATGACGCCGCATCTGGCTTCCATCGGCGGATAAACACTGATTTGTTATAAATTTTTGATGATAAGAGGTTTCTATGGGACACGCTGAGTCCAAGTTCGAGCCTGCAAACATTGCGGTACTGACTGTTTCTGATACACGCACCGAAGAAAATGATACTTCTGGCCGTTATTTTGTTGATGCACTGGAAGATGCCGGCCACAAACTTGCCGACAAGAAAATCGTTAAAGATGACATCTACCAGATCCGGGCCATTATTTCCCAGTGGGTTGCGGACGAAAGTGTTCAGGCCGTCCTGATTACCGGTGGTACAGGTTTTACGTCACGGGATAGTACACCTGAAGCTGTACGTCCTCTGTTCGATAAAGAAGTGGAAGGTTTTGGCGAGCTGTTCCGTGCAGTTTCTTATGAAGAAATCGGTACCTCTACTATTCAGTCACGAGCAATTGCCGGGTTTGCCAACCACACAGTAATTTTCGCTATGCCTGGCTCTACCGGAGCATGTCGGACTGGCTGGACCAAGATAATCCGCCAGCAAATGGATGCAAGCCATCGTCCTTGCAACTTCATGCCTCACCTTAAGGGGTAAGACATGTCAGGTTTTACACATATTAATGCCTCCGGTGAGGCGAACATGGTGGACGTCTCGGCCAAAGCAGATACGGTACGGGAAGCAAGGGCTGAAGCCTTTGTTTCTATGAACGCTGAGACACTGGCGCTGATCGTGGAAGGTAAACATCATAAAGGTGACGTGTTTGCCACAGCTCGTATTGCGGGTATTCAGGCTGCAAAGCGTACTTGGGACCTGATCCCCCTGTGTCACCCGCTGCTATTGTCCAAAGTAGAAGTGCAACTTGAGGCGCTGCCTGAAACGAATCAGGTTCGAATCGAATCTTGTTGTAAATTGGCAGGCAAAACCGGAGTAGAAATGGAAGCACTGACTGCGGCATCAGTTGCAGCACTGACCATCTACGATATGTGTAAAGCCGTACAGAAAGACATGGTGATTGGCCTGGTTCGCCTGCTCGAAAAAACCGGAGGTAAATCCGGTACATTTAAGGTGAATGCATGATCAAAGTTCTATTCTTTGCACAGGTTAAAGAGTTGGTTGGAACCGCTTCACTTGATATTGATGAAGGGTTTGAAACTGCTGAACAACTCCGGGCGCATTTGGCTCAGCGTGGCGACAAATGGAGCCTGGCACTTGAACCGGGCAAATTGCTGGTGGCGGTAAACCAAACTATTTCGCCTTTGGATACTTCGTTGGCTGATGGTGATGAAGTGGCATTTTTCCCGCCGGTTACCGGAGGTTGATGTGATTTCCGTTCAGGAGACAGATTTTTCTGTCGCAGAGGAATATGAACGCCTTAGCCAGGGTACACAATCCGGTGCCATTGTTACCTTCGTTGGTAAAGTCCGGGACTTTAATGAAGGGGATGATGTTTCTGGGCTGACTCTGGAGCATTACCCTGGAATGACCGAAAAATGCCTTAATGACATTGTGGATGAGTCCAAAAGCCGTTGGCCATTAGGACAGGTTCGAGTCATCCACCGTGTGGGGGCAATGGCTCCAGGCGATCAAATCGTCTTTGTCGGCGTAACCAGTGCACATCGCAAGGCTGCATTTGAAGCGGCTGAATTTGTCATGGACTATCTGAAAACCCGGGCACCGTTCTGGAAAAAAGAGCGTCTGGGCAATAACGACAACCGTTGGGTTGAGGCCAGGGCCTCCGACAATGATGCTGCGGATAAATGGTCTGAGAAATAACCCAGTGAATGGGGTCAAACCTGCCAGTCATTCGAAAGGGAGCCTTTATGCCGGGCTCCCTTTTTTTATTTCTATACCTTCAAAAACTAAAAGCCTCCGCAAGGGAGGCTTTGTTTAGTCAGACCAAAGGGTTACTTTGTCTTTTCCGGTGTTTCTTTCTTTGTACGTGATGGTTGTACACCATGGCGTACTCGTGCACTAAGGGCGTGAGAGTGATAGCACGCTGGTCTCATCGATGTTCTCTTCTTATATAGGGTCAGATGTATGCAACCCTGCGATATTCCTAAATAAATTAGGCTCGCATTAACGCGTATGTTGCGCCCAATTTTCTTCTATTTCAATGGTTACACTGTAATTAATTTACGTATATAGAACATTGTTATAACCAATTGAGCTCGTGGCGAAATAGTTATTAAAAACACACTGTTAAACGCCCATTTTTTACCATTTTGGTGACAAGTGTGTTTTTAGCTGATTGCTATACTCCCAAATGTACACGGTATCTGTGTGCTACTAGACGGATTGTCAAATTGAGGAGGACGCTGTGAAACATAAGGGTTACAGCAACAAACGAATCAGGCAAATGCTTAATGATATTCAGGAAAACATGCAAAATGACGATGAAGTCGATGAGATGATGCGTGAGAAGAAGTCAGATAACTCGCCATCCGATCAGTTTGAAAATCTGGACGAAAACCAGAAATAGCACATTAGACAATATCGTTATTCTCAAGTATCACGAGGGGCAAACTGGATTTCTTGCCCCTTTAATAAGTTTTTCATTTTTTTTGCCCTTTCAACGCCAATTGTTGGCTCATTTAGCCCCAAGTTGCCCGAAGTGAAAATTTATTCATGTTTTTCATGAAAGACTTTCTTATTTACTTTCAGATATCAAATATGAAATCGAGATGAAGATCTCATTGAGTTGAAGCTGATCGCCCGTATTTTTTGAAGCTCATCATCTTCGGTGACTTATTTTGGGCTTTGGCAAAAAATTTTCCGGGATGCAGAAATTAGATAGGCGTGTTTATTTATTCTTTTTGAATGGTTGAGTATTCATGTGGAATCAATAATAAATATTGTATTTACGCCATGAATGCAACATAAAATGCTTAATAATCATCCAAAATCCGATTCATTTATTATATTTTTCTTATTTTGTGGCTATTAACAACTATAAAACCTATCGCTGGTTGTTAATATGGAGTATTTGACTATTTGTAAACGGTTTTGGTTGTATAATGTAATTTTTTAGTTCCATTTTCTGGTAAATTACTTTGGTAATTGGTATGGTTTCAGTCAACTCTCTGGTCGGACTGCTCAACAATTTGTACTAATGCAGATTGTCAGAACCGCCGATCTAGGGAATGCCATGGATGCAATTTAAGGACGAGATTGGAGTTTTTAATGATTAAAAACAAAATCACTCAGGCGCTTATGATCAGCGCAGGGATGGCAATGTCACTGGGTGCCATGACGGCACAAGCTGCTGAGGTTCCAGCAGGCGTTAAGTTGGCAGACGTACAGGAACTTGTACGTGGTAATGGTACTGAGGTCGCGTCTCTCGACCCACACAAAGTGGAGGGCGTCCCAGAGTCACACGTGCTCCGTGACCTGCTTGAAGGTCTTGTGATTCAGGATGCCGCAGGTAATACCATTGCGGGCACCGCAGAATCTTGGTCGACTGAAGATAACAAGACGTTTACTTTCAAGATCCGCAAAGATGCCAAATGGTCAAATGGTGATCCGGTAACTGCTCACGATTTTGAATACAGCTTTAAGCGTGCGGCTGACCCAGCGACGGCATCCCCTTATGCCTGGTACATCGAATACACCAAAATGCTTAATGCCAAAGACATCATTGCAGGGAAAAAATCCTCCAGTGAATTGGGCGTTAAAGCGCTGGATGATCATACCTTGGTGTTAGAGACGGAAGTTCCGTTACCGTACTTTGTTAAGATGCTGGCACATACCACAATGTATCCTGTGCATAAGGCAACCATTGAGAAGTTCGGTGACAGTTGGACCAAGCCAGGTAATTTTGTCGGAAATGGTGCTTATACCCTAACTGACTGGGTCGTAAATGAAAAAATCGTTCTCGAACGCAATTCAAACTATTGGGATAACACGGATACTGTTGTCGATAAAGTGACTTTCCTGCCGATAGAAAACCAGAATGCTGAGATGAACCGTTTCCTTTCCGGGGAAATCGACATTACTTATGAAGTGCCTAACGAGCAGTATCGTCGATTGGCTAAGCAATACCCTGAAAACGTCGTCGTTTCTCCTAATCTGTGTACCTACTACTACGGATTTAATACGCAAAAAGCACCATTCAATGATGTTCGGGTTCGTAAGGCGCTGTCTTACACTATCGACCGAGATATTGTGACCAAAGCCATCCTTGGTCAGGGCCAAAAACCTGCATATGCACTGACTCATAGCGGAATTACCGGTTTCAGCCCGGATCTGCCTGAATATGCCAAATTGAGCCAGAAAGAACGAAATGCCAAAGCAAAAGAACTGCTTACTGAAGCAGGTTTTGGTGAAGGTAAACCTCTGGACTTTACACTGCTGTACAACACCAGTGAAAACCACAAGAAAATTGCCGTTGCAATCCAATCTATGTGGAAAAAATCGCTGGGTGGTTTCGTTAAAGTAGAACTTGAAAATCAGGAATGGAAAACCTATCTGGACAACAGCAAGCAGGGCAACTTTGATGTTCGTCGTGCAGGCTGGTGTGCTGATTACAATGAAGCATCAACATTCCTTTCCATCGCTGAGACAGAAAATGGCTCGAATGACCAGAAGTACTCCAGCGAAATCTATGATGATGCGATGAAAAAAGCGGCTACTGAAGCCAAGTCTGATGAAGAGCGTAATGCGCTTTACGCGATTGCAGAAGCACAGCTAGCCAAGGATATGCCAATCGCGCCTATCTACCAGTATGTCCAACCTCGTCTGGTGAGTACCAGCGTTGGTGGTTACCCCGAAAATAACCCGCAAGACAATATCTACACCAAAGATATGTACAAAATTGCAAAATAATAACGGGTGATTCTTTTCATGCGCCCACAATTGATGTGGGCGCATGTTTTCAAGCATATGTGAGATGCTTATGTTTAGATTAATACTAAATCGCGTGTTGGAAGCGATTCCAACTCTATTGGTGCTTATCACCATATCTTTTTTCCTGATGCGTTTCGCACCCGGAAATCCTTTCTCCTCTGAAAAAGCATTACCCCCTGAGGTAATGGAAAATATCAATGCTAAATATGGCTTGGACAAACCCGTCTCTGAACAATACCTGACATATTTAGGTAATATCGTTCAGGGTGATTTTGGTCCATCGTTCAAATATAAGGATTACAGTGTTAACGAGCTGATTTCCGGCGCTTTGCCAGTATCGGCCAAAGTTGGCGCAGTGGCCTTTGTATTCACAATTGCTATCGGCGTGTTTGTCGGGACCATAGCTGCACTGCGACAAAACAGCTGGATAGATTACCTGATAATGTCCTCGGCAATGGCCGGGGTGGTGATGCCTTCTTTTGTGTTAGCGCCGATACTGATATACGTCTTTTCTATAAACCTTGGTTGGCTGCCAGCCGGCGGTTGGAACGGTGGCGCATGGCAGTACATGGTCTTACCGGTTATCGGTATGTCCCTGCTCTATGTTGCAACGTTTGCCCGTATTACCCGTGGCAGCATGATCGAAACCCTGAACAGTAACTTTATCCGCACTGCGAAAGCCAAGGGGCTCAGCATGTCTTACATCATTGTGAAACATGCGCTGAAACCGGCGATGTTGCCTGTGGTCTCCTATATGGGGCCAGCTTTTGTCGGCATCATTACCGGCTCTGTGGTTATTGAAACGATTTTCGGTTTACCGGGAATTGGCAAACTCTTCGTTAACGCCGCCTTTAATCGCGACTACTCCCTTGTGCTGGGTATTACTATCCTGATAGGGGCACTGTTTATTGTCTTCAATGCCATCGTTGACATCTTGCTCGCTTGGCTGGATCCGAAGATTCGTTATTGAGGGTAGGGTTATGATTTTAAGAAAAGAAGAAACAGAGCAGGCGCTGGACAACTTTTCCAGCCAATTGGAAGTTGAAGGGCGAAGCCTTTGGCAGGATGCCCGCATCCGCTTTATGCGTAATAAAGCCGCGATGACCAGCTTGTTTATCCTCTCAATGATCACGCTGTGGGTGGTCTTTGGTCCTATGTTTGCGTTTTACGCATTTGATGATACGGACTGGTATGCGATGCATGCAGCACCAACCTTTGGTGCTGAGGGGCATTATTTCGGTACTGATGCCCTCGGCAGGGATTTGTATGTCCGTACATTGATGGGCGGCCGAATTTCCTTGATGGTCGGTATCCTCGGTGCCTTGGTGGCCGTTGTAATTGGTACGATTTACGGGGCGACATCTGGCTACATGGGTGGTCGGGTTGACCGCGTAATGATGCGGGCGTTGGAAATTCTCAGCTCAATACCTTTTATGTTCTTTGTTATCGTTTTGGTGACCTTCTTTGGCCGGAATATCGTATTAATATTCGTGGCTATTGGTGCCATTTCCTGGCTGGATATGGCCCGTATCGTTCGAGGCCAGACCCTCAGCCTGAGAAGCAAAGAATTTATTGAGGCGGCACACGTCAGTGGTGTGAGCAGCCGCAATATTATACTTCGCCATATTGTGCCCAATGTACTGGGAATTGTAGCCGTGTATTCAACATTGCTGATTCCGAGCATGATCCTGACCGAATCTTTCCTGAGTTTCCTTGGTCTGGGTGTTCAGGAGCCAATGACCAGTTGGGGAGCACTGCTTCAGGAAGGTGCTCAAACAATGGAATTGGCTATCTGGCAACTGGTTTTCCCAACCCTTTTCATGGTGACGACACTGATGTGTTTTAACTATGTGGGTGATGGCCTGCGCGATGCGCTGGATCCAAAAGATCGATAAGGAGGAAGTATGGGCCTGTTAGATGTTAAGGACCTGCGTGTCGAATTTACTACTCAGGATGGAATTGTCACTGCGGTAAACGACCTGAATTTCTCTCTGGAACAGGGGGAAACGCTTGGAATTGTGGGTGAGTCCGGTTCCGGCAAAAGCCAGACGGTTTTTGCCATCATGGGCCTTTTGGCGAAAAACGGAATGATCAAAGGCAGTGCCAAATTTGAGGGTAGGGAAATCCTGAACCTGCCTGAGCGTGAACTGAACAAAGTACGCGCAGAGCAAATTGCCATGATTTTCCAGGATCCAATGACCTCCCTGAACCCTTATATGAAGGTCAGTGATCAACTGATGGAAGTATTGATGCTGCACAAGGGGATGGGGAAAGCTGAGGCATTTGAAGAGTCTGTACGCATGCTTGAGGCGGTGAAAATCCCTGAGGCAAGAAAACGTATTTCCATGTATCCCCATGAGTTTTCTGGCGGTATGCGCCAGCGTGTGATGATTGCCATGGCGCTTTTATGCCGCCCAAAACTCCTGATTGCAGACGAGCCAACTACTGCACTGGATGTGACTGTTCAGGCACAGATCATGGAGTTGTTGAATGAGCTGAAAAGTGAGTTCAATACAGCGATTATTATGATTACCCATGATCTTGGGGTAGTCGCCGGTTCTTGTGACAAAGTATTGGTGATGTATGCCGGCCGAACTATGGAATACGGCAAGGTCAATGAGATTTTCTACCAACCCAGCCACCCTTATACAGAGGGCCTGCTGAAGGCTATTCCTCGCCTGGATACTGAGGGAGAGGTTCTTCCAACCATTCCGGGTAATCCCCCTAATTTGCTGCGCCTGCCTCCAGGTTGCCCGTATCAGGACCGTTGCCACCGGGCATCAAGCCGTTGTAAGCAGGACTCTCCTGTACTGACGCCATTTGCTGATGGCCGTCTTCGTGCGTGTTTTTCTGATCAGGAGGCATGGTAATGAGCGTTGCAGAAAAGAACTTACTCCTTGATGTTAAGGATCTTAAGGTCCATTTCCCGATTGCCGCTAAGTCTGCCTGGCCCTGGAGCAAACCCACCCCGCTCAAAGCGGTGGACGGCGTAAATATTCGCCTATATGAAGGTGAGACGCTGGGCGTGGTAGGTGAATCAGGCTGTGGTAAATCTACTCTCGCTCGCGCTGTCATCGGCTTGGTTGAAGCTACCGAGGGGGAGGTCGTCTGGTTGGGGCAGGATCTGACCAAGCTGGATGAAGTGAAAAAACGCAGCAAACGTAAAGAGATCCAGATGATTTTCCAGGATCCGCTTGCGTCACTTAACCCAAGAATGAATATTGGCGACATCATTGCTGAGCCTCTTAAGACTTTCTATCCGGAGCTTAGCAAGAATGAAGTGAAATCACGTGTGCAGAAGATGATGACCAAGGTAGGACTCCTGCCAAACGTCATTAACCGTTATCCCCACGAATTTTCTGGTGGCCAGTGCCAGCGAATCGGTATTGCCAGAGCGCTGATTTTGGAGCCGAAACTGATAATTTGTGATGAGCCGGTATCTGCGTTGGATGTATCCATCCAGGCACAGGTTGTCAATCTCCTGAAAGAGCTGCAAAAAGAGATGGGGCTTAGCCTGATCTTTATCGCACATGACCTTTCAGTGGTAAAACATATATCGGATCGCGTACTTGTGATGTACCTGGGGAATGCAGTAGAGCTTGCTGAGGGGAATGCGCTGTTTGATGAACCGCGCCACCCATATACAAAAGCATTGATGTCAGCCGTGCCTATTCCGGATCCGGATGTGGAAAGGAGCAAGGTAATTCAGCTTCTCGAAGGGGATCTCCCTTCTCCGATGAACCCGCCTTCCGGTTGTGTATTCCGTACCCGCTGCCCAATTGCCAGTGATGAGTGCGCAAAGCGTAAACCGGAATTACGTGGCGATGACCACCATGCGGTTTCCTGCCATAAGGCTTAAGAAAGTTATTCCAACCATGCGATATGGTTTAGCGCGGCGAAAGCCGCGCTTTTTTTATACGGTGTACGAAACCAATCAGTCTTCTGGAAACCAGTATCCGAGGTTTGAGAGAGAGACAATGCAATCCAAAAATGCGGGATTGTTGAGTGCATGACCCAAGTCTGAACCTGTCACGGATTCTTGGTCACAAAGCGCTTTCGCTGCATCACCACACCCTTCCGGCAATTCGTAAGTTTCACCGTTAATGAACATCAGGTGAGGGGTATCGGGGTAATAGAAGGTACGCAGGCCAGCGACTTTGGACAGCGGTGCACCTTCTTCGAGAAACTGAACCAATTCGTCTGCCCGCCAGTTTGGCTCAGCAGGGACAATATCCAGTTCGTGACGGGACTGACTGAGGTATTCGCCCATCCAGCGTCGTTTGAGTTCCTTATCGTCTGCCAGTTTCATCAGCATCGTATCGAGGCGATTGAAGTCATCCTCTGTGATTGCACTATGAGCCTTCCGGGCTTCCATTTCTGGATTATGGTAATGGATGTCACCGGCTTCGTTGGCAATGGCAAAATCAGCAAAACTGCTGAGAAGCTCCTGTTTCTTTGGTGAACGATAACCGACCGAGAAGCTCATAGACTCTTCGATGGAAGTGCCTTCATGTGGGAAACCGGGTGGAATGTAGAGAATATCTCCCGGCTCCAGTTCTGTATCAATAATGGCTTCAAAGCCGGTGATCTGGCGCAGGCCAGTGTGGAGGTTTGCTTCTTCGTAGTTTCCCTTGTCACCTACGCGCCAGTGGCGGCGACCGCTTCCCTGGATGATAAATACGTCATACTGGTCGATATGGGGGCCAACGCCTCCGCCCGGCAGGGAGTAGCAAATCATGACATCGTCAAAGAGCCAGCCTGGCAGGACACGGAATGGCTCAGCCAGAGCCTGTGGCCCCGGATGCCAGTGGTTGGATGCCTGAACAATAAGCTGGGAGCCAGTGTCAGGCAGATTGTCAAAACTGTCAAAGGGGCCGTGACTCACCAGCCACTGACCATCTTTTTGAATCACTAGGCGTGAATCAACTTCTTCTTCCATCGCAAGGCCGGCCAGCTCATCTGGGGACAGTGCATCGTCAAAATCGGCAAAACCGGCACGAATGACCGTGGGTTTTTTTTGCCAGTAGGTTTTCAGGAAGGTATCGAAGTCGAAGTTCAGCTGATACATACTCATTTAGCCAGGGTATTAAAGTGGCAGTCAGTATATACCCATGCGACGCCAATATGCAGGTGTCAGTGAGAATTGGTTGGTATTTCCAGATACAAAAAAACCCGGCTCGGAAGCCGGGTTATCCGTCAGGCTGAATTACAGCAGGTCAGTCAGTTTAACCGCATCACCGATGTAATTAGCTGGCGTCATCTGTTTCAGGCGGTCTTTCTCGAACTCTGGCAGCTCGAGACCGTCGATGAACGCACGCATACCGTCTGCATCAACACGCTTGCCACGCGTCAGCTCCTTGAGTTTTTCGTATGGCTTTTCGATACCATAGCGACGCATAACGGTCTGTACCGGCTCAGCCAGTACTTCCCAGTTGTGGTCGAGCTCATCTTCAAGGTGTGCCTGGTTCACTTCCAGCTTGCTGATACCCTTGAGTGTCGATCCATATGCGATCAGTGAGTAGCCACAACCTACACCCAGGTTACGGAGGACGGTTGAGTCAGTCAGGTCACGCTGCCAGCGAGAAACAGGCAGCTTTTGCGCCAGGTGCGAGAAGATTGCGTTTGCCAGGCCCAGGTTGCCTTCAGAGTTTTCGAAGTCAATCGGGTTAACTTTATGTGGCATGGTAGATGAACCGATCTCGCCGGCAATCGTCTTCTGCTTGAAGTGACCCAGTGCGATGTAGCCCCAGACGTCACGGTCAAAGTCGAGCAGGATGGTGTTGAAACGGGCTACGCCGTCAAACAACTCAGCAATGTAATCATGCGGCTCGATTTGGGTGGTGTAAGGGTTCCAGGTAATACCCAGAGAGGTGACAAACTCTTCACTGTACTGGTGCCAGTCAATGTCCGGGTAGGCAGACAGGTGCGCATTGTAGTTACCTACTGCGCCGTTGATCTTACCCAGAATTTCTACCGCAGCAATTTGCTTGTACTGACGTTCCATACGGTAGGCAACGTTTGCCATTTCCTTACCCATGGTGGAAGGAGACGCAGGCTGGCCGTGGGTACGGGACATCAGAGGCACTTCACGGTATTCCACCGACAGGCCGCGAATGGCATCAATGATGCTGCGGATCTCAGGAAGCAGAACAGTTTCACGGGCTTCTGTCAGCATCAGTGCGTGTGAAAGGTTGTTAATGTCTTCAGAAGTACACGCAAAGTGGATGAATTCATTTACCGCATGCAGCTCAGGTACTGCAGCTACTTTCTCTTTCAGGAAGTACTCAACCGCTTTTACGTCGTGGTTGGTAGTACGTTCGATCTCTTTGATTCGCAGTGCATCTTCTTCGCTGAACTCTGCCGCGATACGGTCGAGGTACGCGTTTGCTTCAGTGCTGAATGCCGGTACTTCTTTGATGGCATCGGTTGCGGCCAGTTTCTGCAACCAGCGGATTTCAACAACGGTGCGGTACTTTAGCAGACCGAATTCACTGAAGATTGAGCGTAACGCAATCGTTTTCGTGCCGTATCGGCCGTCTACCGGGGAAACAGCAGTCAACGCTGACAGTTCCATTATGGGGATCTCCTGAGTTAAAACGTAAACACTAGCTAGCGATTAAGAACCGCTGCGGGCGAGAATAATTTTGGCCTGCTCAACCATTTTCTGGCGACCAAAAATAAGATGGCGACGACGTCCGCCAACCTGGCGCCAGAGCACAGCACTGCGGATACCCGCCATCAACAAAGCGCGCACTTTGTGCTGTACGGCAGTTTGCTGAAGCTGGGCTGGGTTTCCAGTGACCTGGATGCGAGGGCCCAGTGGGCTGATAATATCCAGGTATATGCTGGCAATGTTGGAAATCATCTGGTCATCAAGCAGGTCGTAGTGTGCCATTTGACGTTTGATTGTTCCAATTCGGTC
This sequence comes from Parasalinivibrio latis, assembly GCF_036825535.1. GTDB lineage: Bacteria > Pseudomonadota > Gammaproteobacteria > Enterobacterales > Vibrionaceae > Parasalinivibrio > Parasalinivibrio latis. The sequence continues at coordinate 1,222,333 of NZ_CP098812.1, forward strand.
GCCAAGCTGTGCCATGCTGTCTCGGCGTCCGGATAACCGGCGCTCGAGGGCAAGCAGATTGATGAGGTAACGGGTCAGTTCGCCACCGGTTGGGCTGCTGTCCAATCCGTTTACCAGAGCTTTCAAACCATGGGTAAGGTTTTGTTCACCTTCAAACACGGCAGCTGTATTTGACGGGTCAGTTACTGCGATACTGTTAAGACAGGCGCGTAGAGCTGCCTCATCACAATAGCCGTCGCGGGCGACGGCTTGTACAAGAGAAGCGGCCTGACAAATGCCTGCAAATGCGACAGTACGATCAAACAGCGTATTAGCCACGTAGGACAACTCCTTAAATACGTTCTTCGATGATACCGCCACCCAGACATACATCATCCAGGTAGAACACCGCGGATTGGCCTGGTGTTACAGCAATTTGCGGTTCATCGAACATCACCTTGATGGTCTCTGAGTCAACCGGGGTGATGGTACACGGAATATCGTGTTGACGGTACCGGGTTTTTACTGAACAGCGAACTGGCTCAGTGATCACTTCACGATCTACCCAGTGGAGTTGTTTGGCAATCAGGCCAGCTGATTTCAGGCGAGGGTGGTCATGGCCCTGGCCGACAAGCAGTACGTTTCGCTCGACATCTTTATCAACGACGTACCATGCTTCTTCTTCGCCGTTCCCGCCTTTTTGACCACCAATACCCAAGCCTTTACGCTGGCCGATCGTGTGGTACATCAGACCTTGGTGTTCGCCGATTTCTTCACCTTCACAGGTTTCAATCTTACCTGGTTGCGCAGGTAGGTATCGGGCAAGGAAGTCGCGGAACTTGCGCTCCCCGATGAAACAGATCCCTGTCGAGTCTTTTTTCTTTGCAGTTACCAGACCCTGCTCTTCGGCAATGCGGCGAACTTCAGGCTTCTCAATTTCGCCAACCGGGAACAGGCTGCGTGCCAATTGTTCGTGGCTCAATGTATACAAGAAGTACGTCTGGTCTTTGTTACTGTCGAGGCCACGAAGCATTTTAACCTTCTCACCTTCAATGGTTGGGAAGGTGCGGCGTGCATAGTGCCCCATGGCAATATAGTCGGCTTCCAATACTTCTTCAGCGTATTCAAGGAAAGCTTTGAACTTGATTTCCTTGTTGCAAAGAATGTCTGGGTTTGGCGTACGGCCCGCTTTGTATTCAGCCAGGAAATACTCGAACACATTGTCCCAGTATTCAGCAGCAAAGTTGATGGTATGCAGAGGAATGCCCAGTTTGTCACAAACGGCCTGCGCATCAGCCAGGTCTTCTGCTGCTGAACAGTATTCGTCTGAATCGTCCTCTTCCCAGTTTTTCATAAACAGGCCTTCAACCTGATAACCCTGCTGGATAAGCAGATAGGCTGAAACTGAGGAATCTACACCGCCGGACATACCGACAATCACTTTTTTGCTGCTGTTGTCTGACATTGTTACTCTGGACTGATTAGTTGGAACCAAATTGGGTCGCGATTCTACCAGACTTTAGGGTCTGGAAACAGATCGAGAACTGTATCACATTTTTTCTTGAGATGCCCGTGGAGACGGAGCGCTGACTTCACGCCATTCACCCGGTGCAAGGCCGCTGACATTCCACTCGGAAAGCTGGTAGCGAATAAGGCGAAGGGTCGGGTGGCCAATGTGCGCGGTCATTCGCCGCACTTGCCGGTTACGGCCTTCTTTCAATGTTATTTCCAGCCAAGTAGTCGGAACAGACTTTCGTTCACGCACAGGTGGGTTACGCGGCCAGATGTCAGGCTCAGTCATGACTTTCACCCCAGCAGGCAAGGTCATGCCATCCTTAAGTTCTACGCCATTGCGAAGCTTGTTGAGTGATTCTTCGGCCGGGACACCTTCTACCTGAACCCAGTATATCTTTGGTGCTTTTGAACGGGGTTGAGTCAACCGGGCTTGCAAGATGCCGTCATTTGTCAGCACAAGCAGTCCCTCACTGTCTTTATCAAGCCGTCCGGCAGCATAGACTCCTTTTACTGGGATGAAATCTGCCAATGTTGAGTCACCGGGTTCGCCGGTAAACTGTGTCAGCGTATTAAATGGTTTATTAAATAAGATAACCCTTGTTTCCTCAGGGGAAATTCTGGGCTTTTGATTTGTACCTGTATGCCGGCTTCGTGACTGAGAATGGCGGGGCTTGGAACCCGGTCTGGAAGGCGCTGTAGCACGGCGTTTAGGCTGTTTTTTAAAGGTCATGATGTCTTGTCAAATAACAAAAGGAACAAATGAGACATTGGTATTATACGGGAAATAATGTGATTGGCGTGTTGTGTTAATTGAAGTATTCTTTTGCGCGCATCTTACACAAAGATAACAAATGGACGCTAGGAGATTTTAAATGGAGAGTAAAGTAGTTGTACCTGCAGATGGCCAAAAAATTAGCCTTGACGGAAACAAGCTGGTTGTACCTAACAACCCAATCATTCCTTACATTGAAGGTGATGGCATCGGGGTAGACGTAAGCCCAGCGATGATTAAAGTCGTGGATGCGGCTGTAGAGAAAGCCTATAACGGTGAGAAAAAGATTTCCTGGATGGAAATTTACACTGGTGAAAAATCAACCCAGGTTTATGGTGATGACCAGTGGCTGCCGACTGAAACTCTCGACTTTATCCGTGACTACAAAGTTGCAATCAAAGGCCCACTGACGACTCCGGTTGGCGGTGGTATCCGTTCACTGAACGTAGCTCTGCGTCAAGAGCTAGACCTGTATATCTGTGCTCGTCCAGTACGTTATTTTGAAGGCGTTCCAAGTCCGCTCAAGCAACCTGAATTGACCGACATGGTCATTTACCGTGAAAACTCAGAAGATATTTATGCCGGTGTTGAGTTTAAAGCCGGTACTGCAGAAGCTGACAAGGTAATTAAATTCCTTCAGGAAGAAATGGGCCAGACCAAAATCCGTTTCCCTCAGCAGTGTGGTGTAGGTATCAAGCCGGTTTCTGAGGAAGGCACCAAGCGTCTGGTTCGTGCTGCAATTCAGTACACCATCGATAATGACCGTGACTCCCTGACCCTGGTGCACAAGGGTAACATCATGAAGTTCACCGAAGGTGCCTTCAAAGATTGGGGTTACGACGTTGCCAAGGAAGAGTTCGGTGCAGAATTGCTGGACGGTGGCCCATGGATGACACTGAAGAACCCGAATACCGGTAAAGAAATCATCGTTAAAGATGTAATTGCTGATGCGTTCCTGCAGCAAATCCTGCTTCGCCCTGCCGAGTACGATGTGATTGCCACCATGAACCTGAACGGTGACTACGTATCTGATGCACTGGCTGCGCAGGTAGGTGGTATCGGTATCGCACCAGGTGCAAACATTGGTGACGGCGTTGCCCTGTTTGAGGCAACTCACGGTACGGCACCTAAGTATGCTGGTCAGGACAAGGTAAACCCTGGTTCTTTAATCCTGTCTGCTGAAATGATGCTTCGCCACATGGGTTGGACAGAAGCGGCTGACCTTATCATCAGCTCAATGGAAAAAGCGATCAGCAACAAGACTGTGACCTATGATTTTGAGCGTTTGATGGACGGTGCAACACTGCGTAAGTGTTCAGAGTTTGCTCAGGACATGATTGACCAGATGTAATTGAATCGTCAGAAATAACAAAGCCCGGCATCGTTGCCGGGCTTTTTATTTGTCTGGGTGCATTTATCGTTAAAGATAAACTCGCTTTCCGGTAGTTATGGAAGCGGGATCTTATTCAGCTCTTCAACCATCTTTCCGTTAAGGTGCTTCAGAATGGCCAGCACTGCATGTTCGCGTGTTGGTTTTTCGCCAGACGTTACTGCGAGATCTTCTTTAGGGTGGATGCCGGTTTGGTCTTCGGCGATGTGAAGCCAGTCTGGGTGCCAATAAAATGCATGACCGTCCGGGGTCATCCAGTTATGTACACCGCAATTTTCGCCTTTGTAATTAAGGTCATGGGCGTGATAAGTCATAACACTCTTCCAATTAAAATTATCAGCAATGAATGCGATGTGAAGTATAGCGAATTATGAAAAGGTTGTGGTGATATGGTTCTCATTAAAAATGAAACAAGCTATCAAATTACTTGATAACCGTGATCTCTGTTGAGTGACTGGAAATTGATACAAAAAAAGCAGGCCGGAGCCTGCTTTTCATAAGAATTCTTAGCGAACGATTACTTCGCTGCATCGCTCTCCACGGGGACGATTTCGCTGGCGTGATAACCTTTTGGGCCTTCATGCGCTTCATAAGTCACAGGTTGACCGGCCTTTAAAGTTTTGTAGCCTTCCATCTGAATGGTGGAATAGTGTGCAAAAACGTCGCCATTTCCCTCGTCAGGGCAGATAAATCCAAAGCCTTTTGCGTTGTTGAACCACTTCACTGTTCCTGTTGCCATGCTATACATCCCTCTTGCAAAATCAGTTGCACAATATAGACAGACGTACAACCACAAGCGTCTGATTCATAGAAAGTGCGAAATTAAAATCCATCACAAATAACAATTTAGTAAAATGATTTAGACAGTCAAGTCTAACTGTATACATATAATAGCAATTTCATATATTTTCACATTAGCTGATATCTATTTACATTTCCAGTTGATTGGTATTCAAACATCGTCTTATGGACTGGACACTGCAAATATATAGTCATGACTACTATTTCTATGACAATATCGAATGATACTCATTGAAATCCCTAACAAATTTTTTAGAAATGTGGTCGATATCCCAATGTGTGTTCACTCTCCATAGTTATTGATAAATAGGCTAAAAAACCAAGCAAACGAAACCCGTAAATATCTCCTTTCAACTGACCAGCGATGCACATCACATCTGTTGCATTATGGATATCAAATCCACGTGTTGGATGTTGTCTCTAAAACGATAATGTGGTCAAAAGTAGACAGTGGGCACATTTTACAGTTTATTTGCAGCAATATGCCGTTGGGTGACAGGATTAGGTTTGCTGGAATACAATGGCTGCATTAACCTGAATAGTGAGGCGTTAAGAAATATCGCATATAGCTAAATAACTAGAGACATGCATCTAATTAGCTGTAAGCAATGCTTTTTTTCGTCAGGGTATGAAGTAAATTATGAGTAAGTTGTACGAGTGGATAACACCAGACTCTGACATTGCAGAGGCTGAGAAGACTGAACTGAAGCCACCTTCAATGTATAAGGTGGTACTGAATAACGATGACTACACCCCGATGGAATTTGTAGTGGATGTGTTGCAAACATTTTTTGGTATGGATGCCGATCGTGCAACACAAGTCATGTTAACGGTTCACTACGAAGGAAAAGCTATCTGCGGAGTGTTTACTGCAGAAGTTGCTGAAACAAAAGTAGCCCAGGTAACGGTCTATGCTCGTGAGAATGAACATCCGTTACTTTGTACCATGGAGAGAGCTTAATACTCTCCGGCACACCATGAGTGGTAATTGAGGGAGGTGCCTTATGCTGAACAAAGAACTCGAAGCGAGTTTGAATGCTGCGTTTGCCAGAGCAAGGGAAAAGCGCCACGAGTTTATGACTGTGGAGCATCTGTTATTGGCTCTGCTCGACAATGTGTCTGCCAGAGAGGCGCTGCTAGCGTGTCGTGCTGACGTTGATGCGTTGCGTAAAGAGCTGGAGTCGTTTATAGAGCAAACTACGCCTCTCATTCCACCTGGCGATGATTCCAGGGAAACCCAGCCTACACTGAGCTTCCAGCGGGTACTGCAACGGGCTGTTTTCCATGTGCAGTCTTCTGGCCGAAGTGAAGTCAGCGGTGCGAATGTGCTGGTGGCCATCTTCAGTGAGCAAGAGTCCCATGCGGCTTATCTGCTCAAGAAGAATGATATCAGCCGGCTGGATGTAGTTAATTTCATCTCCCACGGTACTGCGAAAGAAAGCCCGAAAGAGCAAAATCAGCGCGTTGACCTTTCTTCAGAAGACAGCAATGCTGAAGGCGGTGAAGATCGCCTGGAAAATTTCGCTACCAACCTCAACCAGTTGGCGCGTGTAGGTGGAATTGACCCGCTTATTGGTCGCGACAAGGAGTTGGAGCGTACCATTCAGGTGCTGTGCCGCCGCCGTAAGAATAACCCGTTGTTGGTGGGTGAAGCTGGCGTGGGTAAGACTGCAATCGCCGAGGGCTTAGCCTGGAGAATTGTAGAAGGCAATGTCCCGGAAATAATCGCAAACTGTGTGATTTATTCTTTGGATATTGGCTCGCTGCTGGCCGGAACCAAATACCGTGGCGATTTTGAAAAACGATTCAAAAATATTCTCAAGCAGCTTGAGAAAGAAGACCAGGCTATCCTGTTCATTGATGAAATCCATACCATCATTGGTGCCGGTGCGGCGTCAGGTGGACAGGTAGATGCCGCAAACCTTATTAAACCATTGCTGAGCAGCGGTAAACTGCGCTGTATTGGTTCTACTACGTACCAGGAATACAGCAACATCTTCGAGAAAGAGCGGGCATTGGCCCGTCGTTTCCAGAAGATCGATATCGTTGAACCGTCACTGGACGATACAACCAAGATCCTGATGGGTCTGAAGCCTAAGTATGAGGCGCACCACGAGGTACGCTATACCAACAAGGCAATTCGTGCTGCTGTTGAGTTGTCGGCAAAGTATATCAACGAGCGTCATTTGCCAGATAAGGCAATTGATGTGATTGATGAGGCAGGAGCCCGTTGTCGTCTGACTCCAGCTAAAAAGCGCAAGAAAACTATCAATGTTGCTGATATTGAAACCATCATTGCAAAAATCGCCCGGATTCCGGAGAAGTCTGTGTCGTCTTCTGACCGCGATGTGTTGGCTGGCCTCGAAGACAAGCTCAAAATGCTGGTTTTCGGGCAGGATGATGCTATTGGTGCATTGTGTGAAGCCATCAAACTTAGCCGTGCGGGACTGGGGCAGGACAACAAGCCTGTCGGTTCTTTCCTCTTTGCCGGACCAACTGGTGTTGGTAAAACGGAAGTGACTGTGCGCCTTGCCCGCTCCCTCGGCATTGAGCTTCTGCGCTTCGATATGTCTGAGTACATGGAACGCCATACTGTCAGCCGTCTTATTGGTGCTCCTCCGGGTTACGTAGGGTATGACCAGGGCGGTCTGCTGACTGATGCAGTTATCAAGCATCCTCACAGTGTTGTATTGCTGGATGAAATTGAGAAGGCGCACCCGGATGTGTTTAACCTGTTACTGCAGGTTATGGACAACGGTACGCTGACTGACAATAACGGACGCAAAGCTGACTTCCGTAATGTGATTTTGGTGATGACGACCAACGCGGGTGTGACAGAAACCACCCGTAAGTCCATTGGTCTTATCCAGCAGGATCACAGTCACGACGCCATGCAGGAAATCAAGCGGGTCTTTGCGCCTGAATTCCGGAACCGTTTGGATAACATCATTTGGTTCAACCATCTGGATGAAGAAACCATTGTCCAGGTTGTCGATAAATTCGTGGTGGAACTCCAAGCGCAACTCGATGCACGAGGCGTGTCGCTGGAAGTCACGAAGGCAGCTAAAGACTGGCTGGCTGACAGGGGTTATGACAAGGCAATGGGTGCACGACCTATGGCTCGCGTCATTCAGGATAACCTCAAGAAGCCACTGGCAAATGAGTTGTTGTTCGGACGACTTGTTAATGGCGGTTCTGTGAAGGTCAGCCTCCGAGACGGAAAGCTGCACTTTGATTTCTCTGATGAGATGGAGCCTGCTCACTAAAAGTTAGTGTGCAGACACAACAAACCCGGCTATATGCCGGGTTTATTTTTGCCTTTCGGCAGCGCTGTAAGCTAATCAAAGCACTTCTGATAAATCTCCAGCCGTCGGTTCTTAAACCGGGCGATGGATAACAGGCAGTAGTGCAGGGCCTGTATGAAAAGTGGTCTCATCAATATGGGACGCTTTCGCATCGTGACAGTATTGTGAGCTGACAGTACCTGAAACGCGAAAGATCCGTCATGCAAAAACTGCAATAAGACCGGTAACTTCGCTCCAGGTTAAACAGGCCCGAATAGTATATTAGCGTGCGCGGAAGACGATGCGGCCCTTAGACAGGTCGTACGGAGTCATCTCAACGGTAACTTTGTCGCCAGTCAGGATACGGATATAGTTCTTACGCATTTTGCCAGAGATGTGTGCAGTCACAACGTGACCGTTTTCCAGCTCAACGCGGAACATAGTATTAGGCAGCGTATCCAGTACGGTACCTTGCATTTCAATTACGTCTTCTTTTGCCATTTATTCCTCTTAGGCTTTTGGATAGCCAATGATTCACCGCGAGCTATACGCGTTACTCTAAGTTACAGGGCCGAAATTTTAACCCCATCGGTGAGACTTGCCAACCTAAAGAGGACGAAAGGCTGTGTTGCATGGTCAATTTGCATCAAATTCTTGCCATGCACCGTGAATAAATTGCTGGTGAGGAAAGAAATTCGACTTATATTTCATAGCATCGCAGGCATCAACCTGGTATCCGAGATATAACCAATCCTTCCCCAGTTTTTTTGCAAGAGCCAACTGGGCGAGAATAGATAAAGACCCTACCGACATTTTTATATCCGGGTCAAAGAAGGTGTAGATAGCGCTTAACCCATCCTGAAGTATGTCAGTTGCTGCAACGGCAATGATTTTTTCCTGCTGGTAAATTTGCAGGAAGCGGGTTTCGAGCCAGTTACTGCGAATAAAAGAAAGGAAATCAGATTTAACGGGGGGGAACATTGAACCATCACGGTGTCGTTGGGTGATGTAATTTGAATATAGCTCAAACCAATTTTCTGGTGGCGCGTCAGTTACCAGTACAGTGAGCTTATCCAACTGTTTCAACAACCGTTTCTGGCTACGGCTTGGCGTAAATCCATTGACGTCAATTCGCAGGGACTTGCAAGCGTTGCAATGATTGCAGTGTGGGCGGTAGATATGGTTCCCGCTGCGTCTGAAACCGGCTTCAATCAACACGCTGTACCCTCTGAAAGATTGCAAGCCGGGATCCATGACGATGGCAAGTCTTTCCTGTTGATCAGGTAAATAATTACATCGATGTTCAGCAGTCAGTCCGACAGAAAGAGCACCGTTAGCCAGTTTATTTGTTGACAATGTAAGGGTTCTCCCATGTTACAGGGCCGGGGGCAAAGCACTTGTCATTAATAACAGTATCAGACATTTGAGATAGTTTGCGTATAAAATCCTGACGCGATATTGGGGATGCGCCCAAGGACTCAAGGTGGGGATTCATCATCTGGCAATCAATGATTTTCCCACCGTGTGCTGCAAAGTGCTGGCAAAAAGCCCACAGTGCGATTTTTGAGCCATTCATTAAGGAGGAGAACATAGATTCTCCGCAAAATACTTGTCCCACTGAAATCCCATACAACCCACCTACAAGGTTATCGGAGATATCCCATATCTCAACAGAGTGGGCGTGACCTGCCTGGTGGAGCGCCGTATAAGCCTGCCTCATATCTTCAGTTATCCATATCGCATCAGAGCCCCGGATAGTCGCACAACGCTCTATAACCTGCTCAAACGAGGTGTTTATCGTTACGAAAAACCGATTTTTCCGGCAGTGTTTTTTTAGACTGCGTGACGGTTGGAAATGCTCGGGCCAGAAAACAGCTCGTTCAGACGGGCTCCACCACAAATAGGGGTCTTCTTCGCCAAACCAAGGAAATATTCCGTTTCGGTATGCAGCCAGCAGCCGTGACGGTGACAAATCTCCGCCTATGGCCAGCAACCCGTCCGGCTCTGACAAGGCGGTTTCAACATCAGGAAAATTAAGGGTTTCATCAAGTGGTGGCAGATAAATTGTCATTGTTGGGATAAATCTCTGTGGTGCTGCTTCAATAATAATAATGTGTCAGGTGGGTCTTTGTCAGGCTCGGCATATGTGTTTCGAAATAACATGCTGGTTATTAACAAGAAAAATAGGGGCAGATACAGGGCATCATCCTAACTGTTTGAAGAATATGTGACTGAGTCAATAACTGAGACAATTTTGTGCTCTGGATCTCATTATTATTAAAAACGTGAGGCAGCGTGTTGTCTGCCAACCTCTCGCCGGGCCTTTAACGGTTGCCTGATTTGAAAAGGGGGATGACGTTATGAAAAGTGCCAAAGAATTTGCTGCCTGGTTGATGGATAGATTTGCTTCTTATAACGGCGTATATCTGACACGCAGCGATATTACAGAGCTTACCAGCCGGCAGTCTTTGCGTAGTGATTTTGTTCGGGATGTACATAATGAACTGATGCATTTCGGCCGGGGCCTGATTGCGGATATGCGTAACGACAAGTATTACATGGTTACGCTGGGAAGCACCCACTGGAAAGACGTTGGTGATTTTTACAGCGAGGGTAAGGGACGTAATGAAGATACGCACTCCCCGGTAACCATTGCCCCATCAGCAGAAGGGGGGCAAATTCGCTCACTTGCCAGTGGACGGGGCCGTTGAAAAAAGGGCCTGATATCCAGGCCCTTTTGACTTTTAGGTCATAAATAAGACTTGTTGTATTAATGGAGACGGTTGGTCAGCTCGGCATAGCGTCCCTGAAGGTTGAGCAGTGCTTCATGTGTTCCTTGTTCAATGATTTCACCATTGTCCATCAGGCAGATTTGGTCCATTTGGCCCAGCCCGGCGAGACGGTGAGTGATGTAAATCAGAGTACGGTTCTCAGCATGCGACATCAGAGAAGAGAGAACATCTTTCTCGGTTTTGCTGTCCAGCCCTTCTGTCGGCTCATCAAGCAGTAAAATAGGTGCATCCCGCAGCAGTGCTCGGGCAATACCAATTCGGCGGCGTTCGCCACCGGACAGCTGTCGTCCGCCTTCACCTACCCAGGCATCCAGGCCTTGTCCCTCAAGTAGTGCTTCCAAGCCAACCTCATTAAGCACCTCGCGTAACTTTTCATCTGTAGACGATTCATTTGCCATGGCAAGGTTATAACGAAGTGTCCCACTGAATATATCCACTCGCTGACTGACAACGGAAACTGCATTGCGCAGTGAAGACTCATTCCAGTCTGCCAATGGGATCCCGTCAAAACTGATTTGACCTTGTTGAGGATCCCAGCTTCTGGTCAGCAGTTGGAGCAGGGTGGATTTACCACAGCCTGTACGGCCAAGGATGGCAATTTTTTGTCCGGCTTCAATGTTCAGGGATATATCGCTGAGCACCCGGTCACAACTGCCGTGGTAGGTGAATGAAACATTGCTAATCTCAATTGCTCCGGTCGCATTGTGCTCGGTCGCACTACCAGAAAATACCGTTGCAGGTTTGGCTTCAATAATTTCATTAAGTCTCCGGGCCGAGGTCAGTGTCTGGCCGAGGTACTGGAATGCAGCAGAGACGGGCATTAACAATTCAAAGCTTGCCATCGTAGCGAAAGCAAACATGGCTATTAACGGGTCAGGCGCGCGTCCACCAATGCCATCAGCTGCAAACCAAAGCATGGCAACCAGTGTAAGGCCGTTTGCCGCCATGAGCGTTGCATTGGCGATACCGGTGATAGATGCCATCCGCCTTTGTGACTTGAGAAGCTGCTCTTCGTGGCTCTGGGCTGACTGAATTACCCGGTCATTGGCACCAAAAATGCGAAGCTCTGCATTTCCTTGAAGCCAGTCGAGCAGGCCTACCCGGTATTGGGCTTTGCTTAGGGTTATGCTCTCTCCGTGCCCTTTACCCAGTCCGTAGAAGATAACCGGCAAGCCAATTAATAACACCAGCAGTACTGTTGCCAGAAAACCGCCCAGCGAAGGGTCAAACCAGATCAGAAATCCGGAAATGGCCAGAATACCCAACACGCCGATCAGAAGGGGGCTGACGAGGCGCAGGTAAATGTGGTCCATGGCATTTACATCGGCGACCAAACGGTTCAGCAAGTCTCCGTCACGCAGGTTCGTCAAATTACCTGGAACCAATGGTGCTAATTTACGGAAGAAAAATAGCCGGATGTCTGCGAGCAACTTGAAGGTGGCATTGTGGCTGACAATGCGTTCTCCGTAACGGCCTGCAGTACGGGCAATTGAGAACCCACGGACACCACCGGCCGGGAGCATATAGTTAAAGACCTGCCGGGTGGCGACAGACAACCCTGCTACCGCAGCAGCGGAAATGAACCAGCCGGAGAGGGTCAGCAAACCCATTGACGCCAGTACAGTTGCCAATCCGAGCAACATGCCCAGCGTCAGGCCAAACCAATGTTTTTTATAAAGACGAAGGAAAGGGATCAAATCACGCATCGATGTCTCCTTTGTCTACGGCAGTGATCATTTCTTTCAGCAAGCCGGATGTTGAAATTTCATCGAGTTTGCCCTGTTGAACCAATTGGCCTTTATCCATTACCCAAACCTGGCCTTTATCGGCAAGTTGGGCAAGCCGGTGAGTGACGGTAAGGCTGGTTTTTTGCTGAATCGCTTGGGAAAGAGAGTTCGCAACAAGCTTCTCACTGTTGGCATCCAGGCTGGCTGTCGGTTCATCAAGCAGCCAGAAATTCCCGTCCTGGATCAGAGCCCGGGCAACGGCAATTCGTTGGGCCTGGCCGACAGAAACCCCACATGCCCGGTCTCCAACATGGTGCTCATAACCTTTTTCAAGGCGGTTGATAAACTCATCGGCATAAGCATTTTTTACGGCTTTTGCTAATGTTTCGCTATCAACATCCGGCCGGGAAAGGCAAAGGTTTTCTCGAACGCTGCCGTGGACCAGCATCGGGTTCTGGCCTACCCAGCTGATTTCACGGTGCCAGCTTTCCTGACTCAGGCTGCTCATTTCAATACCGTTGATTGTCAGGCTACCGCGATATGGTAAGAACCCGAGTATGGCATTGACCAGGCTGGTCTTTCCCGCACCACTTGGGCCTACCAACGCGATTTTTTCACCGGCACTGATATGGAAGTTGAGGGGGCCTGCCAGCTGGATACCGTCAGGGCTGAATACTTCAAGGTTCTCAGCACTGATGGAAACTGCGTCTGGCGAAGGAAGCGTGGTATTGCCCTTTGCCGAGCCTTCTGCATTTGTGTCGAGAAACTCAACAATGGATTCTGCTGCACCAATCGCCTGAGCTTTGGCGTGGTAGAAGGTACCGAGGTCACGTAGTGGCTGGTAAAACTCCGGGGCGAGAATCAATACAAACAAACCGGTGAACAGCGTGATGGTTATGCCGTAGTGGCCGAAATTCAGCTCACCGATATAGCTGAAGCCAAAGTAAACCGCTGTAATGGCAATAGACAGCGCGGTGAAGAATTCCAGCACGGCAGATGACAGGAAGGCCAGCCTGAGTACTTCCATCGTCCTCCGGCGAAAATCTTCTGACGCATACTCGAGCTGTTTCGCTTCAGCATCTGCCCGGTCAAACAACCTGATGGTTGCCAGCCCTCGAAGGCGGTCGTAAAAGAAGCCGGACAGGCGTTGCAGTGCCTTGAAGTTCTTTCGGTTAGCTTCAGCCGCTTTCATACCAACCAGCGCCATAAACAGCGGAACCAATGGTGCGGTGAGAAGGAAAATTAAACCCGCTGCCCAGTTAACCGGAAAGACAGCAACCAGGATAATAAAAGGCACCATAACGGCAATCGCCATTTGTGGCAGGTAGCGCGCAAAGAAATCCTGCATTTCCTCTACCTGTTCCAGAATCAGCGTTGCCCAAGTTCCGGCAGGCTTACCCTGGATGAAGGCAGGGCCAAGCGTGTTCAGCTTTTCAAGGATCAGCCGGCGCATATGGCGACGAATTTCTTCTCCACAGCGGAATCCGGCTGTTTCCTTCCCCCAGCTGCAAGCTGCCCTAAAGCAGATGACTACAGCCAACAGAATGAACTGCGTTACCAGTGTGGATTTGTCGACATGCTCGATAATGAGAGCATGGAGGATGGAGGCAATCAATGCAGCTTGCCCTACAAGCAATAGTGCTGAGACAAATGCCAGACCGACAGACAGCAATAACCAGCGTTTAGCGAGTTTGCTTTGGGCCTTGAGCCAAGCGGAGAGTGCTCGCTGTTTATCTTTTTCCATACATCAAACGTCGAATAAAGGTGAAAGGGGAGAAGGACAGACCCTGGGTCAAACAGGTGTAATCAGGTATGTCAAAACATCCAGCCCTAATACGGTAAAGGCCTGACAAGTCAGGCCTTTACGGGAAGTTATTATTACTTCTGGTCAAGCGCGTCGAGGAAACGCTCGGCGTCCAGCGCTGCCATACAGCCTGTACCGGCTGAAGTAATTGCCTGACGGTAGATGTGGTCCATTACGTCGCCAGCAGCGAAAACGCCTTCGATGCTGGTTTGGGTCGCATTACCTTCCAAACCGGACTGAACTTTGAGGTAGCCGTTGTTCATTTCCAGCTGTCCGTCAAAGATGGCAGTGTTTGGTTTGTGGCCAATTGCTACAAACAGGCCCATTACTTCCAGCACTTCGGTTTCATCTGACTTGGTATCTTTGACGCGGACGGCGGTTACGCCCATGTCATCACCCAGCACTTCATCCAGAACACGGTCAGTGTGAAGAATGATGTTCCCGCTTTCTACTTTGTCCATCAGACGCTGAACAAGGATTTTTTCTGCACGGAAACTGTCACGACGGTGGATCAGGTGTACTTCTGAAGCGATGTTAGCCAGATATAAGGCTTCTTCGACAGCGGTATTGCCACCCCCGATAACAGCAACTTTCTGGTTGCGGTAGAAGAAACCGTCGCAGGTTGCACAGGCAGATACGCCACGGCCCTTGAAGGCTTCCTCTGATTCCATACCCAAGTACTGGGCGGAAGCGCCGGTCGCAATGATGAGTGCATCACAGGTATAAGTGCCACTGTCACCTTTCAAGGTGAACGGGCGTTTTGTCAGTTCTACTTCATTGATATGATCAAAGAGGATTTCAGTTTCAAACTTTTCGGCATGTTCTTTCATGCGCTCCATCAGACCTGGACCGGTCAGGCCCTCAGCATCGCCTGGCCAGTTTTCAACTTCAGTGGTTGTGGTCAGCTGGCCACCTTGCTGCAGACCGGTAATCATTACCGGGTTCAGGTTAGCTCGGGCGGCATATACTGCGGCGGTGTATCCCGCAGGGCCGGAACCCAGGATCAGGAGTTTGGCGTGCTTTACGTTGCTCATATTTTCTCCGCTGACGCGATTTATCTATTTTCGAGTGATGGGCAGATTTTAGGTAAATTGGGCAACTAAAGAAAGAGCACCGATGAAGGTGCTCTTTGCTAATTGGTATGGTTTATAACCAATTGGTGTTAAATGGGGAAATAAAATGCATTACCCGCAATTTATTTAGGGCCTATTCAGCCTTGCAGGGCCACCAGTGGGTCAACATAATCCAGTTCAAAGCTTTCTGCTACTTCGCGGCATGTAACCTGTCCGTTTATCACATTCAGGCCGTTGCGGAAGTGAACATCATTCAGCAGGGCATCTTTATAGCCTTGGTTTGCCAGTTTAACGATGAATGGCAACGTCGCATTGTTCAGGGCGAAGGTAGAAGTTCTGGCTACTGCTCCAGGCATGTTGGCCACACAATAATGTACTACATCATCAACGATATAAGTGGGGTCTGCATGGGTCGTGGCATGGGATGTTTCGAAGCAGCCACCCTGATCAATAGCTACATCCACCAGAGCTGAGCCCGGCTTCATCTTCTTCAGCAGGTCTTTGGTGACAAGTTTTGGTGCAGCAGCGCCAGGAATAAGTACGGCGCCAATTACCAGGTCGGCAGCGATGACGTGCTGCTCTAACGCTTCATGTGTGGAATAAACCACTTTTGCGCGGCCCTGGAATTCTTCGTCCAATTTGCGAAGTGTGTCAACATTTCGATCTAAAATTGTTACATCCGCACGAAGGCCGACAGCCATGCGTGCTGCATTAGAACCTACTACACCACCGCCTAAAACAACGACTTTAGCCGGTGCAACACCCGGTACTCCTCCCAGCAAAAGCCCCGCGCCGCCTTGGGATTTCTCTAAAGTTTGTGCTCCTGCTTGAATAGACATTCGTCCTGCAACTTCGGACATTGGCGCTAAAAGTGGCAATCTACCATGAGAATCTGTTACGGTTTCGTATGCTATGCAGATAGCTTTACTCTTGATAAGGTCTTCTGTTTGTGGAAAATCTGGAGCTAGGTGCAAATAAGTGAACAAAATTTGTCCTTCGCGCAACATAGCGCGCTCGACAGATTGAGGTTCCTTAACTTTTACAATCATATCAGCGCCAGCAAAGATGTCTGCGGCGGATGGAAGGATTGATGCTCCAGCAGCCACATAGTCTTCGTCACTGAATCCAATGCCTGTGCCGGCCTGGGTTTCGACTATCACTGTGTGGCCGTGGGTAATAAGTTCTCTAACGGACGCTGGAACCATGCCGACACGATATTCATGGTTCTTGATTTCCTTAGGTACGCCAATAATCATCCTGTATCTACTCCATATGACAGTGGTTTTTACTAGTCGTTTGCTATTAACTCCTATTTATGGCTAGTATAGTTTGCAATCAGCGGGATTTGATGCTGAAAATTAAAAAAACGTTAACGAGAGCGTTATATTTTTTTGCAAGGAAGTGAGAAGGTGGAATAAAAAATGGTAGATAGTAAAAAGAAGCCGAACAAGGAACTGGACCGCATTGACCGCAACATCCTCAATGAGCTCCAAAAGGACGGCCGTATCTCGAACGTAGAGTTGTCCAAGCGCGTTGGACTTTCGCCCACACCATGTTTAGAGCGTGTTCGTAGACTTGAGCGTCAAGGTTACATAACCGGTTATACCGCGTTGCTTAACCCGCAGTATCTTGATGCCTCTTTGCTGGTCTTCGTTGAAATCACTTTGAACCGAGGCGCGCCGGACGTGTTCGATCAGTTCAACAAAGCTGTTCAACAACTGGAAGACATTCAAGAATGTCATCTGGTTTCCGGTGACTTCGATTACCTGTTGAAGACCCGTGTGTCTGACATGTCTGCTTACCGCAAACTGTTAGGTGAAACACTGCTTCGCCTTCCGGGTGTGAATGACACCCGAACCTATGTGGTTATGGAAGAAGTGAAACAGACCAACCAGCTGGTGATTAAAACCCGCTAAGCTGAGTTGAAAACCGAAGTGGTTGATAAACACCCAAGCGGGTGGCGTTTTCGCCACCCGCTTTGTTTTTGGTGAATTATGACTTTCCCTTTACCTTCAAAAGTTCAGGAATTCGCGCACTTTGGTATAACATAGGAAGGAGATGAAGTATCCGCCCATGTGTTGCCCGGGCAGCATTCAGATAAAAATACAAGGTACCAATGGAGTTTTCCCTGCGTCAGGAACCCAAAGAGTCCACGCCTAAAAAACGGTTAAATGGCTGGCAGCGCATCAAGGAAGCGCTATTTATTGTCGGATTAATGGTTGCGCTTTTCACCTATGTGGCGTTGCTCACCTATAATTCTGCCGATCCATCCTGGTCCCAGACCGCCTGGGACGGGCCAGTGAAAAACTCTGCTGGCGCCTTGGGGGCATGGTTGGCTGACACCCTCTTTTTCATGTTTGGTGCACTGGCTTACCTGTTGCCTGCAGCATTGGTGTTGGGTGCATGGGTGTTTTTGCGCCACAGAGATGCCTCTGAACCCTTGAATTACACCATTCTGGGAACACGGATTCTCGGACTGGTAGTTCTTTTCCTGACCAGTTGCAGCCTTGCCGATCTCAACTTTGATGACTTCTGGTACTTCTCGTCCGGTGGTGTGGTTGGTGACGTCGTTACCTCAATGGTTTTGCCTTTGTTTAATGTATTGGGAACTACGCTGGTAATGATGTTCCTGTGGGCTGCCGGCTTCACGCTGTTCACCGGTATTTCCTGGCTTACGATTGTGGACGCATTGGGCGAGAGCGTGCTCAATGGTGTCGACTGGGTATTGGCAAAAGTTCGTGGTGAACAGTCAGAAGTACATTCTGCGTTTGAAAGCAGAGGGGAAGACAAAAGCCTTGAGATGACAGATCTCGATGTACTGGCCAAACCGCTGCGGGCAAAAACTGAGGACATGTCAGTAGGCGAACCGCAATCGGTAGAAACAACTTCCGCAGCGATCAAAACGGCCACCAACCACGACTTGGCTTGTGATGGCAGTTTTGGGATGCCGGATATCCTTATGTCTCCTGCCGAACAGGGCTTAGAGGGCGCATCGCAACCAGAACAAGAACAAGAAGAAAAACGCGTAGAGCCTATTATTCATTTCCCGGAAGAAGAGACTTCTGCCGATGCACTGACACCTTGGCAGGAAGCAGATCATGAAAATCATGAGAGTGATTTGAATCCTGATCAGGAAGAACCAGACGTCCAGGTTGTTGAAGCGTTTACATTCCATAATGATCTTGATTCAGAGCCTGAAGAGCTCAATAGTCAGCAGGATGATGTTCTGGATTTCACTGAAGACGATACTCAGTGGCGTCAGGAACAACGTGCGCATATTGAAGATGAGGGGCAGACAGCTCCGGTAGAACAGGCTGAACCCGTACATACGGATTTCGAGCAGCCTTCGCAGTTCACTTCCTTCAAACCGGTTGAACCTGTTGGAGACAGCGATAGCGACAGTGAGGATGAGGATCCGTTTATGGAGACCATCCGAGAGGCCAAAGCCAAGGAAGCCGCCAAGATTCACCCGTTCCTTCGTCGTCAGGAAGAAAACCTGCCTAAGCCGAAGGAGCCCTTGCCAACAGTCGATCTGCTGGATCCGCCGCGCAAGAGTGTTCAACGGGCATCCCGAGAAGAACTTGAGCATACAGCGCGTCTGGTAGAAGCCCGTCTGTCTGATTACAAGATTGATGCAAAAGTGGTGGGTGTTTATCCGGGACCGGTTATCACCCGCTATGAACTTGAATTGGCCCCAGGCGTGAAAGTGAGCCGGATATCTGGGCTATCCAAAGATATTGCGCGTTCACTTTCTGCATCGGCAGTACGCGTAGTTGAGGTTATTCCGGGTAAACCTTATATCGGCCTTGAACTGCCGAACGCACACCGTGAAATGGTGTCTATGTCAGAAGTGGTGGACAGCGAACGCTTCAAGCAGTCCAAATCCCCACTTTCTGTCGTACTGGGTAAAAACATTGCAGGTGAGTCCGTCGTGACTGACCTGGCGAAAACACCGCACCTGCTGGTGGCCGGTACAACCGGTTCCGGTAAGTCAGTGGGCGTTAACGTCATGATCGTCAGTATGCTTTACAAAGCATCGCCTGACGAAGTGCGCTTTATCATGATCGACCCCAAGATGCTTGAGCTTTCGGTTTACGAAGGCATTCCTCATTTGCTGACGGAAGTGGTTACCGACATGAAAGATGCCGGTAATGCACTGCGTTGGTGTGTTGGGGAAATGGAACGTCGCTACAAGCTGATGTCCATGCTTGGTGTACGTAACATCGCCGGTTTCAATGACAAGGTGAAAGAAGCAGAGGAAGCCAACCATCCGATTCCGGATCCGTTGTGGAAACCGGGTGACAGTATGGATCCGGAAGCACCAATGTTGGAAAAACTGCCGTACATCGTTGTGGTGGTGGATGAGTTTGCAGACCTTATGATGGTTGTGGGCAAGAAGGTGGAAGAGCTGATTGCCCGTCTGGCACAGAAAGCGCGAGCCGCTGGTATCCACCTTGTTTTGGCAACACAGCGTCCTTCTGTAGATGTGATTACCGGCCTTATCAAGGCGAATATCCCATCTCGTGTGGCATTTACGGTTTCAACCAAAACGGACTCCCGCACCATTCTGGATCAGGGAGGAGCAGAATCCTTGCTGGGTATGGGTGACATGCTGTTTATGATGAACGGCTCCAACCATCCTGAACGTGTCCACGGTGCGTTTGTCAGCGATGATGAAGTACACCGCGTGGTAAGTAACTGGAAAGCGCGTGGCAAACCTAATTACATTGACGGCATCCTTAACGATGATCAGGGGGCTGACTCACTGCTTCCGGGTGAGGCTGGTGGTTCGGATGATGATCTGGATCCGCTGTTTGATCAGGTGGTTGAGTTTGTAACAGACAGCCGCCGCGGCTCTGTATCCGGCGTCCAGCGCCGTTTTAAAATCGGCTATAACCGGGCTGCACGAATTGTTGAACAGCTGGAAGCTCATGGTATTGTGAGCTCACCAGGGCATAACGGAAACCGGGAAGTACTGGCACCGCCACCGCCCCGTGACTGATTAGCATATAAAACATTGGGAGCTGCAAGGCTCCCTTATTTGGAAAATCCGAATGAAAAAAAGCCTCTTTTTGCTGGCGTTTATTGCGCCTCTTGCCTTGGCAAATCCGCAGGATAACCTGATATCACGCTTGGATAAGGTCAATGCGTTCAGCGCAGACTTCTCCCAGAAAGTGACCAGTGCGGATGGTGACGTTATCAGCGAAGGCTCTGGTACTCTCGCGATTGAACGGCCGAACCTGTTTAACTGGACGACGGCTGAGCCGGATGAAAATGTACTGGTATCAGACGGTAAAACCCTGTGGTATTACAGCCCGTTTGTCGAGCAGGTTACGGCAATGTGGCTTGACCAGGCGACAGACCAGACACCTTTTGCTTTGCTGACCCGCAACAACAAGGCAGAGTGGCAGCAATACACTGTGACACAAAAAGGGGATGTCTTTACCCTGAAACCCAAATCGCAGTCTTCCCGCGTGGGAGAGTTTGTGGTTGATGTGAAAAAAGACGGTGAAGTCGAAGGGTTTTCTGTGGTTGAACAGGATGGACAGATAAGCCAGTTCACCCTGGATAAATTTGTCGCAGCAAAACCGAAAGACAGTTTGTTCCACTTTACACCGCCGGACGGTGTAGAGCTGGACGACCAGCGCCAGTAAGACACGGGAGTACCCGGTGAGTAATTTCAGCCTTAACTTTTCCTCTGACTTCCGCCCATTGGCAGCGCGTATGCGCCCTTTGAACCTGGATCAGTATATTGGGCAGCAACATCTTGTTGGGCCGGGCAAACCCCTGCGCCGCGCCTTGGAAGCGGGGCAACTGCATTCCATGATCTTATGGGGTCCTCCGGGAACAGGGAAAACCACTCTGGCAGAAGTGGCGGCCGGATACACCAATGCTGAGATTGAACGCGTATCAGCCGTTACCTCTGGTGTAAAGGAGATCCGGGCGGCAATTGACAAGGCGCGTCAGAATCAGTTTGCCGGACGTAAAACCATCCTCTTTGTAGATGAGGTGCATCGCTTTAACAAAAGCCAGCAAGATGCGTTCCTGCCGCATATTGAAGACGGTACCGTGGTATTCATTGGTGCTACGACAGAAAATCCGTCGTTTGAACTTAACAATGCACTGCTGTCACGGGCCCGTGTATACAAACTGGCGTCTTTGGAAAAAACGGACATCCTGAATGTCATCAACCAAGCGTTGACGGATAAAGAACGCGGGCTTGGAAACGATAAAATTGATGCACCTGACGCCCTGAAAAATGCGCTTGCTGAGTTGGTGGCAGGTGATGCAAGAATGTCTCTGAACTACCTCGAAATCCTGGTAGATATGGCACCGGAAGGAGAAGACGGTACCAAGCACCTCAACCTTGAAATGCTGTCGGAAGTTGCCGGTGAAAAAGTCGCCCGCTTCGACAACAAGGGGGATATTTGGTACGACCTTATCTCTGCTTTCCACAAATCCGTGCGCGGCTCTGACCCGGATGCAGCCTTGTACTGGTACGCCAGAATTGTCACGGCAGGCGGGGATCCTCTGTATGTTGCACGTCGTTTGTTAGCCATCGCATCAGAAGATATCGGGAATGCTGATCCCCGAGCTATGGAAATTGCCATTAATGCCTGGGACTGCTTTAACCGTGTTGGCCCGTCAGAAGGAGAGCGTGCTATCGCCCAGGCCGCGGTGTACTGTGCTTGCGCACCAAAGAGCAACGCCGTTTATACCGCCTGGAAGCAGGCTCTGACCGATGCAAGGGAAACCTCTGACTTTGAAGTGCCGGTTCACCTCAGGAATGCCCCGACAAAACTGATGAAATCGATGGGCTACGGTGATGATTATCGCTATGCCCACGATGAGCCAAATGCTTATGCCGCCGGGGAGTCGTATTTTCCTAAAGAGATGGCAGGAACACGGTATTACCAGCCGGTTGAGCGGGGGCTTGAAATCAAACTGCGGGAAAAACTTGCATTTCTTGACCAACTGGATGCGGCTAGCCCGAGAAAGCGCTGGTAAAGGCGCATCCAGCGCAAAGAACCGCTAGGAAAATCGGTGTATTTTCGCTATTGTTTAACCCTTGAAGAATGACCGGATATTCAGGCTTTCTTACGGCCTGGGCGTCATTCATTTGTTCATGCAAAGACAACGAATCGATAAGTAGGATAAGCATGCTGGATTCAAATCTATTTCGAAACGAGCTGGATGCAACGGCCGAAAAGCTGGCGCGTCGTGGATTCAAGCTCGACGTGGATACCATTCGCCAACTGGAAGAAAAACGTAAGTCCATTCAGGTACAAACTGAAGAGCTGCAGGCGGAGCGTAATTCACGATCGAAATCCATCGGTCAGGCGAAAGCCCGCGGTGAAGATATCCAGCCTCTGTTGGATCAGGTAGCCAACCTGGGTGATGAACTGAACAACGCCAAAGCCGCGCTGAACGATCTGCAAAACGAGATCAATGCTATTTACATGAGCATTCCTAACCTGGCTGATGACTCAGTACCTATGGGTAAGGACGAAAACGAGAACGTTGAGATTTCTGTCTGGGGTGAACCTAAACAGTATGGTTTTGAAGTTCGTGATCATGTTGATCTGGGTGAAATGACCGGTGGTCTGGACTTCGCAAGTGCGGTTAAGCTGTCTGGCTCACGTTTTGTTGTGATGAAGGGCCAGGTTGCCCGTATGCACCGTGCCCTGACTCAGTTTATGCTTGACCTGCATACCACTGAGCACGGTTACACCGAGATGTACGTACCTTACCTGGTAAACGCAGACTCCCTGCGTGGCACCGGCCAGTTGCCTAAGTTTGGTGAGGATCTGTTCCATACCAAGCCAGCAACTGAAGAAGGTATTGGCATGTCGCTGATCCCGACTGCAGAAGTACCACTGACCAACATGGTTCGCGACGTTATCCTCGATGAGGAAGAACTGCCGCTGCGTATGACTGCCCATACACCTTGTTTCCGTTCAGAAGCCGGTTCATACGGTCGTGACACTCGTGGCCTTATCCGTATGCACCAGTTTGACAAGGTTGAACTGGTTCAGATCGTGAAACCAGAAGAGTCTATGGATGCACTGGAAGAGCTGACCGGCCAGGCCGAACGTGTACTTCAGCTCCTGAAACTGCCATACCGCAAAGTGGTTCTGTGTACCGGTGATATGGGCTTCGGTTCTACTAAAACATACGATCTGGAAGTATGGCTGCCAGCGCAGGATACTTACCGTGAGATCTCATCCTGTTCTAACATGGGTGATTTCCAGGCTCGCCGTATGCAGGCCCGTTTCCGCCGTAAATCTGAGAAGAAACCGGAGCTGGTACACACACTGAACGGTTCAGGTCTGGCTGTTGGCCGTACATTGGTCGCAGTGCTGGAAAACTACCAGCAGGAAGATGGCCGTATCGAGGTGCCAGAAGTACTTCGTCCTTACATGGGTGGCCTGACCCACATCGGCTAATTCAGCAGATGAATCAATTGAAAAACCGGCTTCGATGGCCGGTTTTTTATTGCCTGGAAAATGCTATTTGCTCTAATGGTTACGGGTATCGTGTATCCGCTCAGTATATTGTTGGTGTCGAGATGAGGTCTGTTTACTACTGCTCTATTTTCAATAAGCTAAATTGAAATCAACCACCTGTTACGTTATTGACCATCATTAAATTAGCGTCACAAATACATAAGGCTATCAATGACGGGTTAATTAATTTTTGTAATACTATTGTGAAAAGTAAGGGTATTAGAGCAGGCCCCATCGAATTGGCGCTGAAGTTTCACAGGTCTTCGCCGATAACATGGATTCAACACATGTCGGACAGATAATTACTAAGGGATATGTAATGCGTATTAATCAGCCCGTCACTCAAAAAGAAAACCGGTATCCGGAACACTACAATTTGCTTTCGACCACGGATACAAAAGGTTTTATCAAGTATGCCAGTAGCGAGTTTTGTGAAGTAGCGGGATTTACCCTTGGGGAGTTGGAAGGCCAGCCCCATAACTTGGTTCGACACCCGGATATGCCTCCTGCCGCATTTAAAGACATGTGGGAGCACCTTAAAAAGGGTAAATCCTGGATGGGTATGGTGAAAAACCGGTGCAAAAATGGTGATCATTACTGGGTTGATGCCTTTGCGACTCCCATCATGCATGACGGTAAAGCCTATGAGTACCAGTCGGTACGCTCGTGCCCGGACAGGGAACTGGTTGATAGGGCAGAGAAGCTTTATCCGACACTGAAAGAAGGCAAGCTCCCTTGGCAGCTTAAGCTCCCCCGGACACGCCTCTGGCAACGCTGTGGTATTGCCTTTATTTTGGCCTCAGTAGTTTCGTTTGTCCTAGGGATGTTTGCAGGACTGCCTGCTGCACTGGCTCTTCAACTTTTTTCTTCTATTGCCATTGTCTTTATGGCGACCCGTAAACTTGAGAATTTAACTGCACAAGCAAGGAATTGTTTCGACAATCCTTTGATGGAGTTGGTTTATACAGGCTCGGTGGGAGATATTTCCGAAATCGAGTTGGCATTAAGGATGCGTGGCGCGGAATTGAATGCTGTTGTTGGACGTATTATGGACTCCAGTGAGCAGGTACTGGGGGCTGCATCCCGCGCAAATGAAAATGGTCGGGAAACTGCCAGCAATATTGAAGCGCAAAATGCAGAAACAGATCAGATGGCTGCGGCAATTAACCAGATGTCTGCAACCAGCAACGATATGGCAAATAACACGCAGTCTGCGTCTGATGCGGCCACTCAGGCCCAGGAAGCCAGCCAGGATGGCATGGATACTGTTTCCCAGACAGTGGATGCAATCAATCAACTGGCAAGCCAGCTTAACAATGCGTCCAAAGTGATTGCTGACTTGGAAGAGCACGGTAAACGCATCGGCGCTGTATCTGATGTGATTAGCGGAATTGCGGAGCAAACCAACCTCCTGGCATTGAATGCAGCTATTGAAGCAGCTCGGGCAGGAGAACAGGGTCGTGGCTTTGCTGTGGTGGCCGATGAGGTGAGGGCACTTGCCCAGCGCACGCAGGAATCGACTTCAGAGATTCAGACAGTCATTTCAGAGATTCAGAATGGAACCAGCCAGGCAGTAGATGCTATGGCAAAAGGTACTGAGCTCTCCTCTGGCTGTGTAGATACCGCAAACCTTGCCGGAGAGGCAATTCAACGCGCACAGTCACTGGTTAACGATATCAGTGACCGCAACCACCAAATCGCTACGGCTGTTGAAGAGCAGGCGGCTGTTGCCCAGGAGATGAATTCCAACGTCCAGTCGATATCCGAAGTATCTCAGGCTAACGTTGCACTTGCGGGGGAGAGTGTTACCGAAACATCCCGCTTGGTAGATCTTCTGGATGAGCAGCGTCAACTGGTTATCCAATTCAGGAAAAAGTAATTTTCCTGACGCCGGTGTGTACTGGTAAGGCTGCAAAACTTTGCAGCCTTTTTCAGTTAAGGGAGGGGGTCAACAGCGGTGGGAGTTCAATGTCAGCGCTTTTCAATGTTTGTTGGAGTTGCTGGTCGTATTGGGTAAATATAACGGTTGACGTTTGATCTGACAGCCCCCACAACGCTTCAACCGTCATCGTCAATTCTTCAGGGTAGTTGTGATAAATATCGCTGAGTTGACGGTACAGAAGCGGACTTATTGCGGTTTGGCTGTGTCCGGGGAGTTTTTCGGTTTTTGACAGCCTTTTCCTGAGAATCAGGGCTTGCAGCCGCAGTGACTGTATTCCGGAAAATTCACCTTTATCAATCTTCAGTACTGCCATTCTGAATCTTGTCAGGCTGTCCATGCTGTCGAGCGTGGATTGCCAGAATATTTGGTACTCATTAATGGTGATGTCACCCTCTTTTCCCTCAATCATCGAAAAGGTGCATTCATCAATCAGGTATAACAGGTGGCGGATAAGCTTTCCGTGCCTCAGGTAAGCTGTTGTTGGATTGCAGTCCAACGCCAGATCCTGGAGTTCAAGGACTCTCTGTGAAAGGACATTGATCAGGGTTTGTTGGCGTGAATCACAGGTACTGCGCAATTTAACAATAACTGAAGATATAGACGTATCGATGCGGCTTAGTCGGGTGTCAGGCGATTCCAACTTTAGCTTACCCGGGCGCCACAACTGTCTGCGAATCCGAATCAGTTGAATCAGTTCCCGCAGTAAAATAATCATTTGTATAAACGAGGATTGCCTTGGTCTTAGTCCTTTGAAGATTGCGTATCCGGCAATAAGAACCATGGTCGCGCAGAATAAAACAAGGTTGGTCATGTTGGGCCTCCTTACACAGAGGTTGTTGCACGTACCATGCCAGTGTGAAACCCGTTAAAGCATTGATTATTAATGTCTTGTTTTATGTTTCTTGCCCGGAATGAATGCAAATATGTACTTTTTTGGTGCAAAGGTGAAACAAAAAAGGGGAGCCGAAGCTCCCCTGTACCTATTGCAAGCAATTACATTACGTGCAAGCAATTACATTACGCGCATACCTGGCTGAGCGCCTTCGTGCGGCTCAAGAAGCCACAGTTCGCTTCCGCCTGGGCCTGCTGCCAGTACCATGCCTTCAGACATACCAAACTTCATCTTGCGTGGTTTCAGGTTGGCAACCATGACGGTCAGCTTGCCTACCAGATCTTCCGGCTTGTAAGCGGACTTGATGCCTGAGAATACCTGACGGGTTTCTCCGCCGATATCCAGTTGCATCTTCAGCAGTTTGTCTGCTTTAGGCACTTCCTCACATGAAACGATGCGGGCGATGCGCAGATCAACTTTGGCAAAGTCGCCGAATTCGATTTCTGGCTCAATAGGCTCGTCGTTCAGTGGGCTGTTTGCAGGTTTTGCCGCCAGCGCTTTCTCTGCTTCTGCATCCGCTTTTGAATCTTCGATCATCGCTTCGATGTTCTTAGGATCAATTCGGCTGAACAGTGCCTTGAAAGCAGCAATCTTATGGCCAACCAGAGGTTGTGCAATGCCTTCCCAGGTCAGGGTCTCGTTGAGGAAACCTTCTGCTCGCTCCGCCAGTTTAGGCATAACAGGCTTGAGGTAGGTCATCAGCACACGGAACAGGTTAATACCCACGGTGCAGATATCCTGCAGGGCTTTTTCCTGGCCTTCTTGTTTGGCAACAACCCACGGTGCTTTTTCATCAACGTACTGGTTGGCTTTGTCAGCCAGTGCGATGATCTCGCGGACAGCCCGGCTGTACTCACGGTTTTCGTAGAAGTTACCGATACGGTCAGCCGCTTCAGCAAATTCTGCGTACAGGGCTGGCTCTGCGAATTCCGCAGACAGCTCACCGTCAAAGCGCTTGGAAATAAAGCCGGCGTTACGGGAGGCCAGGTTTACAACCTTGTTAACGATATCTGCGTTAACGCGCTGTACGAAGTCTTCCAGGTTAAGGTCGAGGTCGTCGATGCGGTTGTTCAGTTTGGCCGTGTAATAGTAGCGCAGGCATTCAGGATCGAGGTGCTTGAGGTAAGTTGCGGCCTTGATGAACGTACCTTTTGACTTCGACATCTTGGCACCGTTTACAGTGACATAGCCGTGTACGTTAACCTTGTTTGGCTTACGGAAGCCGGCACCTTCCAGCATGGCAGGCCAGAACAGGCTGTGGAAGTACACGATGTCTTTACCAATGAAGTGGTAAAGCTCTGCTTCGCTGTCTGGTTTCCAGAACTCGTCGAAATCGATGTCTCCGCGCTTGCCACACAGGTTCTTGAATGAACCCATATAGCCAATTGGTGCATCAAGCCAGACATAGAAGAACTTGCCTGGTTCACCCGGGATTTCGAAACCGAAATACGGTGCATCACGGGAAATATCCCACTGCTGCAGGCCAGACTCGAACCATTCACCCATCTTGTTTGCCATTTCATCCTGAAGGGCACCGGATTTGGTCCAGGTCTTCAGCATGCTTTCAAACTGAGGCAGGTCGAAGAAGAAGTGTACAGAGTCCTTCATCACCGGTGTCGCACCGCTGACAGCAGACTTAGGATCAATCAGTTCAGTCGGGCTGTACGTTGCGCCACATACGTCGCAGTTGTCACCGTACTGGTCTTCAGCCTTACAGTTCGGGCAAGTACCCTTTACGAAACGGTCCGGCAGGAACATTTCTTTTTCAGGGTCAAACAGCTGGGAAATGGTACGGCTGGTAATGTAGCCGCTGGTTTTCAGCTGGTTGTAGATATAAGACGCCAGCTCACGGTTTTCGTCGCTGTGCGTGCTGTGGTAATTGTCAAAGCTGATGTCGAAACCGGCAAAGTCTGCTTCGTGCTCTTTCTGCACGCCAGCGATCATCTGCTCTGGCTCCATACCCAGTTGCTGGGCTTTCAGCATGATTGGGGTACCGTGGGCATCGTCTGCACAGATAAAGTGGATATTGTTGCCGCGCAGGCGCTGGTAACGCACCCATACATCCGCCTGAATATGCTCAAGCATGTGGCCAAGGTGGATAGAACCGTTGGCGTAAGGCAGTGCACAGGTCACCAGGATATTACGTTGGTTTGCAGCCATAATTCTGATGATTCGCTCTTGATGATGATGGAAAAAATCGTCCGCAAATCTTACCTGATACTGGGTCTGAAAGACAGGCAGCATCAGTGATTTGATGTTAGGATGACATTAAATACGGAAACTTAGGGGCGTGTGAAGCATGTTTTTCAGCCGTAACGACAATAATGATAATAATTCAGAAAATATCATCTCGTGGCTTAACCAATTCAGTCATCCTCAATTGATCGAAAACTGGGCAGCTGAGGAGCATTTTGTTCACCTCAGTAATGACACTGTTAAGGTGACCATCCCTTTTGCAGCTGCAACACTGGTTGATGAGTTAAGGACTTGGATAGAATCCAACCCTTGTCCAGTCGGTAAAGTTAACGTCTCTGTAGGCCAGAAAGTCGCTACGCTGAAAGCGGGTGAAAAAACACAGCTGAAAGGTGTTAAGAATGTCATTGTTGTCAGCTCGGCAAAGGGTGGTGTGGGCAAATCTACCACTGCTGTCAACCTGGCGCTGGCTCTGTCTGCCTGCGGTGCGAAGACTGGCTTACTGGATGCTGATATTTACGGCCCGTCGGTTCCTCTGATGTTGGGCACGGAAGATAAGCAGCCTATCTCACTCGATGGTAAAACCATGCAGCCTATTGAAGCACATGGACTTTACACTAACTCCATCGGTTACTTGGTGCCCGCAGATAATGCAATGGCATGGCGTGGCCCTATGGCATCCAAGGCGTTCAGCCAGCTTGTCAACGAGACAGCCTGGCCTGATCTGGATTACCTGGTAGTTGACATGCCGCCGGGCACCGGTGATATCCAACTGAGCCTTGCACAGCAGTTTCCTGTTACGGCAGCGGTCATAGTGACAACTCCCCAGGATTTGGCACTGGCTGATGCCGTTAAAGGGGTAAGCATGTTCGATAAGGTCAACGTGCCGGTTCTGGGTGTGATTGAGAACATGAGCTACCACATTTGCAGCAATTGTGGTCACCATGAAGCCATATTCGGTCAGGGTGGCGCTGCTAAAATGGCCAAGGAAAAGGGAATGGCGTTGCTGGCACAAATGCCGTTGCATATTTCAATTCGTGAAGACATTGATAACGGCGTACCGACTGTTGCTGCACGTACTGACAGTGAGCACTCAGCACTTTATCTGGAGCTTGCGAGAAGCGTTGCCTGCAGGATGTATTGGCAAGGTGACCGGGCACCGGATCAGATTTCAATCCAGACAATAGGTTAATTCCGCATCACTTGCGACACAGGCCCCGCTAAAACCCGGATTTTTGCTGGCGCGCAGCGGGGCAACTTCCTATAATCGAGCGGTTTAGGTTGGACAAAGCTAATTTCCTAAATGGGGGCCGCTACCCTGTTTCTCTTTGCCCAACGATTTTTTAATTTCGCGACGATCCCCAGGTGCGTTGAATTATGTCTGATAATCCACACCAATGTGTCATCATCGGTATCGCAGGAGCATCCGCTTCCGGTAAAAGCCTTATTGCAAACACTGTTTACCGCGAGCTAAAAGCCAAGGTCGGCGACGATCAAATCGGTGTTATCACCGAAGACAGCTACTACCGTGACCAGAGCCATCTGAGCATGGAAGAGCGCGTTAAAACTAACTACGACCACCCGAATGCCCTTGACCATGACCTGCTGTGCGATCATTTGGAACAATTGCTGGCGGGCCAGGCCGCAGACGTACCGGTGTACAGCTACACAGAACATACCCGTATGCAAGAGACCCAGCGTCTTGAGCCGAAGAAAGTGATCATCCTTGAAGGTATCCTTCTGCTGACTGATCCGCGTCTTCGCGGCCTTATGCATGCCTCTGTATTTATGGACACGCCGTTGGATATTTGTCTCCTTCGCCGTGTGAAACGTGACGTTGAAGAACGTGGCCGAACCATGGAATCTGTACTTTCACAGTATCAGTCAACGGTCCGCCCAATGTTTATGCAGTTTATTGAGCCATCAAAACAGTACGCTGATATCATCGTACCTCGTGGCGGTAAAAACCGTATTGCCATTGATGTTCTCAAGGCACATATATCCAAATTATTGCGTTCTTAACGTATTGAATGGGCTGGCTTTGCTGGCCCGTTTTAGTTTTAGGATCTTCTAAATTTCAAGCAAACACAGCAACGACGATTCTGGGAGAGAGTGATGAGACTGTGTGATAAACACATCAAGGAATACCTGGATGCAGGAATCATCAGCATGGTGCCTAGGCCAAGCGACGATGCTATTTCCGGCGTAACTGCAGACGTTTCACTGGGTAACAAATTCCGTGTATTCAATGATCACGGGGCACCGTACATCGACCTTTCCGGCCCTAAAGAGCAGGTTTCGGCTCAGTTGGAAAGTGTAATGAGCGACGAGATAATTCTCGGTGAAGGTGACGCATTTTACCTGCACCCTGGCCAACTGGCTCTGGCGATCACCCATGAGTCAGTTACCCTGCCGGATGACATCGTTGGCTGGCTCGACGGCCGCTCCTCACTTGCAAGACTGGGCCTGATGGTTCATGTTACCGCTCACCGCATCGATCCAGGCTGGTCTGGTCAGATTGTCCTGGAATTTTATAACAGTGGGCGTCTGCCGCTGGCACTTCGTCCCGGCATGGCAATTGGTGCTCTGAGCTTTGAAAAAATCTCAGGCCCGGCTGAGAAGCCATACAACAAGCGCGACAATGCAAAATACAAGAATCAGCAGGGCGCGGTGGCCAGCCGTATCAACGAAGACTGATTGACGACCGAATCAACAGGCACCTCAGGGTGCCTGTTTGCTTTTGTATCCTGAAAATTCCTTGCACTTAAAAGTGCGCACAAGGAGACATAAATGAAGAAACTCATCTATGCCCTCGTGGGGCTGTTGTTGCTGGTAGTCATTGCTATCGGTGTTCTTTTTCTGGTGGTAGATCCAAACCAATTCAAACCGTTGATTACCGATCAGGTTAAAAAGGCCACTGGCCGTGAGTTGGTAATTAATGGTGATATTGGCTGGACGGTCTGGCCGAGCATCGGTTTGTCACTCGAGAATGTGGCACTGAAAAACCCGTCGGGGTTCGCTGAACCTGATTTGCTGAAATTTGAATCTGCACAGGCGTCCGTTTCTGTTATGCCTCTGCTGAGTAAAGAGCTGGAAGTGGGCATGGTAAGCCTGGAAGGCGCTCATGTTTTCATCCAGACCAAAGCAGATGGCAAATCTAACCTTGACGGCCTGACCGGTGACAAGGCAGCGGAAGACACCGCTTCGAAACCGGAAGGTTCTGATGAACAAGCCTCGCAGGAAAAAACGGCAAAAACCAGTAACTGGAGCATTGCCATTAAAGGCGTAGAACTTCTCGATGCCAGCGCGGTTGTCAGAAACGATAAAGCCGGCTCACTGCTTAAAGTGAATAATGCTGATCTGACTATCGGTGAAGTTGCTATTGGCCGGTGGGTGCCGGTTAAGTTTGCCGTTGATGGCACACAGAACCAGATGACCTTCAGTGCCAGCGGTGAAACTGAGCTGAACCTGAACAAAGATATCATGGCCAGCGCGTTGCGTGGATTGTCCTTGAAAGCGGCAATGAAAGACGGCGAGACTGTTCTTGAATCGGCTGACCTGAGTGCCGATAAGCTGGCACTGGGTGATTGGGGAAACCTAACCTTCGCCGCCAAAGGGCAGATTCCTGGTCTGGCATTTGATGCATCCGGTAAACTGCAGGCAAACCTGAACAAGGCACAGACACTGGCAGAGATTAAGGGACTGTCCCTGAAAACTGACCTTAAAGGTGAAGGGCTCCCTCGTCCGGAAATGACAGTCAGCTTTGATGGTGATGCAAGCTATAACCTTGAAAATGGCCTTGCAAAAATGTCTTCATTCGCTGCCTCAGTTGATGAACTGAAAGTGACCGGCAACGGCAGTTTCCAAGCGAAGGATGTGCCGGTTATCCGTTTTGCACTGAACAGCGACAATATTGATGTTGATGCATTCCTGGGGACCGGTAAGGCTTCTGAAGAAAAAGCCAAAGAGGAACCAGTGGGCGATAAGCCATCTGGTGAAGCGGATGGCTCTGCAGCCAAAGCACTTTCTGACAAGGAACCGGATTTGTCAGCCCTGAAAGGGCTGGATCTTGCCGGTACGGTGAAAGTGGGGAATTTCAAGGCAGCGAACGCCACCATGAGCGACGTTGATATTGACATTGCTATTAACCGCGGCGTGTTGACGCTGAAAAATTTCGGTGCAAACCTTTATCAGGGAGCTATCAAGGCGAATGCCACCATTGATGCCCGGAAGCCGGTTGCAACGTATAAAGTATTCAGCAAGGTTACCGGCGTTCAGGTTCAGCCACTCCTGAAAGACGTTGTAGGTACGGATATGCTGGCGGGCAACGGAAATATCGGGATGGATGTTTCGGGTACGGGTCTTTCCCAGAAGGCGTTGCGCAGCGCGATGACAGGCAAGGCTGGTATCAAGTTTGCAGATGGTGCTGTATATGGTGTTAACCTGCCAGAGATGATCCGGGAAGCCAAAGCAACGCTGAAAGGTAAACGTGCAGAGTATGTGGAAGAAGCACGTAAAACCGATTTCAGCGAGCTTACTGCGACCTTCAACATCGGTAAGGGTATTGCGTCAACCAATAACCTGGAGCTTTTTGCCCCGGCACTGCGTGTTCATTCTGAGGGTCAAACCAACCTTCTAAGTGAAACTCTGGACTTTGAAGTGGCAACCTCCGTGGTTGGTTCCAGTAAAGGGCAGGGGGGGCAGGATGTTGATGAGCTCAAAGACCTGACAATCCCGGTTAAAATTGGCGGCACATGGCAAAAGCCAACTTACAAACTCGATGTAAAAGCGTTGCTGACCAGTAATAAAGTTCTTGAAGAGAAAGCCCGTAAGGAAGCTGAGCGTGGACTGAAAAAACTGCTGGGAGACAAGGTTAAGGATGACAAGGTAAAAGAAGCAGCGGATCAGTTGCTTAAAGGCCTGTTTAATTAACTGACAGTTTATAAAGCGTTTCTTTCGAAAGAGCCCGCATCTTTGATACGGGCTCTTTTTAATTGTGGGGGGTTGTTCGAACTAACTTACACGTTTTAAGTTTTTCTGGTGCTTGAGGTAGTCACCAAATGCTGTGAGCAAATCCACAGCTGAAAGCATGCCAACGAGTTCTTCATTTTTATCAAGTACCGGAAGTGCGCCTACCTGATTTTCAACAATGGCATCAACAGCTTTGCCCAAGGTTTGATAGGTATGGGCGACTATCACTTCCCTGACCATAACATCACCGACATTCAGGCTATCTGACACGTCATACTGATGGGCAATATCCGGTGTTTCATCCGCCCAGTTCGGTCGACGAAGCTGTCGGTCACTGATTATGCCTACCAGTACACCGTCCTCTGTGACAGGGAGATGCCTTATCCCTTCGTCACGCATCAGGAAATATGCCTCCCGGACACCTTTTTCTGGGCTGACAGAAATAACTTTGCGGGTCATGTATTCAGATACTTTTGCAGGCATAGATGCATTTTCTCCTATTGAGGGTCTCTTTTAACCCTACCTAAATGGTGTCTATTTCTCTGGGAGCAAGGGCACAGTTCCGGATTGAACCATAGCGAGAAATTCAGATGTGTGTTGTCTGGAAAAACCGTGTTACCACAGCGTGGGAAATGTGTTGCTTCCGGGTTAGTTGAAATCAATAAAAGCGGGAGTGCGGTCACGTAACAAATACGTGCCAGATAACTGCTTACACACAGTTGATTCCTATCAATATTTCCAGACAGTTTTGCGGGAAATATGCGCATATACGTTGAAAAGGATCGACGGAATGGTTTCACATACTTACAGAAGGATTTTCCTCCATGTTGTACCTTGAGTTTTTATTTTTGCTGCTCATGCTTTATGCCGGCAGTCGGTATGGTGGCATTGGCCTTGGTGTAGTCTCGGGCCTTGGTTTGGTCATTGAGGTTTTCATATTCCGGATGCCACCGACCTCCCCGCCAATCACCGTTATGCTTATTATTATGGCGGTGGTAACGTGTGCCTCTGTACTGGAAGCAGCCGGTGGCCTCAAGTACATGCTCCAGGTCGCCGAAGGTATTTTGCGCCGCAACCCTAAGCGCGTTACTCTGCTGGGCCCATTGGTTACCTACACCATGACGCTTATGCTTGGTACCGGGCATGCGGTTTATTCCATCATGCCTATCATCGGTGACGTGGCACTTAAAAATGGTATCCGTCCGGAGCGCCCTATGGCCTCAGCCTCAGTGGCATCCCAGCTCGCCATTACCGGTAGCCCAATTTCTGCTGCGGTTGTTTACTACCTGGCTCAGCTTTCTGATATCCAGACTGATATTCATCTTCTGACTATTCTGATGGTGACTATTCCGTCAACCCTGCTGGGTACCATCCTGTTGTCTCTTTACAGCATGCGCCGCGGAAAGGATTTGAATGATGATCCTGAATACCAGAGTCGCCTGCAAGATCCTATGTGGCGGGACAAAATCCTCAGCACCACTGCAACCTCACTGAATGAGAAACTGCCTTCTTCTGCACGTAATGCTGTAGGCCTTTTCTTGCTCGCCATTGCGACAATCGTTGTGGTGGCAATGTGGCCTGAATTGCGCACTATTGGTGAGGG
Organism: Parasalinivibrio latis; assembly: GCF_036825535.1. Classification (GTDB taxonomy): domain Bacteria; phylum Pseudomonadota; class Gammaproteobacteria; order Enterobacterales; family Vibrionaceae; genus Parasalinivibrio; species Parasalinivibrio latis. Next base: position 1,257,578 of record NZ_CP098812.1, read on the forward strand.
CAAGCCAATCTCAATGTCAGTTATTATCCAGATGATGATGTTGGCATTCGGCGGAATTATCCTGCTGGCAACCAAAACCCAGGTTCAGAAAGTGCCGGAAGGGGTGGTATTTAAATCCGGTATGGTTGCAGCCATTGCTATCTTCGGTATTGCCTGGATGAGTGATACTTACTTTCAGTATGCGATGCCATCTTTCAAATCTGGCATTACAGAGATGGTGCATGAGTACCCTTGGACATTCGCACTGGCCTTGTTCACTGTATCCGTTGTGGTAAACAGCCAGGCTGCCACGGCGCGTATGATGCTGCCGGTAGGTATTGCCATGGGTCTCCCACCTTACCTGCTGATTGCACTGATGCCGGCGACCTATGGTTACTTCTTTATTCCTAACTATCCGTCAGACATCGCAACAGTGAACTTTGACGTGACCGGTACGACCAAGATTGGCAAGTACTATTTCAACCACAGCTTTATGGTCCCCGGCCTGATTGGTGTTGTGAGCGCCTGCTGTATCGGATACCTTATTGCAACTGTTGTTGTTTAATGTTGAACAGTAAAAGGGAAGGCAGCCAAACGGCTGCCTTTTTCATATGTAGGGAACTGGTTTACCAGTCGATACCCTTGCGGGCTTTTAGGCCGGATTCAAAGGCATGCTTAACATTGCGAACTTCCGATACGGTATCTGCCATCTCTTCCAGCTCCCGGTGCGCTGCACGGCCCGTAATCACAACAGTCTGTTCAGGTGGGCGGTTAGCAATGGCGTTTTTGACTTCCGTCAGGCCGATATAACCATAAGTCACCATGTAGGTGATTTCATCCAGCAGAACCACATCATAAGCCGGATCAGCCAGCATGGCTTTACAGTATTGCCAGGTTTCCTGAGCGACTTTGGTATCAGCAGTTTTGTCCTGGGTATCCCAGGTAAAGCCGGTTGCCATGATGTGAAAGTCAACGCCGTGTTGCTCAAGGAGATTTCGTTCACCGCAGTCCCAGGTACCTTTGATGAACTGGCCGACACCACACTTTTGGCCATGCCCGGTTGCCCGAGCAATGATACCGAACCCTGCTGTCGATTTACCTTTTCCGTTTCCGGTGATGACCAATACCAGCCCGCGTTCTTCCTGGGCCGCTTCAACACGGGCATCTACTTCTTCCTTAATCCTCTGCTGGCGCGCTTTATAGCGATCTTCTGACATGGATATTCCTTTCTTAGTGTTAATGCCAATCTGGTCAACTCACAACTGGAAGAAAGCTGACATTGACAACGGGCTACTTTAGCTGTTCGAAATGGCGATGAGTACCAGATAACCGACCAGCTCGGTAACTTGTTGTGCTGCACCCAGGCAATCCCCGGTGTAGCCACCTATTTGCCGGGTAAACCAAATACCACAAAGCTGGCGGCAAATGAGGGCAGCGATGACCAAAGGTGCGGTATAAGCCGGTAGTAGTGCAAGAATCACCACTACAGCGGTCATAATGAGTATCGCCAGATCAGCTCTGGACTGCTCATTTGCAAGCGGTTTGACCTTACTGGTTTGGTCTGGCCGGACATAGGGATAGCTGAATATCATGCTTGCTGCTGTGGCCCGGCTGACCACATGCATGACAATCAACGCAGTAACCGGATAGGCGATATGTGAAAGTGCCATCCACTTGAGCCCAAGCATGAGGAAAAGACCCGAAGCCCCGTAGGTTCCGAGCCTGGAGTCTTTCATGATTTCCAGCTTCTTAGCGACGTCCCACCCACCGCCAAATCCATCACAGACATCTGAAAACCCGTCTTCATGGAAAGCTCCAGTCAGCAGGACTGAAGCCGCAATTGCGAGCCCGGCTGCAATGTCTTGAGTGAAATAATGGCTGGTACCATAAAATACCAAAGCGGATACACCACCCACGACAAGCCCTACCAGCGCAAAATAACGATTGGCCTTATTGAGTCGTTCTTTGCTGAATGGTGTGTTTTTAGGAACGGGAATTCGGGTGAAAAAAGCAAGTGCTACCAGGAATACCTGCCACTGGTAAATTAGGCGTTGAATCAAGTGCGATGGAGCAGGGTGATGGTCTGTCACACTGTTACTCCGGCTTGTTCGAGGCTTGCCATGTCATTGAAAAATGAACAGGCCGCTCTCAGAAGAGGGATAGACAATGCTGCGCCGGTTCCTTCTCCAAGGCGCATGCCCAGATCAAGCAGCGGTTCTGCGGCAAGATGCTCAAGGATTCGTTTGTGCCCGGCTTCGTGTGAGCGGTGTGCAAACACCATGTAGTGACGGACATCAGGGTTGATTCTTGTGGCAAGGAGAGCAGCACAAGAGATAATAAAACCGTCCACCACTATCAGCATTCCGAGGCTGGCTGCACGTAGCATTGCTCCGGTTATCTGGGCGATTTCAAAGCCGCCTACGGCTGCCAGTGTTTGGATTGGATCACTGAACTTATTTTCGTGCAGTTTCAGTGCTTTCTCAATCAAGGATATTTTCAACGACATTTGCTCGTTGTTAATACCGGTTCCCCGGCCAACACACTCTTCAGCGGTTAGGGTCAGAAGTGCCCCCATTAACGCTGAAGCAGATGATGTATTGCCAATGCCCATCTCTCCGAGACTGAGGGTATTCACACCGCGTGAATGAAGCTCTTCCGCCAGCTTGCCGCCGAGTTCCAGACCAAGGTTAGCCTGCTCTACTGACATCGCATCAGTGACGGAGAAGTCATCCGTCCCACCGCCCAGACGCTGGATTATCAGACCCGGCTGCGGAGATGTCTCTGCCAGAATACCT